>CANJQC010000113.1 GCA_947476295.1 Planctomycetaceae bacterium | reverse complement strand
CCACCCTTTCTCTTGAAAACGCGGTTACCTTTGGCTACAGAGCGGTAACGAATGCTCTGATCAGGACTCTCACCTGACTGTTCAATCGCCTTCACAGGCGCACGAGCGGCATGCGTCAGCTTGCCGGTACAAAAACGAGATACCGGAGGAATGTAGCCGCCGGTAAAGGTACCTGGTGTGTGGATATGCCGATGACATGATTTCGTATATCCCTTCCCGTTGAGTGTGGTAAGAAGGAGGTTACGAGGACGGCAATTCCGGAAGCTGTCATCCAGGGTTTGGATCGTCCGTCGCGGCCACTATGATTCACGGCCCCGGCGTTTTCCTTTGTAACTTAGAGAACGACGTGTTTTGGGTTCATTAGATCCATTGTTTCCACAGAGAAAACATGATGCGACGAGTTCTTCGATGTGCTCTGGGCGCGATATCACTATGTGCGATATCGATGCTGATTTCCGGTCGCCTGTATTCAGCAGAGATTCCTCAGCCACTTCGCGCATCTTACTTTCACCCGAATCAAGTGATCCCTCGGGATGGAACACTTGAGGAACAAACGACCGCGATTCAAACGGCACTGGATCGATTTGAGAGCAGCGGTTTCAACGCCATCTTTCCCTACTTCACAGGCAGTGCCGGGGATGCTTACTATCCGGGAAGCATTCACGCGACTCAGTTCTACAGGGACCGTGATCCTCTCGGCGAACTGATTCGAAAAGCTCGAGAGCGCCAAATTCAGGTGTACCCCGTGATCTGCGTAACCGTGTGTGGTAATGAAGCTCCAGCTGGAATTCTGAAGGAACATCCGGACTGGGCACTGCGTCATCTTGACGGTACACCGCTGGGTTATATCAGTCCGGCTCATCCGGACGCACGGAATTGGCTGGCCAGTGTGGCAGACGAGATCGTGCGAAAATATCAGCCGGATGGAATCATTCTGGACTACATTCGCTATCACAATCGACCGTTGCTTCTCGATCCGGCAGCGGACCAGCGATTCCAGGCATCGCTTCCGGAAGGGACCACACCGGAACTGGAAAAACGGCTGATGCAGAAGTTCAAAGAAGATGAACTGACGGAACTTGTGCGGCTTTACAGCGAAACTGTCCGCGGCGCACACAGCGGGACCCGCCTTGGCATCTATTCCTGGGGACCACATGTTGCAGCCAATCATCAGATTGCTCAGTGCTGGCCCCGCTGGGTCAGCGAAGGCTATCTGGATCTGGTGAATGTGTCCGGATACTACCACCATGACAAATATGGCGAAAAATATCTGACGATGTTCGAACAGAAGATGCGGTCAGCAGTCGAATTGAATCGTGGTACCGGGCGTCCAGTGCCGCTGTCGTTTGCACTTGGTGTTGTGACAAGTCATGGACGAGTCCATTCAGCGGAGGACATCCGAATCTACCTGAACAAAGCGGCCGAAGTGCAACTCGATGGATTCGCCGTCTTTACGTGGAACGATCTGTTGCCTTTTCTGAATGAACTGGATCAGATCGGTGACATACGGAATTTTCCGGCACCCTGAATGCGCTGTGAAGTTGACTAAAACAGCCAGCGGTTCTCCTGTCGAGGTGTCAATTCAGGTCACCGTAAGTTCGTCGTCAACAATACCGTCGCTCCCAAGTCGATTGCGATTCCATCCGGGGAGATGCTGACTGACAGTCCCGACATGGATTGGGACAAGATCCCGCTCAGCCTCGTCAATCAATCGGACGAAGTTGGCAACGGTGATGCTAAGACCTACTTTCATGACGGGTGTGGCTGACCTGATTATCGCTTCTTCAGTGCGTCACGTATTTCGCGCAGCAGAAGCACGTCTTCTGGCGGAGCGACCGGAGCAGCAGCTTCCTGTTTTTCAAATTTGGCCTTAGCAGTGTTCATAATCTTTACAATTGCAAACACCGCAGCCGCCACGATCAGGAAGTCAAATACTGTCTGCAGAAACGTTCCATAGTTGATAAAAACATCTTTGGCGGCTTCGATCGTACCGTCCGCCAATGTCTTGGGCTCACTCTTTCCCAACGGAAGTTTCAGATCTGTGAAGCTGACGCCCCCGATCATCTTGCCGATTGGCGGCATAATCACGTCGTTCACGAGAGAACTCACGATTTTTCCGAACCCTGCTCCGATAATCAGCCCCACGGCAAGGTCCACGACATTGCCCTTCATGGCAAAGTCTTTAAACTCTTTGATGATTCCCATACAGGCATTCTCCTTCGCTGGATGACACAAACACAACCTGGCGATCCACTGCTCACAAGAACAGCGGTATTCAGACACACTTCTAGAACAGTTCCCGCTGGTCGGGGTTCTCGGTGCTGGATTTAGGTTGCTTCTGCGACATGCCAAGATGAGCCATTGCTTTTGCCGTGATCATACGTCCGCGAGGTGTTCGCTGGATAAAGCCTTCACGCAGCAGAAACGGTTCCACTTCGTCCTCAAGCGTGTCGGCCGGGATATTCATCGTATGCCCCAGAGCCTGCACGCCCGCCGGACCGCCGCCAAAAACGCGGATGATTGTTTCAAGATATTTCCGGTCCTGTTCCTCGAGCCCGGCGTCGTCAACACCTTTCATCCTGAGTGCCGCCCGAGCGACGTCCAGCGTGATGATTCCGTTCGCCCGGACGTCAGCAAAGTCGCGGGTCCAGCGGAGCCAGTTGTTGGTTTTACGAGGCGTGCCTCGGGAACGGATGGCAATTTCCTGAGCCGCTTCAGGAGCAATGACGGTGCGGAGCTTGCGGGCATTGCGAGTCACGATTGTGGCGAGTTCTTCATCGGTGTAAAAATCCAGATGCTCACGATTGACGAAGCGATCACGCAGCGGTGCCGTCAGCATGCCACTGCGAGTTGTGGCACCGATGAGTGTGAATGGCTGCAGTTTCATATTGATCGTGCGGGCATTCAGCCCATCCCCCAGCGTGATATCAACTCGAAAATCTTCCATCGCCGGATAAATAAATTCCTCCACGGCCGGCGGCATCCGATGAATTTCATCAATGAACAGCACACTGCCGTATCCCGCATTGGTCAAATATGGCAGCAGATCCTTGGGTGCGCTAAGCGACGGGCCGGCGGTGATCTGCAATTCTGTGCCCAATTCACGGGGGACAACAGTGGCCAGCGTTGTTTTGCCCAGTCCAGGCGGGCCGTCCAGTAGCAGATGACCGAGCGGCTCCTTACGTCTCTTTGTTGCTTCGAGCAGAATCCGAAGACGTTCGACGACCGCTTTCTGGCCGACGACGTCTTCCAGTCTTGATGGACGCAGTTCGTCGTCAAAACGCTGCTGATCCGGATCGTCGCCTTCGCTGTCGCCGTCGCGCGTTCTGCCACGACCTGATCCAATACCGCCCGTTTCGGAACCGGAAACCGACGGTTCATCCGGTTCAGCATCATCATTTCGGATCGTGGTCTTCCGTGCCATAAGTTTGTACTGAGAATGCGGACGGCACACGGAGTGTGCCTGCTATTTTTGAAGTAAACCAAGTGCCATTCGGCTCACGCCACCAGCTGACGATGTGTCGGGCTTCCAGCCCTAATGAAACGCGCAACTTCAAAGGCCGCAGGCGAGGCTGAATTCAAAGGACTCCTCGCCTGCGGCATCGGGTTAAACCTGTCTAGGAGTGGCCGCGAGAAGTCCATAAACTCGCTGTACCAGCAATGAAGCGAGCTATTACTTGTTATTGCTCGCGTCACCGGCCTCCTCCGTCGATTTCTCTGCGGGCTCTTCCGCTGGTGCGGCATTTCCAAGTTTTGATTTCAGTCGTTCGATCGTCTGGCTGCTGGGCTTTGTGGAATCCTGTTCGACCTTCAGCGACTGCGACCAAAGATCGTTGGCTTCGCCGGTCTGCTGGAGAGCCTGGTGAACATCACCCTGATGTTCAAGCAATGTTGCATCACGGTATTCGGGACTGCCGTTTGCTTTTTTCAGCGGTTCAATCGCTTCTTCATTCCTGCCAAGCTTAAACAACACCCAGCCAAGGCTGTCGAGGTACGCCGGATTGTCGGGCTGAGACTCGACCGCGATGCGAATCATCTGCTCGGCTTTTTCCAGTTCTTTACCCTGATCGGCGTACAAATAACCCAAGTCGTTATTCACCCCCGGATCTGTCGGATCTTCGGCGTAAATACCTTCCAAAACCTTTTCGCCTTTGATCATATCTCCGCTTTGAACGTACGCATTGGAAAGGCCCATGCGGATCAGTCGCAAAGTCTCCTCGCTGGCTTTTGGACTTTCCATCGCCAGCAGATACTGTTCGATCGCGCCATCCCATTTGTCCTGACGGGCATAAATGCCTGCCAGGCGAACACGGGTCTCAACCACTAATTCTGAATCTTCAGCAAGACCCTGCAAGGACTTTTCCAGCAGCCTTTCGGCCACTTCGAATTTTCCATCGACTGCTTCTATCGTTGCCAAGCGAGCCAGCACCTGTGGTTCGTTCGGAACTATCCTCAACGCTTCCTGCAGAGCCTGTCGAGCTGCAGTGATATCTTCAATCGAAGCATAAGCGCCAGAAATTCGAAACAGCGTGTTGACACGGACACCAGGTTCCAATCCGGGAACCGCAAGTAACTGTTCGAAGATCTTCGCCGCCATTGCGTACTCACCGAGTGTCAGCTTGCTCAGGCCGTACTTCTCCAGAATCTGCATGAGCAATTCTCGATCAGGATTGAGTTCCACCGCAGCTTTGAGTAACGCAGATTCGTCCTTTGGCTGTTTTATTGCGTCAGCAATCATAGAACAGAAATAAGGGACCACCGGATGCAGGTCTCCAGGTTTTTCGTCATACATCGACTGACAGGTACTTACGGCGCTTTTCGCGAATTCGTCGTTGGTCGTAATACTCACGACCAGCGGAGCCAGTTCTTCGACTCGAATTCGCGATCGCGCTGCGCGGTTGACGGTTGCGATGAGTGCAGTGGCATCGTGTTTTGTAATCGCTACGCGAATCAGTCCGAGATAGGCATCCGCTTCGCCGGTTGAATCGAGGATCGCCTGATAGACGGAACTGGCTTCCGATGCATTGCCCTGATCCAGCAGAACTTGACCAAGGAACATCCTGACGGTGGTTGCATCCGGCGTGTTTTCGCTCAGCTCTTTTAAGCGTTCCGACAGAGCGTCCGATCGATTTGTGGCACCGTAGAGATCGAGCAAAATCTGGAGCGATTCTTTACTGCGACGACCGCCGTCGAAGTAGAGATCCAGATTTTTCTCGCTGTCTTCCAGTTTGTCCTTCAGAAAATACGCGCGGCTCAGCAGCAGGTTGTGTTCGCCGGGCTGATCCTTGTTCATGCGACCCAAAGCTTCAAAAGCCTGAATCGCTTTCTCCTGACGCCCCACTTCCATCAGCACACGACCGACTGTTTCGTAGCTTGTAGGGCGATTTTTCGTCATCGCCTTGTGTTCGCGGTCGGTCAGCTCAAAATCTTCTGGCCGTTCAAGAGCATCAAGCAGCACTTCGTAACTGTCGGCCGCTTCCTTCAGATTACGAGCTGCCAAAAAAATTGCGGCGCGAACCTGGTGCAACTGCACGAACTCACGGGATTTTCTTTTGAGCGATTTAGATTCCAGAGCTTCGTTCAGCAACGTGATGGATTTTTCAATACGTTGAGTTGTTGCGTAGAATACCGCCATCTGCAGACGCATTTCTACGTCGTCCGGATCCAGTCCAATCGCTTGTTCCGCTGCCTTGATTCCTGCCTCAGTGCGGCCCAATCGCAGCAGTACCATCGACAGTGCTCGCAGGGGAACGGCAGATTGAGGTGATGCTTCGGCAGATTTCTCGAATGCGTCCGCAGCAGGCTGCAGATCGCCTCGCTTCATGGCCTTCTGACCAGCCATGTACCAAGCCAAAGCATCTTTGTTGGCAGGATCGAGTGCCTCACTTTCGTCCCGAAGCTGATTGTCTTCAGCTTTCGGTTTCAGTTCATTGAGCGCCTCATCGGCGTCGGGGGCATTTTCGTCTTCGGTTACCGGCTCGTCCGGCTCCGCCTGCACGGCCCTCGATACGAGGCCGACCGGAAGACAGACCGAAATGAGCACGAAGGCGATGGCTGGAGTGACTTGTCGCCACCAAGATGCTGGAACAAAAAGCTTCATTTTCAGTCTCACCGAAATTAGTAAGCAGAATGACAGAATTGAGCGGCACGGCGTAAGCTGCCGGTGTTTCGCAGTGCATCGGGAACCAACTTCGTCGATGGCCGGTGCCGTTCCGCTCACGGTGCATTATTGACCCTCTCGGACGTTCTGTCGAGTTCGGTTCAGGGACCACAGCATAAGTCCCACTCCAGGAATTGCTGAGCGGCGTTCCAGATGGACATTGCGGGGACTCCACTAGACACCGGGCGCACCCACAGCCTGTCGTCGGGTGCTCAGGCCCCAGTCTGATGCGTCTCTCGGCCGGAGCCTATTTTTTCTTAACAGTCTTGGCAGTGCTCTGTTTACTAGAGGAAGCTGATTTTTTGGCTGCCGGGATGGCTGTTTTTTTTTCGGCTGCCCTGACCAACCTGGACTTTGATGGTACCGCAGAAGCTGATTTCGGTTCTCCGGAGGCTTTTGGCTTTGCCGTCGGCTTCGCTACTGTCTTCGCGGCAGATGCCGCAGGCTTCGATGACGGTTTTGACTTCCCGGACAATGTCGCGGCCTTGGAAGGTACAACAGGCTTCACGGGTGCGACTGGTTTGGCCGG
Source organism: Planctomycetaceae bacterium (assembly GCA_947476295.1). Lineage (GTDB taxonomy): Bacteria > Planctomycetota > Planctomycetia > Planctomycetales > Planctomycetaceae > SXXK01. The sequence continues at coordinate 12,708 of CANJQC010000113.1, read as the reverse complement.
AATCGCCGCCGATGATTTCTTGCCTGCGTCGACTTTCTCAGATCTCGAAACTTCTTTAGGAGCCGGCGGTTTATTCGGCTTTTTCTTTGGTGGCAGCTGCAGTTCCGCCCAACGATCCATGACATCGGCCATGGTCTGTTCCGTGTCGGCATGATCAACAAATCGAGGAATGAATTTCGGATCTGTCGCAAGGCATCGCAGCAGATGGCAGAATTCGGAGACCTCGGATTTTTTGAGACCACCCTTCAGGTATTCCGATCCCTCATTCAGATCAGCGGCCTCCGGAAGGAGTCCCAGCCACTTTGCGGCAGTCAACATGGATTCGTCCAGACACACAATGTGGCTGCCCAGAACTTCGTGCAGCACAAAGTCACGGATAAACGGTGTGATGTCCGGCATCTTCTTCAGCGTCTTGACAGCCTGTTCCAAGGTCTGTCGCCGAAGTTTTTCGAAGTCATACGAATACGTCGATTCGAAAATGGATCGCAGAATCGACCGGATTCGGAGACCTTTCCAGTCCGCCTTGTTGAGCGGTGCGAGCACCAGTTCAAGTTCGTTTACGGAACTGACACGAATTTCATTCAGGTCGAAAAAGGAAGTGATCAGCTTCTTCAGGCCGGCATCGGCGAGAGCCCACTGATTGTCTTCTAGGCAGGCCGCGAACAGCACCGTTTCAATGACCGGCAATTCGATCCTTGGAACGGACTTACCGTACAGCTTGTGAAGTGCCGTTACAAATTTGCGACAGACCTGCGACTTATCAGCCGCTCTGGTGGCCTTGGTCGTTCCCATTGTAGTTCCCTGCTGAACCTAATCGACAAGCCCAGACAAACAAGCTGGACAAGGCCCCCTGATTCTTCAACAACTTCGATACTCGGCGAATTACAGATCCTGATAACCGGGTTCGACCGCCGATGGTTCCTTCGGGTGTTCCATGTCTTCTTTGGATACTTTGTCATCAGTATCGTCCGACGGCAGGACATCGCGAAGAATTGCGGATGTCTGAACAGACTTCAAAACTGTGTCATCCAAGACAAAACGCAGCTCCGGAGTATAACGGCTTTTAATATACTCCGCGACTTTCGACTGCAAGTATCCTTTGGCCGACGTCAGCCCGTGCATAGTCAGTGCGGCAGTTTTTTCATCCCCCATGACCGAAATTCGCACGGCAGCGTATCTGAGATCAGGGCTGACCTCCGCTCCAAGGACCGTAACATTTTTGATACGAGGATCGCGAAGTTCAAACAGAATTGCCGTGCTGACGACTTCGCGGATCATTGAGGCGACCCGGGCCGTTCGACGTGTTGACATTGTGTTTAGTTCCTGAAGGGTGAGCCGACTCAGACACTTTATCCTGCCCGAAGGTTCAGATTGCCTGATCAACGCTGCATTTCGGCGCCAGCGTGGCAGGCGGCAGCAGAACCCCGGGGGATTATAACGTGCGCGCAATCTCGTCAATTCGAAATGCCTCGAACAAGTCTCCTTCTTTGATATCGTTGAACCCATCCAGACGAATACCGCATTCCATCCCGTCACGGACCTCCTTCGCATCGTCCTTTTCACGTTTGAGTGAACCGATCCGATAGTCGTTCATAACTTTCTGATCGCGGATCAAATGCACTCGACTATCGCGGGAAATCGTGCCGTTCAGGACACGACAACCTGCAATCGTACCGAAACGACTGATACTGAAAGTCCGCAGCACGATCGCTCGGCCGGTGGAAACTTCCACACGTTCCGGACGCAGCAGCCCCTGCAGTGCCAGCTTAATATGTTCGGTAACCTCGTAGATAATGTTGTAACGCCGAATCTCCACACCCTGACGGTCGGCCTGCAACTGCGCTCGATCTTCAGCAATGACATGAAACGCGATGATAATCGCACCCGCGGCACTTGCCAGCGACACGTCACTTTCATTCACACCGCCAACGCCCGAGTGAATAATCTGGACTCTGACTTCCGGATGCTCAAATTTACAAACTTCACCACGCAACGCTTCAATCGATCCTGGCGAATCGGCTTTCAGAATCAACGGCAGTTCCTGAACGCCATGACCTTCTCGAGGAACGCTGAGAATATCTTCCAGTGTTCTTGCCGTAACGCGGGAAGAGAGTGCTTCTGTGCGACCTTCGTGTAAACGCCCTTCCGCTGTCTCGCGAGCCTCCTCGATATCTTTCATGACGAAGAAATGGTCGCCCGCACCTGGGACATCTGAAAGACCCGAGACCTTGACTGGCATGGAAGGACCAGCCTCAGTGACCGGCTCGTCCCTGTCATTGTACATTGCCCGGATTCGCCCGTAGGTCGCACCGCAAAGGACGTTGTCCCCAATTCGCAGAGTTCCTTTTTGGACGATAAGCCACGCGATCGCGCCACGCCCTTCGTCACGGAAGGCTTCGAGGCAGACGCCCAGACCTTCACGATCCGGATTCGCAGAAAATTCCTGCAGTTCTGCTGTCAGCAGCAGAGTTTCGAGCAGCTTATCGATGCCCTTGCCCGTCGTTCCGGACGTTCGCACGACTTCGACTTCACCACCCCATTCTGCTGGAAGCAGTTCGTGCTGCGCCAGTTGCTGCAGAATGCGTTGCTCATCGATCCCCGGCAGGTCCATCTTGTTCAATGCGACGACGATCGGCACGCCGGCATTCCTAGCGTGGCTGATGCATTCAACCGTCTGCGGCATCACGCCGTCATCGGCAGCAATAACAAGTACGACAATGTCGGTCGCGTCTGCACCGCGAGAACGCATTTCTCCGAACGCAGCATGTCCCGGTGTATCGACAAATGTCAGTTGATGACCTTCGTAATCAACCTGATACGCCGCGATATGCTGCGTGATCCCGCCTGCTTCGCCAGCTGCCACGTTGGCACCGCGGATACGGTCCACCATTGTGGTCTTGCCGTGGTCAACGTGCCCCAGAATTGTAATCATCGGCGGACGCTGACGCATAAGTTCCGGCGGATCTTCGTGATCCAGCGATGCCAGCAGTTCTGCTTCGATGTCGCGGCCACGTTTAAACGAAAGATCGACACCCAGCTCCATCGAGACCTCCATGGCCTCTTCTTCGCCGAGTTCATCGTTAATCGTCACCATCCTGCCCGCTTTGAACAGAATACTCATGATCGACTTCGCCGGCCGGCCAATGGCCTCTGACAGCGCTCGCACCGTAATCGGAAACGATATCGACGCTGTCGTCTTGAGATCGATCGGACCGGAACGTTTGCGACGCTTAAGCTTCTTGGCGTGACGTTCTGCTTCGCGTGTTTCGCGCAGCTCTTTGAGCAGCGAGCCCCGGTTCGCAGTTCCTCTGAATTTTCGATCAACAGGCGCAGGTCCACCCGCTTCATGCTCATCACGCGCTTTGCGAAGCGCTTTCAACTGGTCCGCCAGCGGACTACGGCGGTCTACAATCTCCGACAGCGACATGTCGGGCTTCTGAACTTTCTCGTCGCGAGGCTTCGTTTTCTTGACGGTCGGCGTTGGCAACGTTGGCGGAGCAGCAACCATCGGTCTGCCTAGCTGTCGGTCTCTGTCGCGGTTGACTTTGATCGGTCCCGCAGGCTTCGCTGATGCCGCCGCCTGCTGCTCGCGATCCTTCACCGAACCAATTGGCCTCATTTCCCGAAACGGCTGCATCTTGGGACGACGCATTGCGTCGGCCGGTGGTGACTCCGCAGTTGCTGCTGCCGTTACTGCTATTGGTGCTATTGGTGCCGTTGGTGCCGTTGGTGCCGTTGGTGCCGTTGGTGCTATTGGTGTTGCTGCTGTCTCAGAAGTGACGATCGTTTCGTCGTCTACGATGTTGTGAGCGTCGGGAACTTCAACGGAGTCCAACACGATATCGCGATCGGCGGGAGTTTCATCGACCGTGATCGATTCGTTAGCTGCAACACTTCCCGAATCGCTTACTTCCTCTGCATCGATTTCTTCAGTCTCAATCGCAGCAGCGTCGGTTTCGTCCTGCGCTCGCGAAGACGTGCGGGCCGGAATGCCGACAATCTGTCGCACCTTACCGACGACAAGCGGCACTTCACGCATGGGCGTTATTTCGACAGCGGCCACGTCGCTGCTGGCTGTGGTTCCCTTGCTTCGAATGTAGGCAACAACCGCGTCCCGTTCTTCTTCGCTAATTGTCGCAAGTGCATTGCGCAGCTTAACGCCAGCTTGCTCACAGAGATCGATCAACACCTTACTGTCGAGACCAAGGTCTCTCGCAAGGGCAAAGATACGTATCTTCAAAACTTAACCCCTTAGGCCGACGGAGCCTGTCCGGGAAAACACTCCCCTGACCGTGTCAGCACAGAACCTCACAAAAACAGGCCGGGCACCCCGAAGGATTCCTTCGGACGAAATGCTGACCGCAGACGATGCCGTCTTTCAACCTGTTTCCGGCGAAAGCCGGTGACAGCCAGAACAAAGACACACGAACACTAAATTTTTTACCAGATTCGATTACTGAAGACCGTGTCTCCTCTGTTCTGACGCCCGACCCCGCTTGCAAGGATCAAAGCAAAACATTCAGCCATCCACTTAATGACTGTTCTGAAAACTCATCAAACATCCTCAACCACAGCCAAAGAATCGCCACTATTGCCCGGAGAAACAGCTTCCTCCTGCGGTAAAGATGTATCCTCCGGACCGACCACTAACTTGATCTGACTTTCAACAACTGCGTCGCTGTCCCCGGATTCGTCAGCGACTGATTCCACTTGAGTGAGCGGTGATTCTTCGCCACCGTCGCTATCCGCCGCCGTTTCCTCGTCAGGTTTCGCAGCAGGTTTGAGGGGCTTTCGGGGAGCAGCCTCCGCCTGACTGGCCGCCAGCTTCCGCTGCTCTGCCGCAATTCGTTCTTCGATTTCTAATCGGGCACTCTCGACGTCAGCGTACTCAATGATCGTGTCACAGTCCTCTCCGGTCAGACCACTCATTTCGACCAGCTGATCTGGTTCGATCACCGAAAGATCGTCGAACGTAAAAAATCCCTGTGAGACCAGGTTCTCCGCCAGTTCCGGAGTGATTCCTGGAACAACACAGAATCCCTCAATGGACTTATCCAGCTGCTGGTCGAGCAGGGCCTGAGTCATCACATTGATGTCCCAGCCAACCAACTTCGAGGCCAAACGCACGTTCTGACCAAATTTTCCGATTGCCAGCGACAACTGATCCTCACGAACCAGCACGATCACCTTGCCAAGCATTTGGCAAAGAATCACGTCTTCAACTTCAGCTGGCTGCATCGCATTGGGAACCAAAATCTGCAGTGAATCGTTCCAGCGAACAATATCAATACGTTCACCGGCCAACTCTTCGACAATGCCGCGAATTCTTGCACCGCGCACGCCGACACATGCACCAACGCAATCAATTGTGGTATCGCTGCAGGACACAGCCACCTTGGATCGATTGCCGGCTTCTCGCGCGATCGACCGAACTTCGATAATCTGATCGCTGACTTCCGGAATTTCAACTTCAAACAAGCGTCGCACAAAATCCGGATGCGTGCGGGACAGAATCACGCGCACTCGCGAGCCTGTCTTGCGAACATCCAGCACGATCGCTCGCACTCGATCACCCGTGCGATAATTTTCTTTGCGGATCTGTTCACTGCGGGGCAGAATGGCTTCGATTTTCCCAAGATTGACGATCACTGTCCCGCGATCAACACGAGTCACTTGGCCCGAAACCTGCTGACTGCGAAGCTCCAGGAACTCTTCGTATAAACTGTCGCGTTCGGCCTCGCGAATTTTCTGAATCATCACCTGCTTGGCGGTCTGAGCCGAAATTCGACCGAGCAGATCGCCCAAGAGTTCCGGGTCAAGCATCGCCCCGTCACAAATGAGCGCGGGCTCGCCTGTCTGGCGATCAATGCGAACCTCAAGCTGCTCTTCTTCCGAAAAGTGCTTACGGGCTGCTGAAAGAATGGCCTGCTCGATCCCCTCAAAGACAACCTCGGCACCGATGCCCTTGTCGCGGTGGATCGCATCGACAATTCTAAGTATTTCGTTTCCGTTCATGTCGTAGGTGTCTGATTGTGCTGTGCGTGGTTAAAAAAAAAAGCGGGAGCATGTCCCGCTTTTCGCGCCCGACAGAGGCACTCATTTCGAGCAACTCTGGCAGAGAACTTTCCTCAATCCGGACGTGCGTCACCCTTAGGTGAATCACGCTGGACATCGGGGAAATGGAGTCAGACCTACATCTTGTCCATTTCAGGTTCCTTGAACGCGGTTCTGGAGCAGACAAACAGCAAACTTCCTGGAAAGACCGGCCAAGAGCCCGGATATTCCTCCGGATTCTCGCCAGCTTCACCAAGATCGTCACGGAAAATACTTGGATTTTTGCTGATTGTCAAGCAACGACGGGAGTTGGAATCAGCGGTTCCAGAAGTCTGACTGGACAGATCATGGTCGAAATAACGTCATTCCGTCAATGTTTTTGGCGTCATCGCCTCCTTAACAGCTCTTCAACTCTGACGCATGGAATTCATTTGTTGCCCTGGAATTGAGACATTTCGCTGACCACATCGCCTTCGAACAGCACTGCGTCTTTTCTTGAGTCGTCACGAACGAGATCCGCTGCATTTGTAGATTTCCGGCAACATTCCTGCGCGATCCTTCCGACACAGTCGCATTTCATGACCTATTTTCCAACAAGGACTTAAACCGGAGATTCTGCTTTCATCACCCCAAATCCGGAAGAATTGAGTCTAGGAGCTTCTGAAAGGACCGGAGAAACCGTAGATGATCGCCCCATTGAAACCATCCCGACAATCCTCAAACGACTTCGAAGCGCTGAAGTCACACATTCACGGCAAGCTCGTCGAGAAGCTCGACCTCACGCGGCTGAACGAACTGGAAGGCGATTCACTGCGCCGCGAGATTCGAGTCGTCGTGGAGCATCTTTGCGATACTGAAAATCCGCTGCTCAACCGTTCCGAACGTGAACGACTGGTCGAAGAAGTTTTGGACGAAGCCTTCGGCTTTGGCCCCCTGGAACTGCTGCTCAAGGAAGAGGGCGTGGCAGATATTATGATCAACGGACCGAAAAACGTCTTCCTGGAAAAAAACGGACGCATCATTAAGTCCGACGTAACATTTCGCGACAACGATCACCTGTTGCAGATTCTGGACCGAATCGTTTCCCGTGTGGGGCGTCGTATCGATGAAACATCACCGATGGTGGACGCTCGACTGCCGGACGGTTCACGTCTGAACGCCATCATTCCGCCGCTCGCTCTGGACGGCCCGTCAATCACCATTCGTCGATTCGGTTCCAACCCGCTGACTCTGGAAGATCTGCTCAAATTCGGCGCGTTCACTCCGGAGATGGTCATGTTTCTGGAAGGAGCCATGAAGGCGCGACTGAATATCATCATCAGTGGCGGTACGGGTTCCGGTAAGACGACGCTGCTGAACACACTGTCCAGCTTCATTTCAAACGAAAACCGCATCATCACGATCGAAGACGCGGCGGAACTTCAGTTACAACAGGAACACGTCCTACGTCTGGAAACACGCCCGCCAAACATCGAAGGCAAAGGGAAAGTGTCTGCGACGGACCTCGTGAAGAACGCTCTGCGTATGCGTCCTGACCGAATCATCATCGGCGAATGCCGCGGTGGCGAAACGCTCGACATGCTGCAGGCGATGAACACTGGTCACGACGGATCGATGACCACGGTCCACGCAAATAATCCACGCGACGCAATTTCGCGTATTGAAACGCTGGTCAACATGTCCGGTTGTGACCTGCCATTGACGGCCGTTCGCAAGCAGATCGCTGCAGCCGTGCATCTGATCATTCAGGCCAACCGTCTGCAGGGCGGACCTCGTAAAGTGACCTACATCACCGAAATCGTGGGCATGGAAGGCGATACGATCGTGATGCAGGACATCTTTAAGTTTCAGCAGGACGGGATTGGCGAGAACGGAAAAGCCTTCGGTCACTTTGAATCGACCGGTGTGCGTCCAAAGTGCATCGAGCATCTGGAAACCGGCGGCGTACGTCTGCCGAACGGTCTGTTTGCTCAACGCACGATGCGATCCCCGTAAAAGTTTTCAGTAGTCAGTCTTGAGTTTTAAGTTTTGAGTTGTCTTTGAGCAGAGTGAGGCGAACATGGATCAAGGTCTAATCATCATGATCGCGGCATTCGTCGGCGTACTGGCGCTGGTGTTCGGTCTGCTCTCAGCGTTTCAGGGCAATACGGATACCCACCTAGAAGCCCGACTGGCTGCGTTTACAGGCGCTGCGCAGCCCTCAAAGAAAGAGATCACCAATCAACTGATGCGAGACGGGATGAACTCCGCGCAGGGCCTTGTCGGTGGTCTGATCCGGCGCTTCGCAAAATTGCCGATGTTTTTCCGTCAGGCCAATTCACCGCTGCGGATCGAACATTTTCTGATCCTCTGCGCCGGAACTACGGCGCTGGGAGCTGTAATTTCCGTCATCGCCCGGGCTCCAGCACCGTTGGTTCCCGTGGCTGGAGTGCTCGGCTTTGCTTTTCCGTGGCTGTGGCTGTGGTGGCGACGTCGATCACGATTCAACAAGTTTGAAAAACAACTTCCCGACGCATTGGAACTGATTTCACGAGCCCTGCGTTCCGGCCACAGTCTGTCGTCAGGTCTGAATGTCGTATCGTCGGAAATGCCAGCTCCGATTTCCGTCGAATTTCGTAACGTCTACGACGAACAGAATCTTGGGATTTCAATGGAACAGGCGTTGCGAAACATGCTGATACGCATTCCCAACATGGACCTGCAGTTCTTCGTTACGGCTGTCGCAATTCAGCGTCAGGCGGGCGGTGACCTTGCAGAGATCTTGAACAAGATCAGCTACATCGTACGTGAACGATTCAAAATTCTGGGCCAGGTGAAAGCACTCACCGGCGAAGGCCGAATCAGCGGCGTCGTCCTGATGGGTCTGCCGATCGCCCTGTTCTTTGCTGTCTATTACCTGAACCCTGAATACGTGATGCTTTTATTCAATCGTGAGATAGGCCGCAAGATGGTCACGGTTGCGGTCATCATGCAGATTGTCGGAGCCGTTGTGATCAAAAAGATCGTGGACATTAAAGTCTGATCCGATTTCAAAAAATTCGCGTCGATGCCATCAATCTGCATCGACTGCATTCCCGTTCCACCCCGCAGAGCGATTATCATGGATATTGAAACACTGCTCCCAGTGATTGCGTTTGTTGCCATTACCACCGGTTTTTGGGCAGTATGGACGATTTTCAACAAGAAGTCGTCTCGGGCCGCAGAACGGCTTGAAGAATGGCGTGACCCATTTGCGCGACAGAGACGAGAATCCACCGGTGGTGCCAACACCAACTCTGTCGGAGCGATGTTCGACAAAGCCGCACCCGCATTGTCAAAAGCGCTTGAGTCCACGAGCGAACTTGAACAGAGCAATCTGAAGATCCGTCTGGCCAATGCCGGTTTCTCAAAGCACACTGCGTCTCGGAATTTTCTGGCGATCAAAGTTGTGTCGCTGGGGTTCGGTTTGTTCGTTGGCGGCAGCTACGGATTCTATTCCGCAGGGTTCGCTAAGAATTCGTGGATGGCGCTAGTGATCGGCGGCGGCATGGGGTTCTTTCTTCCCGAACTTGTCCTCACGCTTATGAAGTGGTCTCGACAGCAGAAGATTTTTTTGCAGCTGCCCGATGCGCTCGACCTGCTGGTCGTCTGTGTAGAAGCCGGTTTGGGACTTGATTCCGGATTACGTCGCGTTTCGGACGAACTCGTCACCGGAGCTCCCGAAGTCTGTTCCGAATTGGCAACCGCTAACATGCAGCTGCAAATGGGTAAGCCTCGACGCGACGTGCTGCACGATCTGGGAATCCGTACCGGCGTCGATGACGTGCGTGCCCTTGCGGCGATTCTGATCCAGGCCGACCGATTCGGTTCATCGATCGCTCAGGCACTTCGCGTGCAGTCAGATACGATGCGCGTGAAACGCCGTCAGATGGCCGAAGAGAAAGCTGCGCAGACGGCCGTTAAGATGATTTTCCCGCTGGTTCTGTTCATTTTCCCCGGTATTTTCGTGGTCCTCGTAGGCCCTGCTGCAATCCAGCTCATGGAAAACATGCTCAACAAGTGAAGAGATCACCGGCGTACAGGATCACCAGAGTGGGACTGGCGAGCCAGCACCACTCAGATTTCTTTTCGCCCACTTCGAATCCAGCCGCCGCCGAGCACTCTATCGCCGTCGTAGAACACCGCCGCCTGGCCGGGCGCAACGCCGAAGATTGGATTGTCAGGATAGACGGTTGCCGAATTGTTTTCGCCGGGTTCGATGACACACGCTTCGGAGGTCTGGCGATAGCGAACTTTCACCGCGCACGTTTTACTAGATACAGGTTGATCCGACAGCCAGTTGCAGTCAATCGTTTGAATGCAGGTCGTCGCTAGGTCTTCACGGAGTCCCAACACGACCTGCCGAGTCGCCGGACGGATTTCGATCACGAAGCGGGGTTCGCCAAAAGCCAAGCCCAGACCTTTTCGCTGACCAACCGTAAAATGTTCATAGCCTTCATGAGAACCCAGCACCTGTCCCTGCAGATCGACAAAATCCCCGGCGGTGCCATCGTGCCCGCGATAACGTTTCAAAAATCCGGCATAGTCCTGATCGGGCACGAAACAGATTTCATACGAATCCTTCTTGTTGGCAACGCGCAGCCCTGATTCTCCCGCCAGCCGTCGAATGTCAGGTTTCTGAAACGTGCCGATCGGCAGCAGGACGTTTGGCAGCAACTCTCGCCGAATTCCAAACAAAACGTAGGACTGATCCTTGTTATCATCCAGGCCGCGAAACAGTCCCCATTCGCCGGTTGTTTCATCCGGCATGACACGCGCATAGTGGCCGGTGGCGATGTATTGCGCATCGACCTGCTGAGCGAACTCCCACAGGCGTCCAAACTTGAGCCAATTGTTGCACTGCACGCAGGGATTCGGTGTGCGCCCGGCAAGATATTCGTCTGCGAAGTAATCCTTGATCTTCAGGAACGCATCCTGAAAATTGAGCGAATGAAACGGAATACCGAGTCGATCTGCGACGCGTCGCGCATCCGCCGCATCTTCAGAACTGCAGCACCCCTGACGATTCGATCCCGGATTCGCGACCGGCAGCAACCCCGTCGCAGGCACAGCGCAGGCAGACTCTGTCTCACCGGACCGCATAAACAGACCGATCACTTCATAGCCCTGCTCATGCAGCAGAACGGCAGCGGCGGAGCTGTCAACTCCGCCGCTCATCGCCAGCACAACACGATCACCCACTTAAGATTCCTGTCAGTATTTTTTGGGGTCAGGAACGGCAACCCGCGGCCAGCGGTCTGCGGTCTGTTGATGTAGTCACTCGGATCAAGTTTTCGTTTAATCAACAGACAACCAGCGCCGTGCCGCTCAATAGCTAAACCCATTTTTCCGCACATGCACGAACGGTTCAAACTGCGCTAAATCTTTATGAACGATTGCGTACGTAATCGTCACCAGAAAAATACGATGATCCCCCGCATCCACATGCCCGCAAACAGTCCCCTCCATAGTCGCCAATGCAGAAGACAACGCCACCAGCCCATTGTTCGCTGGAATCAAGTCCACTCCTTGAAATGCATCGGCGTCCGGGTCAAATCCTTTGCCGAAATGGCGAAACAACAAATTGTCGCCCTTTGAAACCTGGTTCAGCGTCACGGGCGAACCGCTCTTGAGCCACTCAATCAGGTACCTAGACTTGTTCACCGCAATTGTGACTTGAGGCGGTTCAAATGACGCCTGCTGAACCCAACTCGCCAGCAACCCCGTCCGCCGACCGCTGCCGTCACCCGCTACAAGAATAAACACACCGCTTGGAACCCGTCCAAGTACCGGAGCGAGACGTGACTGAAGATCTGAATCCGACATAAACTGAGGATGTCCTTAATGCAGGCTTCGCGGGCAGCCCCAAAGCGAGCGGCAGGGCGTCAGCCCTCCGAGTTTTCCCGATACGTTTTGCAATACAACCTTCGATACTCACAGGTCTTTCAGTGTCCATTCACCATCAATGCGACGCCACACACCGCCCGGGTTTTTATCCTGCAGCACGGGTGGCAGACGTTGAAGTCGGACGGCATCGTAGCTCAATAACATACCAAAACGTACGATTGACGCAGGAATTCCGACGGCAGTGAAACCCGGATGGCCGGTCGCCGGGAATGGACCACCATGGTTCATCGCCGCACTCACTGCGACACCGGTCGGCATTTTGTCGTTGAGTAGTCGGCCGACTCTGGTACGAAGCGGCTTTTCAATAGTTGCGTAGTCGATGTCATCGCTGCCAGTGGTGTCGGAGTAAATTGCACCGGTGAGATTGCCTTCAAGTGATTCAGCGATCTCAGCCATTTGATCCACTGAATCGACCAGCACAATGAGTGAACCGTTACCAAATGCTTCGGTCTGAAACACTGGTGGATTTGTAAGAAACTGGCGTCCTGAAACCGTCAGCAGCGTATTCTGGAAACAAATTCCTTTTCCGCCGCCAGCTTGGCCTCCTGTCACAAGATTTGCACCTGCATCGATCAACGTGCGAATGCCTGTGGAGAAACTCGCGCGAACACCGTCGGCGAGCATCGTGCCTACGGGAGCTTTCGCAAATCGCTCTGCAACCGCAGTGACGAACGCAGTGCCAGGTTCACCGGCAGGAACGACCACCAGTCCTGGATTTGTGCAGAATTG
>CANJQC010000112.1 GCA_947476295.1 Planctomycetaceae bacterium | reverse complement strand
CGTGAAAAAACAACGCTTGTGGAGGTGATCCAAGGCTGGAATCTTCGTGCGAAAACACGTAGGGCCGAACGCATCCAGCGTTCACGCAACTGCGGCGAAAGTACGGCATGTGATCCAGGCTGCTTCGCACCAGAAAGTTGCACTGCCAACATGAATGGCGACAGATCATTCGATGGTCACTCGCGGACTGTGAAGCGGTGTCTCGGCGGCGAACCAGCACAACAGAATCGCCACGGCAGTCTGGCTGATCCGCTGGAGGAAAACGACTGGGACGATGCGGTGGATTCAGAAGATCTTCGGCTTTCGCCGGATGAATTACTGGATCTGCCGTCCACGATTGAAACACCATCCAGTGGACAGCAGCAGCCGAATGTTCCACCTGTGCCGAAGATCGACGCAGCGCCTGTGTTGCCGACGCCTGCACCGGCCTCTACACCAGCGATTCAAGATCCAGCCGCACCCGTCGATGTGCCTCAGCAAATCGCTCCGGACGCGGTGAAACGGATCGTGCGACCACCAATGTGGCCACGACTGGGCTCGCCCGCTGCAACTTCCCTCAACGTCCCGGCTGGAACTCCTGAAATCCCGAGCGATCATTCAGTTCCGGCGATTCTGCCTGGTCGCAGGATCTGAGTTTTCTGAATTCGACTCTGGCACTGGTAATCAAATTGGTCGGGCGATCTATTTGGCCAAACATCGCGGCAGTGCGTGCGATGAAGCCGTTTATCCGTTCTGGATTACCGAACGTGGTCTTGAATTCGGTGAGTAAACCGGATCAAAACATTGTGCGAATTGTGATCGAATGACTAGAATCCGGCATCCCGATGTCCGGGATCTGGAGCGTGCGATGGCATTCGACCGACATTCTGATCTCAGGTTCGACGGGTGGCGTCTTTGTCGCGGTCCCGCAAACTGGTTCACGTTTCTGTGTCCGGACTCAATTGAAGTCCGGCAGACACAGACACTGATTGAACTGCGGATGAAGGACGCCGCATCCGATGGATCGCCGGTCGCGTCAAAAAGTTCGCCGGCACCGCAATCAATCGGCATAGAGCAGCCACATGTCTTATCAATTGTGACCTGGTGGGACGATACCAACTGTGACAGCCCGCGTCGAAATTCCCCGGATTTATCCGTCCTGTTTCCTCAGGTGGAGGCGCTGCAACCGGAACGCCAACTTGACATCGCGGCATCGAACGAGTCCTGGTCAGGGACATCGCGGCGATTGAAATCGGCCTGCTGGCTGGCGCGCATTTTTGGACGACGGTCCTCTTTTGACTGGCGGCTGTGGACCGTGCGACATAAGAAACTCATGATCGTCGCGACGCTTCAGTCGCATGAGCGACGTCCCTTGGACTCCGCATTTCTGAAGTTCTGCGAATTGGTGTTATCCACTCTGGAACTGGCCGATCAGCCTGCATGGCCTCCGGACGTGTTTCTGAAACAGGTCATTAGTGTCGCTCGACATCACTTTCCGCTCTTGCAGTCATCAGCTTCACGCGGTTTTTCCGTGCGGCTCGGCTCGTCGGAAATCAGCCTGTCGAATTTCTATCGGATGTATCTCCAACAACCGCAGAATTTTCGCCGCATTATTGTTCCCGGCCTAACAACAGTTGTTCGATTGCAGGAACTTGGTCCTGATCAACTCGCCCCCCCACTTGATCAGGTGAAGGAGCGGATCCTGCCCATTCTTTCCTCTGAGGACGCACCGCGTTCGAACGAACGAGTTCAGACACCATGGGTAGGTGGTCTTTGCGTTGGATATGTCGTTGATGAGGATGATTCCTACCGCTATGTTCACCAGCGGATGATTGAAGCCTGGGATTTGTCTCCCGATGATCTACACGACCTGGCTATGCAAAATCTTCGCCGGTATGCTGCCACGCATCCGCTGGAAGTGACGATGGTTGGTGATGATGAACATCCGCGACTGTTGATGCCTGTTAAACCCGACGCATATAACTGTTCACGGGTGCTGGATCCGGATTTTCATGGTCAGCTGCGAGAACTCTTCGGACCGGAACTCATCGTCGGCGTGCCGAATCGTGACTTCTTTGTCGCGGCCACAATGAAAGATCCCGAATTGATTTCGCAGATTCGTAAGCGAGTCAATGAAGACTTTACGACCATGCATCATCCGCTCACCAGACGGTTGCTGGTCGTGTCAGCCGACGGCGTCAGTGAATACTGTGGTCCATAACGAATCCCGCATGTCACTGCGAGTTGCATTTATCGGTGGAGGTTCAGGAGGGCATCTGTTTCCTGCGATCGCAATCGCTCAGGAACTTCTCAGTCACCATCCAAGATCGCGATTCTTGTTTCTGACTAGTCATCGAGAGATTGATCAGCAGGTTATGGATGCTTCGGGCCTGTCGGAAATCGCGGCAGCAGTCGTGCCCTACGTATCGCTGTCGTCAAAACGGGAATTGTGGAGTTCCGTGATGCGATTGCCCTTGCTCTGGCGTTCCCTGCGGCAGGCGCGGCGGGCTTTGATCACGTTTCAGCCGGACGTTGTTGTCGGGTTGGGAGCGTTGGCAAGCGTTCCAGGAATTGTGGCAGGGAGCCGACTGGGCTTGCCCGTTGTGCTGCTGGAGCAAAACTGCATTCCCGGAAAAGCAACGCATGCGTTAGCGCGGCGAGCACAATTGACAGTGTTCGGATTGCCAGTCCCGGATGATCGCATTCAACATTGGGCATCATCGACGAAGGCGTGCGGAACGCCAGTGCGAGCCGACATTCGTAAGTTGGCTGAGTTGCCGGTGCTTAACAATCCAGATCGAAAACGAATACTGATCCTGGGCGGCAGTCAGGGCTCTCATTCCGTCAATCAGATCGTTGTCTCGGCGCTCTGCAAAGGACTGCAGATTCCATCAGACTGGGGCATCGTGCATCAGACGGGGCAAGCGCAAGTCGCAGCGATCCGGGATCAGTATCAACAGTACGGCATCGGAGCCCGTGTCGAAGCGTTTCTTCCTGACATGTGTGCCGAACTGGCCGCAGCCAGCATCACTATCAGCCGCGCCGGTGCCGTGACCATTCAGGAACTGGCCTGCGCCGGCGTACCATCGATTCTCATTCCACTCAGCACCGCCGCCGACAATCATCAGATGATAAATGCCCGCCTGCTGGAACGCTCAGGAGCCGCTCTCGTAATCGACGAAAGGAGCATCGATGCGGTCGAGGTGTTTACGACAGCTCTTGAATTGCTTCTTGGCGAACTCCACCATCGACAGCGCATGGCCCATGCGATTCGATCACTCGCAACTCCGAACGCCGCTAACGAGATCGCTCGATTGCTCAGCGATGTCGCTGATCGAAATTCCAGGCCTCTATGCGGGATAGACTGATGTCAGGCGATCGGCACTCTTCACAGTTTGTGTTGCCAACCCGTCACGTTCATGATCTGGCGGTTGCCCAGCGGATCAATCACCTGTATGCCTGAACCATGTGTCACGCGACCTATGTCGAACATCGAAACAGCGGCGGCTTCGGCAACGGCTTGCAGTGTCGCGGCTTCGGCTGCTCTTACGGTGAACAGTAGTTCGAAATCTTCGCCGTCACCTAAAGCGGCTGCAAGTCGCTTATCGAAAGACCATTCTGCAGGCACATCGGAATGAATGGGAATATCTGAGGCCGAAATCTGCGCCGCGGTACCGCTTGCCTCCATCATGCGATACAGATCAAGTGACAAGCCATCAGAAAGGTCCATCATCGCCTGCACATCCACAGTGCGCGACAGCCATTCGGAAATCTGCAGTCGCGGCATAAACGTCAGATGGCGGCCATGATGCAGACTGCCGCCCAGCGGGCCCGTCACAAAGATCGCGTCTCCGGCCTGAGCCTGTGAACGAAGAAATGGTCTGTCTAAAAACGGGACGCCTGTCAGGCAGACGTTGATCGCGAAAGGCCCGGCCCACGAATTTGTATCACCGCCAGCCAGCGAAAACTGAAACTCGTCCGTCATCTGCTGAATGCCACGATACAACTCAGACAGGAAACTTGGCGATGCCTGAACGTGATCGCGTGAAACGGCCAACGAAATGAACGCTGCCGTGGGTCTGCATCCCATCGCCGCAAGGTCGCTCAGATTGACGGCCACCGCCTTGCGGCCTGCAAGGAATGGACTGATCACGTTCAGATCAAAATGCACACCGTCCAGCAGCAGATCGGTGACGATCACCTGCTGTGTATGTGACGCTACGTCCAGCACCGCGCCGTCATCGCCAATTCCAATCGTCACCGGCGGACGTGCCGGAAATTGTGACTGCAGGTCGCGGATAAATTGTCGCTCAGTCGTCACGCCGTGAAATCCCAATGACGGCTGCATCGGAAGTGCAGCGTTTTACATTCAACGCTGTGAATGACTTTGACAGCGACTCTCAGGGATACTGTGGCGAGTTCAAAAGACGCAGCAGCAGAATCAAAACCTGTTGCAAAAACCTGCTGCCGAGCGAGGCATAAGTCACTCACCCGCGAACTTCTTCGTCCGGTTCGTCGTCATCAATGTCATCGTCATCGTCATCGTCGAATTCATCAAAGTCGGCGTCTGGGTGCAGCGGATCGTCGGGCGAAAAGAAGAAATCTCCCAGCCCCATCGGCACGATGTTACCGCCCAGAGACTGACTTTTGCGACTTGCCAGCGACTTTAGATCTGCTGCATCTTCGCCCAGACATTTTTCCAGCGATTCCCGCCAGGCATCGTCACGCGCAACCGGATGAGTCGGATCCTGAGCAATTCGCTTGAGAGCAAAACGCAGGATATTGATGCCGTCGCGGGTCGAAAAATCCAGATTGAGCGAATGAGACTCCTGCAGGAAATCCACCGTTAGATTGAGCATTTGATCGTCCGCGAACGGCAGATGATACTTCAGTATCGCCAGCTCATCTTCCCGCGCCGGATGTCCCAAGGTGAGAGTTGGCTGCAGGCGACTCATGATGTAATCAGGAATCTCAAACGTCGATTCATCTTCATTCATTGTCACGGCACAGCGGAAATCCGGATGAGCGGCAATCGTGATACCCGCGACGATCGATTCCACGTATCGACGATGATCCAGCAGCGGAGCAAGACTGGCCCAGGATTTCTCGTTCATGCGGTTGCCTTCGTCCAGAATGCAGACGCCGCCGGTCAGCATCGCGGTCACCATCGGCGAGGCGTGGTAGGCGATCTTACCGCTTTCCGCCAGCACGGGTGTGATCAGCAGATCTTCCGGACGCGTGTCCGCCGTACACTGATAAATGTACAAGTCCTGACCGCGCTGCCGCGCACCGGAGATCGCCAGTGTGGTCTTACCGATACCGGGCGTTCCCACCAATCGCGGCGTCAGAGGCAGGTCACGTTTATCGACCACCAGCCAGCACGCCAGCAATTGTTTAAGTACTTCTCTCTGTCCGATCCATTCGCCTTCGCTGGCATCAGGAGTTCCAAGGTGCAGAGTGATTCCGTCGATCGAGTGAATTCGGCTCATTGATTTGTGCAGGGTCTTCGAAAGGAACAGGACGTTTCCAACAGGGTGCGGATGAGCGCGAATTGGCGGCGGATTGTCAACTGAGAGCAGTTCCCGATTTCGACAGTGATCTTTTCCATGCGATAATATCATCCAGAATTGTGTCCAGTCCCGACGTCGGCTTCTGGCCAATCGTGGAAAACAGGCGATCCACATTGGGCACTCGCCGCTGGACATCTTCAAAGTCATCACTGTAGGCCTGATTGTACGGCATGAATTCAATCTGGACCTTTGGATCAACCTTTTCAATCACGCGCTTTGCCAACTGCAAAATCGAGACTGGTTGATCACTGCCGATGTTAAAGACTTTACCCTGAGCCGCCTCGATGTCCATCAACTTTGCAATGCACTGAGTGATCTCTGACACATGCGCGAAACATCGAACCTGTGACCCGTCGTCGTAGACAACGACCGGTCCATGTCGCAAGGCGGCATCTACAAAACGCGGCACGACCATGCCGTAGTTGCCGACCTGACGCGGGCCGACGACGTTGAAGAATCGACCAACAGTAACGCCCAGCCCATACTTGCGGTGATAGGCCAGCGCCAGAAACTCATCAATCGCTTTTGAACAGCCATAAGCCCAGCGAGGCCGACTTGTGGGCCCCAGATGCAGGTCGTCATCCTCGACCCACGATTCGCCCGGATGCTTGCCGTAAACTTCGCTGGTCGATGCCAAGAAAAACTTTTTCACATTGCCCTGAACAGCGAGTCGCAGCAAATGATCAGTCGGATAGATATTCGTTTCGATCGTGCGCACAGGATCGTCAGCCACCAGTTTGACTCCGACAGCAGCAGCGAGGTGAAAGATCATTTCGACACCGTGAACCGCCTCGCTCAGCGCAACCGGATCTGTGATCGAGCCGTTGCGGATCTCAAGCCGACTTTCGTGCCGGACGGCTTCGAGATTCTCGGCACGCCCGGTGGATAAGTTGTCGAGTACGACCACGGTATGCCCCTGACTTAGCAGCAGTTCAGTCAGATGACTGCCAATAAACCCCGCGCCTCCAGTGACCAGACACTTCGCCATTTGTTTCAATGTCCCGATTCAGACTTGCCGTTGTTTGAATGTTCTGCAACGAAAGGCGGCTCGGTAAACTCCATGACGCCTTCCAGAGACCGCAAGATAGCAGTATCGGCGGCGGGATTCGACCGTATGGGGATCGCAACGTAGCCGACCATTTTGCGTATCGCCGTCTTTTACCGGGTTTGCGAAGCCGTATGGGAGTTAAAAATTAAGCGTTTGGGGTTTCGACCGGGGTTGGGGGAGGTCTTTTTGCCTGAATGGATTCGAGTTCAAGTTCGAACAATGACTTTCCCGTTTCCCACCATCGACTGACCTCGGCCAACGGTCTGTTGATTTAATCATGCGGATGAGTTCTCGTTTAACGGCAAGCCGCAGGCGACAGTTACTACTTGCGCCGAGGCCTGCGGCTTGCCGTTAAACGATTAAATCAACACCCTGCCAGCATGTTGGACAAAGTGAACTTAGCGATCCGGGTTTAGAGATGTCCAAAACCGTCACAATGATGCAACGGCCTACGGAATCGCCCTTGGCGTCAGTTCTCCGCGAGCGATTGGTAATGTTCCGGCCAGCAAGCCCTGGATGATTTTTGTCATGTGCGGGATGTTGAGTTTCTCAACTTCATCCGTTGGCTGATGGTAATCGTTGTGCAGCGAGCCAGCGGAGAAACTGTGGGCGATGACACCCTTTGCCACAAACGACGCATTGTCGCTTCGCGCGTAGAGCATTTCGCTGAATGTTTCGTGATGAAAAATCGTCACGCCCGCACGAATTGCTCCGGCGGCCATTTGTGGGCCGAGCGTGGAATGAGGCCAGCCGGTGCCCCAGGCTTTGCCGTCCGCATGTGCTTCAGGACGGCCGATCATTTCCAGATTGATATCGCAGACGACGTCGTCCAGATTCCACAAGGGATGTTCCGCAAAGTACTTTGAGCCAAGCAGACCTTTCTCTTCACCCCAGAATGTCACGAAAATTAAGGACCTCTTTGGACGCTCTTTCAAACTCGCAAATGCGTCCGCAAGTGTCAGCACGCCCGTGACGCCTGATGCATTGTCGTCGGCGCCGTTATTGACTTTATCGTCGCCGCGACTTGCAGGGCCGATGTGATCCAAATGAGCCGAAATCATCACGGCTTGATTTGCTGCCTCCGGATCAATGCCGCGGAGCACACCCGCGACGTTGTGAACGGGAGTTGCCTGCAGGATGTTCGCGGGAACTTCCAGAGTCACTTCGCCTCCCAAAGCCTGCGTCTTGGAGACCAGCACAATCGCACATTGCGGTTCGAACTGCACAGGAATCGTCACGGGCTGCTGCCGAAGAGTTGCTGCAGCATCAAACAGAATACTGTCGTCTGAGACTCGCACCAGAACGACCTTTGCACCTTGTCGAACCAGCGGAGCCGTTCTGCGTACGTATGTGACAAGTGCTGCGACGGGATTGTCGGCAGCCTGCGGTGGAAGCGGCAGTTCATCAATGACGAAAATTTTTGTTTTCCCATCGCCGGACGCGGACGCACGTTCTGCTGCGTCGCTGTCGCTGACAACATCGAGGACTCTGATGACTTCGTTGATCCCGGTGAGGACGGTCAATTGGACGTCTTTGGCAGAACCAACCGACATGGCTGCCCTGGTCTTCGGAGCTGAAGTGCAAAAAAACTCTGCCGTCTGAAAAAATGAACCCTCAGGTCCAAGCCCCTCGAGTCCCGCTTTTTGAAACCGCTCCGCGACATAATTCGCCGCGATGTTCAGTTCCTTCGAAGGAGTGTCGCGACCGTTCATTTTGTCGGATGCAAGAAACGATACGGTTTCCAGAATCTGTTTCTCCTGAATCGAACTCAGGACGAACTGCTCGTCATCCGTCAGAAGTGTGACGTTAAACTCCTCCGCCGTGATTGCGGCTGGCAACAGGGCAATTGCTAAACACACGAAGACTGAATAATTGCGATAAATCATGTGAGACCCGGCCCTGTCGTCAAAGCCACGAAGTTCGTTGACATCGGTAATTCATTCTGATCGCTGCATGGTCTGCCTTCGGAAATCCACCTGCAGCCACGAAAACCCAAGAAGAACCAATGTTTTTAACGTTTCCACAACGCACCAACTGCGGTAAATTCCAGTATTTTCTCAACATTACGATGAAGCAAGGCATCGTTCTCACGCGGGAATAGCCAAAAGTCCCGGAATACTCTGGAAATTCATACAAATTTCATGAAAAACCCACGAACATCCGCGTCGGATCGTGATGTAGTGCTTAAAAGCCGCCAGTTTTCGGATTGCAGCAATTCAGGGATCGCTTGGCAATGCAGAGTCTATTCGTGAAACCTCATTGGATCAGGTGTTTTGGCGTGGAATTGCGACGCTTCGTGGCATTGTGCGGTCTGGTGATGGTAGTCGCATGTTCCCGGAGTGGAATCTCTGCCGACGATACGAAGGCGGGAAATGCGTCGAACGGCGTTGTCGCGAAAAATTCCGAAACGGTAGCCGCCGAAGGTCTCTTGGTGGAGTTCATCGATCAGCAGCTTCGGCAGGCTTGGCTAGACAATGAGATTCTGCCATCTGAGGCCGCGACTGACGAAGAATGGGTTCGCCGAATCCATCTGGACCTTTGTGGACGCATTCCGACTTTGGAAGAAGTGAAGTCTTTCCTTAAAGACAAAAATCCGCGTAAGCGGTTCGTGTTGATCGAAACACTACTGGCAGATGAAGACTACGTTACGAATTTTACGACGATCTGGACGAACAACAGCATCGGCAGGGCGACACCGCGCCGGGTCAGTCGCACGGGAATGGAGAAGTTCTACCGTGAAGCTTTTGCCAAGGATCGTCCATGGAATGAGATCGTCGTTGATATTGTCACGGCATCCGGCCATTACGAAGAAAACGGTGCGGTCAACTATACGCTGGCTCAGATGCAGAATCAGGACGATGGCGTGCAATTGACAGCCACGACGACTCGTCTGTTTCTTGGTCTGCAGGTTCAATGTACTCAGTGCCACAATCATCCGTTCAACAAGTGGCAGCAGGATCAGTTTTGGGAGTACAACAGTTTCTTCCGCCAGGTGAAAAAGATGGAACATCGTAAGCTCGACCCAAACACGGGTGGCATGGTGGACGATTATTCCGAAGTTCTCTGGCAGGATTTTTCGGGCCCGGTGTATTACGAAAAACGCAGCGGCATGATGCAGGTTGCTTTTCCTCGCTTCGAAGGTCACGAAGTCGATCCCGGAGGTGATACGGATCGACGAACTGAGTTTGGCAGGCTGTTGACAGAATCGATTGATGGCCAGGCACCGCATATCGCTCAGGCGATGGTAAACCGCATGTGGAGTCACTTCTTTGGATACGGATTTACTCGTCCAGTTGATGACATGGGCCCGCACAATCCCGCCAGCCATCCAGAGTTGTTGGATCGACTGTCGCACGAATTTGTCGCGAGTGGTTACAACATCAAACAACTGATTCGCACGATTTGTGCGGCGGAAGCATACGGACTTGGCAGCCAGTTCAATAACAAAAACAAGTCTGACGATCCGGCCGCCGGCGAAATTCCTTTGTTCAGCCACTTGTATTTGAAGTCGATGCAGGCTGAGCAGATGTATGACTCGCTGATTGTTGCCAGCAATGCTCATCAGTCCGGGCGAGGAGGCTGGAGTGCTCAGGAAGAACAACGACAGAAATGGATGCAGCAGTTTGTGGTTGTGTTCGAAAACGATGAGAACGATGAATCGACAACCTTCAACGGTACGATTCCTCAGGCATTGATGATGATGAACAGCGATTTGATTGATAAAGCATGCAGTATTGAGCGAGGCAGTTTTCTTTTCGAAACGATGAGCAAACCGGGAACCGAGCCGCAGAAGATCCAGGAGTTGTATCTGGCGGCTCTCAGTCGGTATCCAACCCGGTTTGAAATCAGCAAGTTTCAGAAGATGCTCAGCGGCAACAGCTACCGAAACAATAAACTCGACGGCTACCAGGATCTTTTCTGGGCGTTGTTGAATTCGAATGAATTTGTCCTGATTCACTGACAATCCTTAACCAAGACGGCGTGGTGTCGATTCACGTTGTCGTTGCTTATGACCGAAAACTCGCACCAGGGGTGATGTTTATGTCTCTTTGGAATAACTACGGAATGAATCGCCGGCACTTCATGCAGCACATGGCAACTGCAGCGGCGACGATTCCGGCGATGAACTTCCTGTCGCACGTCCAGGCAAATGCCGACGTGGTCCGGTCAAAGCAGAAAGCCTGCATCCTGATGTGGATGGGTGGCGGCCCGCCAACGATCGACATTTGGGATCTGAAGCCGGGGTCAAAGAACGGCGGCGAATTTCAGCCGATCGATACAGCAGCGCCCGGCGTTCAGATTTCTGAGCATCTGCCGGAAACCGCAAAGATATTTCAGGATCTGTCGCTCGTGCGTTCCATGAGCACTCGTGAGGCGGACCATGGTCGCGGACGGTACTACATGCAGACGTCTTTCGTGCCTAATCCCACGGTTGTGCATCCAACGTTTGGTTCGGTTGTGAGTTACGAACTGGGCAGGAACCGCAAGGCTCTTGAAATTCCGGCATTCGTGTCAATTGATGGCGGTGCTGGTCAGGCCGGTTTCCTGGGCATGACTCACGCTCCGTTTGTGGTTGATAATACCGGACGCATTCGCAACGCTCCGACCGAAGAAGGCAGAAGCCGACTTGATGGTCGATTGACGATGCTGGAAGAGATTGAATCCAGCTTCATGGCTTCACGGCGCGGCGACCTGCCCATGGCACATAAGGACGTCTACCGCAACGCTGTCAATCTGATGAAGTCTAATCAGATGACAGCGTTTGACGTGGCCAAGGCAGAAGCCAGTCTTGGTCTGGAAGTCGAATCCGAAGCGACGAAAGAAGCGTATGGTAAGAATGGGTTCGGACAGGGACTATTAATGGCTCGCCGTTTAGTTCAGGTGGGCGTTCCGTTCGTGGAAGTCAATATGGGTGGCTGGGACCTTCATGCAGGGGTCTTTGATACCTTAAAAAATCAACGTCTGCCCCAGTTAGACAAGGGAATCGCAGCGATCACTGCGGACCTTAGAAAGCGTGGAATGCTGGACAACACCGTCCTTGTGTGGATGGGTGAATTCGGTCGCACGCCGCGTATTAATCAGGATGTTGGTCGTGACCACTGGGCTGCGTCATGGAGCGTCTTGATGGGCGGCGGTGGATTGAAAAACGGTCAGGCCATTGGTGCGACGGATAAAGACGGTGTCCAGATTTCAGACGGAAGTAAGGCTTACTTGCCAGGGGATATCTGGGCGACGGTGGCAATGGCAATGGGTATTCCTGTGAATACTGTTCATACGTCAAAACGCGGTCGCCCGATGAAACTGGCAAATGGTGGAACGCCAATTCAGGAACTGATTGGTTGATTTCACATGGAGGGTACTTCACCACAATGCTCAGCTTCATCCTCTGGAGGTCAACAGGCTCCCAGCGACGACTTTGTGCGATTGTTCACGCAATCTCAGCGAGCGCTCTATCTTTTCATTCTTCCCCTCGTGCAGACAACGGCAGATGCAGAAGAGATTCTGCAGGAAACAAACGTCGTGATGCTCAGTAAATGGACTCAATTTGAACCGGGGACAAACTTTCTGGCATGGTGCCGAGCCATCGCCCGGCTGGAAGTTTTTCGGTTTCGCAGATCACGTCACCATCGAATCCTGTTGTTGGGTGACGACGTGGTTGGATTATTGGCCGATCGGATGGAGGAACAACCGGGTGATTTCGAACTGCGTCGCGATGCCTTGACCGAATGCATTGGTAAGTTGCGATCTCAGGATCAGGAAATCATTTGCCGCCGATACACGACGGGATCGACCGGTGACAGCGTCGCACTGCAATTGGGACGCCCCGCGAATTCCATTTATCAGTCACTCGGTCGCATTCGTCGGGTATTACTGGAATGCATTCGCCGAAACATGGCTGCAAGAGGTGTTCAGTGAGCAACCCACGGGACTATTTTCTGACGCTGTGCAATCTTTGGTGCGAACAGCAATTATCGGTTGATCAGGTCATGGAATTTCAGACGCTGCTTCGGTCGGATAAGGATCTGCAGCAGATCTTTGTCGAATTTATTCAACTGCACGGCCAGCTTGCCTGGGATGCAGGCGTCGTTGTCGGTTCTGACCTGACCGGGATTTCCGACGAAACTACAGACTCTCCCGCGAATCAAGTCAGAATTGCTCCGGCAAGACCGCTGCACAAGTCGCGTTACAGTGTTGGCTTTGTTGCTGCGTGTGCGGCATGTCTGTTGCTGGCTGGGATTGCGACAATCAACTGGCATGGTTCCGATGCATTGCAGTTGGCTAAAGCCGCGAAGGAGCCCGGCGATGGGCAGAATCTGGGTTCCGCTAACACATTGCCTGGTGTACCCCAACCTTCCGAGCCTCAACGGCACGTTCCAGGGAACTCTGCCAGCAATGAACTTAAACCGCTCGAACTGAGCGCCATCCAGTCGAAATTCGCGCCTCCGGATGTTGCAGCCAACGATCCAGACGCAGAACGTCCCAGCGAATCAGTGACAACTGTGGCTGTCGATGACGCTTCGATTATTTTCGAAATCGATCGATTGATTGCTGCAGCATGGTCCGCCAACAATGTTGTTGCGGCAGACGTTGCGGACGATTATGAATGGATTCGCCGTTGTTATCTGACACTCACCGGCCGGATTCCGACTGTCTCTGAAGCGTCCATGTTTGTGACTTCAGCGTCACCGCGAAAACACACGGAACTTGTTGATTCTCTGCTGGAAGATCGTCGCTTCGCAGAAAATCTGTCGGTCACATGGACTAATCTGCTGATCGGTCGTACTAACGCTCGCAATGTGGATCAGGACGCCCTGTATAGATTCCTGCAGCGGCAGTTCTTGAAGAATCGCCCATGGATGGAAACAGTCGGCGAACTGGTCGCCGCTCAGGGGCGCAGCGATCAGAACGGAGCAACCAATTTTCTGCTGGCTCACCTGAACGACCAGGCAACTCCCGCAACAGCCGTGACCGCCAGGCTGTTTCTGGGCCAACAGATCCAGTGTACTCAGTGCCACGATCATCCATTCGCTGTAGAAAGGAGTCAGGACGAGTTCTGGTCTTTAAATGCATTCTTCAAACAAGCTGAACGCCGACCACTGACCATGACGACTGCCGGTGGAGAAAGTCAGAACGTCTGGACACTGACCGATACCGGTTCGCCTGGGATGACGTTTTATGAAACGCGGCGAGGCCAGCAGAGAGCCGTGTTGCCGGAGTTCGATGGTCACGCGATGTCGGCGGATGATTCAAGATCGCGTCGCGCTGAACTGGTGCGATTGCTGGCCGCAGACAGTCGTCAGACGGTCGCTCAGGCAATGATCAATCGTACCTGGGCTCAGGTGTTTGGATATGGGTTTACAAATCCGATTGATGACCTGGGGCCGCACAATCCGGTCAGCCACCCCGAACTGCTGGAGTTTTTGACAAAGTCATTTGTAGAATCAGATTATGACCTCCGCCGCCTGATGCGATGGTTGACGCTGTCGCAGGCGTTCCAGTTGTCCAGTGTTCAGGCGGAACAGTCATTCGCGATTGATGGTCCTCAGGAGGGTGGCGCACCCCTGTTCTCCCGTGCGTATCCGCGTCCCATGGGTCCCGAACAGGTTTATGATTCGATCCGGATTGCTATCCGTTCTGCTGCAGACCAACCGATTGATTCTTCGATCGGCACGGGGCATCGTCGGGAATGGGTTGAGCAGTTCGTGCAATCGTACGGCACCGACGAAAACGATGAACAGCTAGCTTTCGAAGGCAATATCACACAGGCAATGTTGATGATGAATGGGGAAGATCTTCAGGCCGCGATTCCACTCACTGCCGCCGAAGTCATAAAGTCCGTTTATGAAAGCCCGCAAGACGCCACCAAATCACTCGAACGCATTGCGATGGCAACACTGAATCGCGAACCATCTGAACAGGAGGAAAATATCTTCCTTGGTCGCTATCGGACCCTCAGTCGTTCTGTGTCGGCCGATCAGGCAATTCACACAGCGACCGAAGACATGCTCTGGGCGTACCTCAACAGCAGCGAATTTACTTCCGTGCATTAGCTGCTGCGTGAAAACCACTGCAGGATTCTTACCCAGCCGCAGTAACTGGTGACGCCCGAGACGACCAGGCCAACTCCCATGAAAGCTGTGCCGCACAGACCGACCAGTCGTGTCTCAGGGATTGCAGCCAGCACGGCACTCGCCACAACCAGCAGACCGTTGGCGCATGTTGCCTGACGCTCAAGGCTCATGGGATGCCCCGTGTTACGTTTCCACACCAGTTTCATAAAAACTCGCCATATTTGACGAATTCGCGGAGCTTTCTGCAATCGTAAACGTCACCGGCACACTCTATGCCGACGAAGTACCAGAAATATCGAACGCTCGAATTCTGACTCGGTAATTTTTAGCCGGCAATCACGACCCGGACACCAAATTGGGAAGTCCCTAATTCACCATGGTTGTAACTTCGCTATGCCGATCGTAGTCGAAACACATCCATATCCCAAGCGCCGCCACGCAGGCATCGGCGAGGTTGGTTGTCTGAATTTGTGTTCCATGCTTCACCAGACAGCGGTGCGCCATCGAAGTCGCTATGCCAGACATCATTGCACCATTCCCACAGATTGCCAACGATGTATTCGACCCCATATTAAAAGTGCCGATCGTTCTCGAAAAAAGCGGAATACGAATCGATCTCGCGGTGAAAGCCCTTGCGGATGATCAACTCGCAGTGGCCGCCTTCAGGTTAGGATGAAATTCGGCCCCGATGTCCGCTCGACGCAATGATCGAGCCAAAGGATCTGTTCGCCGTAATGGAGCGTGATACAGTCGAGGGGCTGTTTGCCTAGATGCGACGAGGCAAATGACAGGTGGTCCTCGCGATGCCAGTCTTGGGTGAGGATGACATGGGTGAAGCGGCGTGTGAGCTGGTTGACAACCGGGATTATCTCGTCCCCGCCTTCTACAGCCAAGGTGCTGCCGGGGCAGAAGTCATTCTGAATGTCCACCACGAGCAGTGCTCGGTTCTCGGTCGGCGACTCCCGTTTCCTGCGTGAGGTGACCTGCCGTTGTTTCGGAAGGCGGAGTCACTTGGAATTCCTGTCAATATCCACCAGGGTACGTCGTTCGTTCGGACCGGACCACTGAAATATGCGAACCCGATTGAATTAGAAGATATTGCTGTCGCGTGTCCGGACCTGCGCATTGTGATAAGCCACATGGGGCACCCGTGGGAAGATGAATGCGTGGTGTTGATCCGCAAGCATCCCAATCTTTATACAAACGTTTACGCGCTTCATTACAGGCCACTGCGGCATTATCAGGCGTTCATGTCTGCGATCGAATATGGTGTAGAACACAAACTGATCTTTGGGTCGGACTTCCCTTCCGCCACGGCCGCTCAGGTCATTGCCGGACAGCATAAGATCAACGATATTGTCGCCGGAACCAATTTTCCAACCATTCCGAACGAGACGATTCACAATATAATCTATGAAAACTGGAAAACATTCCTGCCGGAGTATGCATGATGCCACGACGTCCCATGAATTCAGTCAGTCGCTTCTCACGATGTGTTTCGTGATCGAATGTGGATCATTGGCGGCGACGCTAATCAGGGGCACTATGTACATTGGACACGTCATACGGAAGCCGCACAGTGGGCGCCAAGGCAATACCACGATGTGGCCGCTTAGGACGAGCGCTTGTGGGTGCTGGAAGGATATAATCAAGACAGCGGCAATCGCAAAGATGTCTGGTATTCATCAAATGGCGTTAGTTGGGATGAAATCCCGGACACTCCATGGAAACCGCGACACGCAGCGAGCGTATTTGTTCACGACGACGCTCTGTGGATGGTCGCCGGAAATAACATGGAACCGGACGTCTGGAAACTGCGTCGCAAATAGGAAGATCAATCAAGAATGAAGATTACTGAAATCGAAGCCGTGCCGGTCAATGTTCCTCTCAAAGCCGGCATGACGACGAAGACGTCACACGGCGTGCATGCCACTTCGCCATATGTGATTGTTCGCGTCCGCACTGACGAAGGTCTGATTGGGCTGGGCGAAGCCACTGTTGCGCCGCGCTGGAGCGGTGAAACGAGTTACGGAGCTGTGGCCATCATTCATGGGCTGATTGCCCCGGTACTCCTAGGCGAAGATCCAACACGACTGAACTACCTGCGGCGCCAGATCGACGGCATAATTCGGCTCAATCCATTCACAAAAGCTGCCGTGGAGATGGCGCTCTGGGACATCGCGGGCAAGGCAGCGGGCGTACCGGTCTATCAGTTGCTCGGCGGAAAAGTTCGCGAGGAAATTCCCATCCGAATGGTGGTAGGATCGATCGACATACCACAAGCTGTGGAATTGGCACGGCAATTTCTTGATCGCGGTGTCAAATGTCTGAAAGTCAAAGTCGGACTGGATCCCGAGCAGGACGTGGCACGAGTCCGCGCAATCCGGGAGCTGGCAGGGCCAAACATTCCCATCAGTGTTGACGCCAATTGCGGCTGGACGGTGCCACAGGCAAGGCAAACGTTGCTGCGTCTGCGCGAATTCAATATTTTGTTTGCCGAGCAACCGATTTCTACGGGTGATCGATCAGAGCTTGCTGCGTTACGCCGCGAGACAGACATTCCGATCATGGCCGACGAGAGTGCGTTTACCAGCGGCGATGTGTGGCATCTGACTGCTGAACGCGCGGTGGACATTATCAGCGTTTATCCTGGCAAGAATGGTGGAATCCATGGCACAGTGGAGGCAGTGTACACTGCAAAAGCGGCGGGCATTCCATGTGCAATGGGCAGCAATCTGGAACTGGGTATCGGAACTGCCGCGATGCTTCATCTCGGAGCTGCACTGCCAACGATTGCAAGTGAACAATATCCCGGCGACTTCATCGGGCCTCTGTACCACGAGGCCGACATGCTGAAGACGCCGCTCACACTAGGCCCCGCCAGTGCTCGGGTTCCCGATGGTCCCGGACTTGGTGTTGAACTTGATGAAGAGCAACTCGAAAAATATCGCGACCACAGCAACGTCGCACGGGCCACGGGAATCACAACCAGCATTACCTTTGAGGGGTAAATGATCACGCCGGGCTGAATTTGGCTTTTGCTTTCTACATTAATTGACCGTTATCAGCAGGAACTGAACCAGATGAAGTACGAAACAATTCAGTATGACGTCAGCGACCGCATCGCCACCGTGACGCTCAATCGACCCGATCGACTCAATGCAATTACGAGCCAGCTGGAAAATGATCTGCTGGACGCTATGCGCAAAGCGGATCTCGATGATGACGTGCGTGTGATTGTGCTCACCGGAGCCGGCAAAGGGTTTTGTGCAGGAGCGGACCTGGAACTGCTTCAGACCGTCACAGAAACCGACTGGGCCACGGCTGACAAAGCTGCCATTCGGGAACAGCTGCTGCCGGAACGGGATTTCGAGGACGCTCGACCGGACTTCAACAAGACGTGGAGCTACTTTCCGGCGATTCGCAAGCCAATTATCGGAGCGATCAATGGAGCGGCGGTGGGGCTTGGATTTGTGCTGCAGCTCTACTGCGACATTCGAATTGCATCGGATCAGGCACGATTCGGCACGGCATTTTCGCAGCGAGGGCTGGTCGCCGAACACGGTTCCAGCTGGCTGCTTCCGCGACTCATCGGTATCAGTAATGCCTTGGATCTGCTCTATTCGGCTCGGCTCGTCAAAGCAGACGAAGCGCTACGGATGGGGCTCGTCAGTCGAGTCGTCCCGCACGACGATTTGATGAGCACCGTGCGCGAGTATGCCACGCAGCTGGCGGCAACGGTTTCACCGCGTTCGCTGCGAGTCATCAAGCAGCAGGTTTACAACGCACTCTTCACGAACCTCGGCGATGCCATCGAATCTGCCAACGACGAAATGTTGCTGAGCTTTGAGTCGGATGACTTCGGTGAAGGAGTAGCTCACTTTATGGAGAAGCGAGCACCGCAGTTCACGGGGAATTAGAGGCGGCAATCTAAATTTCCATAACAGGAATATGCGTCCATGCCCTGAGCCGGGCAGCTGAGGTCAGAATCATAAGTCCACGCACTGTTTTTCTTTAATGTTTTTTCCATCGCAGTGTCCAGGGACGTTGCGGGGTACATTCGTGACAATTCCGGTTGAAAGAGAGTTGAAACTGGCGGCACGGGACTTCAAACTGACGTAATTGATCGGTGGCTTCAGTATTTCATTCATTTCGTCGCAGGGTATGCCATTATGTTGGCTCAGTTGATTCCGCGAAACGGTGGTCCCCCGATTACGCTTCACAGCGAGATTACGGTTGTCGGACGCAGCTCTAAGCTCTGCGATCTGGTGATCAATCATACCAGCGTTTCGAAGCAGCACTGTGTTCTGGTCAAGACGGATGGATTGCTTTACCTTCGCGACCTTGCCAGTACCAACGGCACGCGCGTCAATGGGCAGCGCGTAATTCGCGGAGCGCTCCTGCCGGGTGACCAGTTATCATTTTCCGGGATCAGCTACCTTGTTCATCTGGGCCCTGATCGCGGTCCTGGGCCGATCTCACAGAATGGTGCAACAGAAATGATCCCCATTATTGGTGACGCTGGGCTCAATGATGAAACCATGCACCACCGTGACCACAGCGAGAGTGATGTTCGTTTCCTTCGCGACTCTGACTTGCTGCTGCCTGACTAGTTGAATATCGATGATTTGACACGTTACGCACTGAGTCATTTAGGCGGCTGTGTTCTTCGTCTGCCGTTGGACGCTCTGCTTCGTCAACGTTATGTCTTTTCTCTTCACTACAGGCTTTAGACTGCAACGTGCAAGCCAGCCTTCAATGCAACGCTGATTCAAATTGCTGACGACGCACTCGTGCGTTGATAATTAGCACCGCCTCAAATTGGCAGAGCGGGACAAATCGTCCCACTCTGCCAATCGGAAGGTGTCGCTGGCAAATTTTTTACTGCCGCTCACCTTACTGCGAAAACATCGATTTTTACCAGCGCAATGCGTAAGCGTGAGAACACTTCTCCGCAGTTTCGATTAAGAGATTACCT
>CANJQC010000111.1 GCA_947476295.1 Planctomycetaceae bacterium | reverse complement strand
TGACGCCGTTCGGGCAGAGGTTAAATGCACCAGTGGTAGTGGAGCGGGAACGATTCGTGCGGGAATAACAACAGTTTTCGAATTTCATCGGAAACCGAACTCCCTAGCTTCTCGTCAATCCCTCAGAATATCGCATCGCTCACTCAAAGTCATTTGCGACCGCGCTGCCTGAGGTCAATGTGTTGAATCTGCATCTGCTGTTTCCATTGTTTTCCAGTGTTATCTTCGTGTTTGGAATGATGTTCGCGAGGAAGGCCATCAGTCGCGGGGCCAGTGCGTGGACGGGGACGTTTTACGGCAATCTCTGGCTGGGGCTGTTCTGGTTGCTGGTTGGTGTCTGTCGATGGGAGGTGATTCCCGTCTCCGATTGGTGGCGAGCCGCGATTGTGGGACTGCTTTTCTTTCTGGGACAGCTCTTCACTTACATGGCGTTTCGTTACGGTGATGTTTCAGTGGCAACTCCGATCTTTGGAGTCAAGATACTGTTCGTGGCCTTTCTGTCTTCGATGATGACTGGGCAGAGTATTTCCGCGACAGTTCTGATCGCAGCATTTGTGGCAACTGTGGGAGTCATTCTGGTTCAGTCCGGAGGCGGTGCTTTACAGCGTCTGGAAAGAACGCGAGTGCTGTTGACTGTCGTGACTGCACTGATCGCGTCGCTTTCCCTGTCAGTTTTTGACGTACTTCTGCAACGTTGGGGAGCAGTCTCCGGTGCGATGCCTTTTCTTCCCGTGATGTTTGTTTCGGCCTCACTGTTTTCGTTCGTGCTGCTTCCGTGGGTGAACAGTGTTTCGACACTCAAGTCACTGCGCAGCCTGCGACCGATGTTCATCGCTACAGTTCTGATGGCACTGCAGGCGATGGGAATGACAATCGCATTGTCGCAGTTCGGTGATGCAACGCGTGTGAACATCGTGTACGCACTCCGCGGTCTGTGGGCGATTATGTTTGCATGGTTGCTGGCCCAATCGTTTGAAGGTGGAGAACGTTATGCCAGCCGGTCCGTGATGCTTCGACGAGCCGCCGGTGCGCTGCTGCTCACGGGAGCGGTCGTGTCATCGCTGGTGCAGTGACGGGCAGGAATCTCATGTAGATGGACATTTATGTCCGTCGAATTGCCATGAGGCATCGCCACAGCAAACATTTTTGCGCCACAGCAGACGTACGATATTGGGCTGCTGTTTGGCAAAATCCTCGACATGAATGTTCAGGGCACGGGAATCGAAAAATCTCAGCCTTGGCACGATCCAAGACGTTTTGCTCGGAGACAAAACTAGAACGGCAAACCGGTGAGGCGTTCATATGCCTCAATATAGCGCGATGATGTGCGTTGAACAACATCTTCAGGCAACACGGGCGGCGGACTGTTTTTGTCCCAGCCGGATTGTTCCAGCCAGTCGCGGACGAACTGCTTGTCGTATGATGCCTGGCCTCGACCGGCTTCGTATCGATCAGTCGGCCAGAAGCGTGAACTGTCGGGGGTCATCACTTCGTCGATCAGGATAATGTCGTCGTCTTTTAGACCAAATTCAAATTTCGTATCAGCGATTATGATCCCTTTGGAACTCGCGTGAGTACATCCTTCGGAGTACACCTGCAGACTGATATCGCGCAATCGACCGGCGAGTTCTGCACCAACGACCTCACACATCTGTTCAAAACTGATGTTCTCGTCGTGGCCGGATTCTGCCTTGTTTGCTGGAGTGAAAATTGGTTCGGGCAGGCGACTGCTTTCCTGCAATCCGCTAGGCAACCTGATTCCGCATACAGTGCCGGACTGGCAATATTCTTTCCAGCCCGATCCGGCAAGATACCCGCGCACAACGCATTCGATGGGTACGACGGAGGTCTTCATCACGACCATACTGCGTCCGGCCAGCGATTGCACATCAGTGCCAGCGGGAAGGGGAAGTGAAGCGAGGTCACTCGTGAGCAGGTGATGACGCACGGAAAGTCGGCTAAACCAAAACTGGCTGAGTCGTGTGAGAACCTCGCCTTTGCGCGGGATGCCGTTTGGAAGAATATAGTCAAAGGCACTAATGCGGTCAGAGGCGACGAACAGCAGGCGATCACCGAAATCATAAACATCCCGAACTTTTCCGTGGCGAACGGGGATTCCCGGCAGAGAACTTTGCAACAAAACAGCCGACATGCAGCACCAACGCTTAGAAAACAGTTCGAACAAAACTCATACCGGAACCGTAGTTGGAGATCAGGTGGACACCCGGCATCACTGTAAAGCCCTGTCTTCAACCGCCAGCTAAACTTGCGAGCGACATACTAACAGAACCCGCTCAATGCCGAGCACCATACAAAACTTTTCAAACTTTGTGAGCGTTCCTGATTCTACAGTGGCATGTACGTTTGAACAATCCAGACGACTCCGCATAGACTGCGAATCTTACGAAAGGAATGCGGCTGTAGTTGACTGCACAGAAGTGAGGACGACAGCGGTGGCTGATATTAACGCGCGGCGGACGTGCGCTGACAGGTAGATTCATGGGGGTTATTCAGTTTCGCGTCGAACGCCCGGACCTGCTGTCAGGTGCATCAGAATTGTCGTTGATCGACTTTGTGATGTACGATGGTCGTGTTGTTCCCGCGCGGACGCATCTTGCTAACGGGATGCTGTACTGTGAACGCCAACTGTCAGAAAGTGGGCAGATGCGATTGCTGTGGCCACGTTTCGATGGTCGTCGCCAGGTCGTGCATACCACCAGTCTGCGCGAACAGTCTGCGCCGTATTCGCTGGAGCTGGAACTTGCACGCGGTCAATTATCACGGCTGCGTAATCAATTCAATTCGTGGTCAAGTGCAGGTTTGCAGTCGTCGCCTCAACTCGACAGCATGATTCAGGACTCGCATCGATCATTTCGGACTGCCGTGCTGCGTTTGGAATCTCCGGAGACGGCAGTTGCCGCTGCGATCCTGTCGGTTGATACTTCGTCCCGCGCTACGGATTTGCTCTGCCAGCATTATGTGGAACAGCGACTGGGGTATCGTCGCAGTCGAGCCGTGCGGCTGCCCGTTTTCCTTGGTTGTCGACTGGACCAGATTCCGACGGATTCAGATGCCTTCTGCCGAGCCTTCAATGCCGTGCAGGTGGACACATCCTGGAAGAAGCTGGAACGCAACGACGGTGAATACCAATGGGATCAACTGGATGAGCTCGTTGCATGGGCTCAGGAGAAACGACTGTTCGTGCTTGGCGGGCCGTTACTCGATTTGTCTGAAGACTGCCTTCCGGAATGGCTGAAATCCTGGACCGGTGACATGGTGAACCTGCAGAGTTTCACGGCGGACTTTGTAGAAACCGTCGTCGGCCACTACGTTGGTCGTATTCGTCACTGGGAAGTTGTGACCGGTGCCAATCGCGGAGGTGTGGCTTCGCTCGACGAAGAACAGCGAATGAATCTGGTCGCCCGCGCGATCGAAGCCGCGCGGCAGGTCGATGAACATACTCAAATCAGTCTTCGTGTCATTCAGCCCTGGGGCGAATACCTCAGCCAGACGAAAAATCGACTTTCACCAATTCAATTCGTCGATACCTTGCGCCGCTGTGGTGTACGCTTTGCAGAAGTGAATCTGGATCTGCGCGTCGGCGATTATCCGGCACCAACGCTTTTACGGGACTGCCTGAGTCTGTCGCAGTTGATCGATCAGTGGTCGCTGCTGCAGGTGCCGATCAACATCATGCTCTCTGTGCCATCCGCACCGCCGGGAAAAGAAGCGGGATTCGAGGCGACTCAGATCCCATGGCTGTTTGATGTTGTGCAAATGTGCCTTGCAAAAGAGCGAGTGGTCGGCATTTACTATTCGAACTGGAACCACCAGGACTCAAAGCTTCCGCAAACGGCGCTTCTGAATGCCGATGATTCGTCGCGTGGAACTTTAGATCTGTTGCAGTCGATGTTTAGAGAGTACTGGGGATAAAGGAGTATCCGTGTCTGGAAATCTGGTGACGATTGGTAACTACAAGGTCGGTGATGGACAGCCGTTGCTGTTTATTCTGGGGCCGTGCGTAATGGAATCTGAAAGCCTTGTCCTGAAGATCGCCGATCGGTTGGTTGAACTGCGTGATCGACTGGCGCTGCAGATTGTTTTCAAGTCCAGTTTCGACAAGGCCAATCGAACCAGCGTTGATAGTTATCGCGGGCCCGGACTGGAGGAAGGTCTGCGAATGCTGGACTTGGTCCGGCAGAAAACAGGACTTCCAACGACGACCGACATTCACGAAGCGGCTCAAGCATCCCCGTGTGCTGAAGTCTGTTCCATCCTGCAGATTCCGGCATTCCTGGCGCGACAAACGGATTTAATCGTGGCCGCTGCGGATGCCGCAGTTGCCAGAAATATTTGCGTGAATGTTAAGAAGCCGCAGTTTGTTGCCCCCGAAGATACGATTCACGCCGTCAACAAATGCAGAGCGCGAGGACTGAAAAATGTGATGCTGTCCGAACGTGGTTCAACTTTTGGTTACGGTCGCCTGATCAATGACTTTCGATGCGTTCCAATCATGAAATCATTTGGCGTGCCGGTCGTCTACGATGCAACTCACAGTGTGCAGCTTTTAGGTGGTTCGACGACCGGCGGACAACGCGATATGGTACCGCCGCTGGCACGAGCCGCCGTGGCTGTCGGTTGCGACGCCGTATTTATGGAAACTCATCCGGACCCGGATAATGCAAAAAGCGACGGTCCCAACATGGTGATTCTGGATAAGCTGGAAATCCTGTTACGGCAGCTGTCGGTACTGCGAGAAACGGTGCTGGCGTTTGATCGCTGACTCCCGCGCGGTGTCAGTTGCCAGAGAAGTCCACTTGCCATTGACCCTCAAACTGACGACGGGAACGCAACCG
Organism: Planctomycetaceae bacterium; assembly: GCA_947476295.1. Taxonomy (GTDB): domain Bacteria; phylum Planctomycetota; class Planctomycetia; order Planctomycetales; family Planctomycetaceae; genus SXXK01. Next base: position 14,868 of record CANJQC010000111.1, on the reverse strand, counting down.
CTGGTCATCGGGCCGGAATCACAGTGGCTGGGAAATCGAACCCCTGACGAAAGCCCAGACTGAAAACTGGCGAGGATTTCAGTTCACGGCGGTCGTGAATGATGTCGATCAGCCGCACGAGAATCGCTGCCGGATCATCTGGCGCGGCAGTAATGAAGTCGATGAACGCAACGTCAACTACGGCCAGATCATTCGCTCTCCGTAGTTTCGGCCTCTGTCGGTGTTGCTCCTGCCGGTACCGGTTCAAAGAATCCCTCGAGTTCGAGACGCATCTCATCGTCCGCCGGTCCGCGATGCTCAAGTCCGGCATCGAAATGGTCTGAACGCTCATGGTGCCCAAGGCTGATTTCTGCAAGCAGACCGTTTGACACCAGAGCGATAGCGAAATCTTCGCCTTCATTCAGATGGCCATTCACCGACCGTCCAGCAGCCAGCCAGATCATCTGCGAAAGCGTGTTGCGGTCCGCTTCGTTGAGATCGGCCCAATTTCGAATCACGACAAGGAACGCGCTGGAATCGTCCTGCAGTGCGCAATACACACTGGATTCCGCCAGCGCCTGCTGAGTTTCGATGCTGCCGGTTGTTTCCGGCATTTCTGCGACAATTGCCGGCGATTCAGCATCGGGATTTGGTTCTGCTTCTGCTTTATCGTCGCTAACAGGCAAACCACCCACCTGCAACTGTTGCGAGATGCTGTGCAGCGAGGCTTGCAGATGCGATGCAAGAGTGGTTGCTTCTTCAGAATTGCCGGCCGACAGCGACAGGCTGGCCATCGCGCTTGCCTGATCCAATTGTTGTGTGGCATTGGTTTGAGTCATCGCGGGAGGCAGTATGACCGGTGGTCGAGGCGGCGCCGGAGCAAATGTCGGTGGCTGCGAGAAAGCCACAAACCATGTCACCCAGATTCCGGTGGTCACCAGCAACGTCAGGTAACCCAGCACCAGTCCCGCGACTGCCATGCCGTCTCCCGTCACACGGCCCTGACTTCGGCGACAGATGCTTCGGGAAATGTGGCCGGACACGATTGCAAACAGCGAAAACGGAATGGACAAAAAGCACAGACAGATCATCGGGACTGAAATGATCCCGGAAATCATACTGAGAATCGACAGTGCTGAAACAGCCTGCGACTGCACGTCAATCGAACCGGACTGAGTCCACGAAGCCTGGTAAGGATTCCAGTCAGTGCCAGGTGGTTCATTCCCCGGTGGCTGATACCCCGGGTTCCTAGGCTGTGGGACGTACCATGCGGGGTCGTTGTTGTCAGGTTCGGCCGGCGTCATATTTGAATTCTTTTGTCAGGAATAGCCATTCGCCGACACGTCATAACGCTTTGAAGGTATTTCGGAGAATCTAGGATTTGGCGACCTTCTTTAATACTGCGATTCCGGTGCAGGGGGATGGCTTTTCTTCTCCGTCCACATCTGCAGTATTTCGACTAGGAACGAAAACGCCATCGCGAAGTAGACGTATCCTTTCGGGATTTCTTTGCCAAAGCCCTCAGCGATCAAAAGCATTCCGATGAGCATCAGAAATGAAAGAGCCAGTACCTTGATGGCGGGATTGCGCTCAATAAACGTCACGATGGCCTTTGAAAAAACCAGCATTCCGAGAACCGAAAGTATAATGGCGATAACCATCACGGGAATGGCGGCTTTCAATCCAGTGGTCATCCCAACCGCTGTGATCACAGAATCCAGTGAGAACACCACATCAATGAGCATCACCTGAATGAGGACTGACCTCAGGCTTACCTCTGCCACGGGTTTGTCGCCACCGTCACCAGCCGACTGAACCTTGTGATGGATTTCCCTTGTCGCTTTGAAAACCAGAAACAGCCCGCCCAGCACCAGAATAATATCGCGTCCAGTGAAGGCATGGTCCAGCAGTGAAAATAGTTCAGCCTTCAGCGACATCACCCAGCCAATCGACAATACCAGCACGACACGTGAGATCACGGCCAGCATTAACCCAAAGGTGCGTCCTTTGTCCCGCTGTTCGACCGGCAGGCGTCCGGCCAGAATGGCAATGAAAATGATGTTGTCGATCCCAAGAATCATTTCCAGAGACGTCAACGTCAAGAGAGCCACAAGGGCTTCGCCAGTCAGTAAATCGCTCATGCACTTTGTTCCTGAGACGGATTGACTCAAATATCCTTGAGTTGCCGACACGTCAAATGGACTTGTTTCGTATTAGGATTCCCGTCACCCTGCATGGCGCCTGGCGAGTTTGTGCTGCGACGAAGCATAACGCACAGATCCAAAGAATTCACACCAGAAACGGCGAGCGGCTGGGCGTCAGCCCTCCGTGTACTACATCTTTCGTTTTCAGTCCTCGCACGGGTTGCGCCGATACGTCATTCGAAATGTTCCAATAAAACACTACGCGAGGCAACACGGAGGGCTGACGCCCAACCGCTCGCCAGGTTAGGCCCAGATTTCCGTGATCGGGTTGATCCAGATCAGCAATGGATATTCCTGGTCACGGAGGTATTGGATGGCGTTGACCACGGCGATGCGGTCTGGCAGTTTGCGTTTCGATCCGCCTTTCGTCCACCAGGTCCCTGATTCTGGCTTGTCGAATATCCGATTCAATGCACCACTGCCGTAAGCCTTGATGTCTCGCAACAGTGAATCCGGATCAGGATCTCCTGGAACGCCCAGAATGATGTGGAGATGATTGGCCATGATCGCCGTGCCAACAAACAGCCATTGCCGCACGTCACAGGTTTCGTGAAATTGAGTCAGCAGTCTTTCAGCGTGCGGCTGAGTCAGAAAGACGGGTGCTGCTTTCAACAGTTTTCGCGAAGCCTCGTTCAGCTCCGGCATGTGTTCGCTGGGTGCTGTTCCGAATTTATTCTGTCGCTGGCGATGTGACTCGCCTGCGACATTTTCCCGGCTGACCGAACCACGCAGATCGCCCGGTAACCACTGACCGTACGTGGTCGATGTGAGCAACCAATACCGATCAGCACCACGCATCATCCTCTCCCGGCGAGCGGCTGGGCGTCAGCCCTCCGTGCAAAGTTTTTACCACTACCAATCCCCACCGAACTTTCAGCGACCTGCGATTCGAAATGTTCCAATAAAACACTACGCGAGGCAACACGGAGGGCTGACGCCCAACCGCTCGCCGACTACTGCGGTGCGGGTTGGTGGTAGGGTTTCTTGTCCAAAAACAGTTTTCGCATTTCCGCGTGCGTTTCAGCGTAAGTCTTTGAATCGATGCCGTCCGATTTATCAAGCAACTCTATTGATTTCTTAAAGGCACCTGCTTCCGCATGTCCCGCAGCCAGCGTGCCGACGTGACTCGCCTCTTTCCAAGCCGTCAGTTCGCAGAAGTGGACAGAATATGCGAAACCGGAGCCGTTGCAAGGGTTCCTCCGGCGAGCGGCTGGGCGTCAGCCCTCCGTGTTGTTGGCCTTGGTCGTCACAACTCGATGGTATGTTGCCGATGATACTTTTGAAGAAAACGCGTCCACGAAGGAATTGCGGGAAAAACGGCGCGTGCCACACGGAGGGCTGACGCCCAACCGCTCGCAGGGGAGTTTGCGTCTCAGAATTGCGGGGGTTGGGTACGTGCTTGCAGTTTGAAGACCTCGTTGCTACCGTGCCCCCTCGCTTGACGGCCCAACCGGGGTTCCGGTTGAGTTGCGCGCTGCGAACGGTCAATTTTGGCTGTTATTTTGAGGGCTCTGTGACGAGAATGTCTCGGGCAGATTTCGCCCTTCGAATCGTGGACTCGGCAGAATAACGCGGAGATAACACGATTCGCCTTTCTATGTTGGCTGTGACAGTTTTCAGCCTGTTCAAATCATGGGGTTCAATTCGATGGCGGACAACAAGTACGTTTATACATGGGGCGATGGCAAGGCTGAAGGCAATGCCACACTGAAAACTCTCCTTGGCGGCAAAGGTGCGAACCTGGCGGAAATGAGCCGAATCGGACTGCCAGTTCCGGCTGGTTTCACGATCACCACAGAAGTCTGCACGTACTTCTACGCCAACAGCAAATCCTATCCACCGGAATTGAAGGCTCAGGTCGAAGCCGCAATTAAAAGCGCTGAAACCATCATGGGCTCGAAGTTCGGCGATCCAGCAAATCCAATGCTGCTCAGTTGCCGTTCAGGTTCACGCGAGTCCATGCCAGGCATGATGGACACCGTCCTTAACATCGGCATCAATGAAAAGGTTGTCCAGGCGCTCATCAAGCAGTCCGGCAACGAACACTTTGCATGGGACAGCTACCGACGCCTGATTCAGATGTACGGCGACGTCGTACTGGGCCTGAAGCCGGAATCCAAGAACGATCCGGACCACTTCGACGTGATCCTCGACAAGGCTCGCGAACATGCGGGCGTTGAGCATGAAAAAGACCTGTCTGTCGCAGTGCTGAAGGACATCGTCGTTCAGTTCAAGGCAGTCATCAAGAATCACAAGGGGATTGACTTCCCGGAAGATCCCATGGAGCAGCTTTGGGGCTGCATCGGGGCTGTTTTTGGAAGCTGGATGAACGACCGAGCCATGGTTTACCGTCGTCAGTACGGTATTCCACACGACTGGGGTACAGCGACGAACGTGCAGGCAATGGTCTTCGGGAACCTTGGCGATGACTGTGCAACCGGCGTCGGCTTGACCCGTAATTGCTCCGTCGGACTGCCAGGCTTCTGCGGCGACTATCTGATCAACGCTCAGGGCGAAGACGTTGTCGCGGGGACTCGCACACCAAAACGCATCGAAGAGACACTGGTGAAAGACGCACCGGAAGCCTTCAAGCAGCTCGACGATATCGGCAAGATCCTTGAAAATCACTACAAGGAAGTTCAGGACATCGAGTTCACCGTGCAGCGCGGCAAGGTCTGGATGCTGCAGACTCGTAACGCCAAGCGAACTGGGTTCGCGGCTGTTCGCATTGCTGTGGACCTTGTCAACGAAGGTCTGATCGATGCGAAAACGGCGCTCGAAAAGCGACGTATTCCAGCCGATGACCTCAATCAGCTACTGCAGCCAATCTTTAACCCAACCGCAAAGGCTGCGGCGAGCAAGACCGATGCATTTTTGGCCAAGGGCATCAACGCCGGACCAGGAGCTGCAACCGGACAGATCGTATTCCACGCTTCAGACGCAGAAGAAAAATGGAACGCTGACAACAACCTGCAGTTGATCCTTGTCCGCAAGGAAACCAGCCCGGAAGACCTGCGAGGCATGAAGGTTGCCAAGGGAATTCTGACGGCGTTCGGTGGTGCTTCCTCTCACGCAGCTCTGGTCAGCCGTCAGATGGGAAAAACCTGTGTCTGCGGTTGCGACAAGTTGAACATCGACTATGAAGCCGGCACCCTCACTGTCGGTGGCAAGGTACTTCAGGAAGGTGACTGGATTTCCGTGGATGGTTTCACCGGTGAAGTCTTTGCAGGCAAGATCGAAACCAGCCCGTCGGAAGTGATGGACGTGCTGATGGGCAAGCTGAAGCCAGAGCAGTCCGAGATCTATGCTCGGTACGCTCAGCTGATGGAGTGGGCCGACCAGTATCGCACGCTGCAGGTTCGCGCGAACACTGAATCTGCCGATGCCGTCGCTTCGATCGCATTGGGTGCTGAAGGTGTGGGTCTGTGCCGAACGGAACACATGTTCTTTGATCACCTCGACGAAATGCGTGAAATGATCTTCTCCACAAAGAAGGTCGATCGCGAAAAAGCTCTGGCGAAGCTGCTGAAGTTTCAGCGCGACGACTTCACTCATCTTTTCAAGACGATGGGCGACCGTCCGGTGACGATTCGTCTGCTTGACCCGCCGTTGCATGAGTTCCTCTCTGAACACCACATGCACGAAGATCCAAAGCTGGGACCAAAACTGGCGAAGACCTTCGGCGTGTCAGAAGAAGCTGTCCATCGTCGCGTGGAAGAGCTGAAAGAATCGAACCCGATGCTCGGTCACCGCGGTTGCCGTCTTGGGATCGTGTATCCGGAAATCACTGCGATGCAGGCGCGAGCCATCATCGAAGCGGCTTGTGCCGTGAAGAAGGCTGGCATCAACTGCCATCCGGAAATCATGATTCCTCTGGCCGGCTACAAGACCGAAGTTGATAACCAGACCGCCATCATCAGGGAAACCGCTGAAACGGTTTTCGCTGAACAGGGCGTAAAGGTTGATTACATGGTCGGCACAATGATCGAAGTTCCACGAGCTGCAATGACTTCGGGTGAGATCGCAAAGACCGCTGAGTTCTTTAGCTTTGGTACGAACGACCTGACGCAGACCTGTCTGGGCATCAGCCGCGACGACTACAAGTCATTCATCGGCTACTACACCGAGAACGACATCGTCCCGGCCGATCCGTTCCAGACAATCGACCAGACCGGCGTTGGCCGTCTCATGAAGACTTCAGTCGAAGACGGGCGTTCGGTTCGCAAGGATCTGAAGATTGGAATCTGCGGCGAACACGGCGGCGATCCAAAGTCCGTCTACTTCTGCCACGAGATCGGCCTGAACTACGTCAGCTGTTCTCCCCGCCGAATCCCGATCGCCCGCCTAGCCGCAGCTCAGGCAGCTGTTGAAGGTGCGAAGAAGAAGTAAGCCGATTGCCAAGTAGACAGGATGGACATTCCTGTCCGTCTTGATTTAGTTGTTCACGAAGCCCGGCATTTTCAAATGCCGGGCTTCTTCATTGGCGGTTCAGCGGCGTCTACAGACTTCTCGCAGTTTTCCACCGGGAGATTCCTTCACGGTTTTTCCTCGGAGATGCAGAAGAGATGTTTCTCGCCTCGAATGAACAGCTCATTGTCCACTGGTGCCGGCGTTCCGCCGACAAATTCACCCACACTGTTTGTCGCAACGACGCTCAATTCAGGCGCGTCCTTGATGACTGCTGTGGTTCCGTCTACAGCGGTCAGATAGACATGACCGCCAGCCGAAACCGGTGAGGCATAAGCTTGGCCGTTGAGTCCAGGAATCCTTTCAGCCATGTAGTGCGGCTTGCCGGTGGCGGCATCAACGCAGGAAAGCATCGCATCCTTGGACTTATGAAAATAGATCCGGCCCGATGAAAGTAGTGGCGAAGCCATATCGGTCATCATACGCTCATTCTTGTCGAACTCCCAGACCACATGCTCGGTCCCCTTGATGTCTCCTTTGCCATCGAGTCGAAACGCACCCATGTAAGAGCGTTGAAAACCACTGCCGACAAATACCAATCCCTTATCAGCCACCGGAGTACCAATTGGTCGCACAGTCTGACCGCTGCATCGCCACAATTCTTCGCCGGTTTCAAGGTCATAACTTCGAGCAAAATTCTGACCATTCATGATGACCTGCTTCCGTCCTTCGTGTTCAACGACGAGTGGAGTTGCCCAGCCAGTTGGTTCATCGCGATCCTGCTTCCAGAGCGTGGCCCCCGTTCGTCGATCGAGAGCATAGAGCGCGGACGGTCCCTGATGATCCCAGGGGACTAGAATTTTATTGCCTTCGATGGTCGGTGAACTTCCTTCACCAAAGTTGTTGAGCGTTTCCATTTGTCCAAAGTCATCTCGCTTCCATACGAGCTTTCCATCCATGGTGTAACAGTAGAGACCACGTGATCCGAAGTGTGCGTAGACGAACTCGCCGTCCGTGCAGGGAGAAGCAGATGCGAATCCCGTTGTTTCATGAACACCCTGATGAGGAATGGCCGTAGTGGCAACGGCCCTCCAGAGCACCGATCCATCCTTTCGGTCGAGGCAGAGCAAAATACAATCCAGCTTCGGCAACTTCCCGTCTTTGGCTGGTTCCACAACCTGGGAAGTTGTAACGAAGACACGGTTCTCCCAGACAATGGGTGACGAGTTCTCACGTCCCGGCAGTTCCACTTTCCATCGGACGTTCTTCGTACTGCTCCATTCAGTCGGTGGTGCCCCGTGCGGCGCCACCCCATTACCGGTGGGCCCGCGCCAGTGCCCCCAGTTATCGGCCATGATCACGGAATTCAACGAAAGCAGGATCACAGTCAGACGAACAGTAGCCAAATACATAGTAGAAAGCCTCCACAGCATGAGAACAAAGACAACCCAACCCAACAGGAAATAGCTGAGGTCGATTGACGCACAAGAGCAACGATAGTTTTTTCGCATCTGAAACGAAAGGCACAAACTTTATTCGCGCACCCATCACGCGAACAGGATTCCATGGGCACGCAGTGGATCACGACTACAGCCGGAATGTGTATTTATCCTGATTTCTTATTTTCTCTCATTTTTTATCAGAGATGGGTTGTTGTGGATAGGCGGATTGTTAAACACATGTTAATCTAAATCGGGAGTCTCTGTCATTATTTAGAAATGACGAGTTCTAAGGGTTGTACGCTGTCGGATTCCGAGAGTGGCTCTTCGCGGTATTCAGTCCGCACGGGTGTCGTTGTTTTGTGACCCGAGGGTTCAGTCGAATGTGGTCGAATGTGATTGTGTCTCAGGGTTTATTTCAGGGTTTATTTCTTAATTTTTGGAGGGTGGCATAATGTTAAGTCGAGCTAGGCGTGGGTTTACTCTGATTGAGTTGCTGGTGGTTATAGCTATCATTGCGGTGTTGATATCATTATTACTGCCTGCAGTGCAGCAGGCCCGCGAAGCCGCTAGGCGAACACAGTGCAAGAACAATTTGAAGCAGATTGGGCTTGGGCTGCACAATTACCACGATACGTTTAACGTCTTTCCTTCGTCATTTTCGTATGACTCCAAAGCAGCCGGAATGGATGCAATTGGGACTCAACCCGGACAGTACAATACCTGTGCACCACTTCCGGGTGTGGGCAATTACGGTACATACATGCGTACGCCATGGACGGTGTCGGTACTTCCATACATGGAGCTAACTACCCTCTACCAACAGTTTAACACGACTTTGCCTTTCGCTGGGCGATTTGATTACAGTGCTCCGTTTGATGCAGGTGCACCTGCATCGACAAATTATGCATTTCAATTTGCGGCGACGGGGCCGCCTGTTTATCGGTGTCCATCGAGCCCAGTGTACACTAGTGACAAATACGTTTCCAACTATGCGTGTAACATGGGTGGTGGAGGTCCGGCGTTCCGAATCAATCCCACGACCTACGTGCTGGAGCCCGATGGTACAGTGCCGGAGAATGCGCCGACCGACAATCAGCCCCAGTCGAATAACCCACTCGCTCCGTGTTATAACCCAGCACCGGGCAATGTGTTGATCCCTGCGAACGGTAATCGGATACTTTGGAACAATGGGGTGATGTACATGAATTCGTCCGTAAATATCGGCGGCATCACTGACGGAACTACAAACTGTATACTCGGAGGTGAAACCATGTATGTCGGCCTGAAAAGGAACTACACGAATTCAACGGGAACTACGCAGGCATGGTGGGGATGGGCATCAACGGCTCGCCCCCAGACAGGGGCAATCGCGGCTTTCAACATCTCAGCCACGTTGTGCGGAATCAATCAGCCATGCGTGAGCTTCACAATGGCGCAAGCCAAGCAACGGCAGGGGGCTGCTAAAGCTCACGGGATGCAGATGTCCGGGTACAGCAGCTGGCACGATGGCGGTGCAAATCTGTTGTTGTGTGACGGAAGCGTAAAATTGTTTTCGACGAACATGGATCTGATCACTCATGAGCTGATGGGAGCGATCGCCGACGGCGGAACGATTGGTGAGTTCTAGAGTGTCTTGTAGATTCAATTGACAATTGGATAAAAACAAGTGTGCCACGACATTGCCCCTTGGTAATGTCGTGGTTTTTATTTAGAGCGGCTAAAGGACGCATGGCGAGCCATACTGCCTGCGTAAAAATAAGCTATAGGATTTTCTGAAAGCATTGGCAGCGAAATCTGGCAGTTTGATAACAACTGAAACCAGAGTCGATCTCTGCCGCCAATGCATTTACTGATAAAACACTGATCAAATCTTCTATTTTCAGTCACGGAGACAAGTTCCATGCTCAACAAGGCGACCAGTCGCACATCATTCCTCCATTGCACCGCCGTTGCGCTTGGCTGTGCAACATTTTTTGCCATCATCGGCTGTGGCGGCGATACTGCACTTCCTGGAAGGGATAGAGTGAGTGCGTCCGGCAAGGTCTTATTTGACGGAAAGCCGGTCCCTGCCGGTGGTGTGTCTTTCCTGCACAAAGCGTCCGGAAACACTGGATACTGCCCGATTACAAACGGTGAATACGAAGAGGAAGATGGTCAGGGGCCAGTCGTTGGTGAGAACACGATGACCGTCGTTGGACTTGAGATGGTCGATGGAAAGCCGCTTTGGGGAGGGAACTACAGTAAAGAGGTGGTTATCGGAAAGGATGGATTCAAAGAAGACATGACAATAATGGCCGCTGATGTTCAGCCGGCGGACAAGAATTATATCAACGTCGATGATGAGTAGACCGCTTCCCTGGCATGTGGCAGATCGAGGTGCGAGACACCAGCCAGTCGCAGCAGCGAAGAATTGTTTAACCCGGCCAGTCCCACAAACCAGCGGCATATCACGGATATTGGGTGAATTGTCCGTAGGCAAAGTCACGTTCTTGCGAGAGTATCGATTGCAGTTTAGGACGTCAAAATCCTAGACTGCTCTACTAAAGCGTTTGTTCGCAGAAGCGGTGACTCCGGAACACTTGTCGATGATTTCACAAACTGTTGAATACGCCCTGCGAGCCATTGTGACGATGGCGCAGCATGAGGGGCAGCCGTGTACGGCAAAGAAGCTGGCGGAGATCACTCAGGTGCCATTGCCATATCTTTCCAAGCTCATGCAGGGCATGGTGCGAGGTGGTCTGGTGACCTCGCAGCGCGGATTGCACGGTGGTTTCCTGCTGACAAACGACCCCAAGAACCTGACAATTTTCGATGTGATCAATGTAGTCGAGCCCATCAAACGCATTCTTCATTGTCCTCTCAACATCCAATCGCATGGCACAAATCTGTGTCCTCTGCATCGCCGGCTCGATAACGCGATGGCAGCGACGGAAAAGGTGTTTCGAGAAACGACTGTGGCGGAGATGCTGTCTCAGCCTGGCAGCGTGACTCCATTGTGTGAAGACAAGAAAATGATCTCACTGGGACTGGGATCTGCAGCCGGAGTGAAATCAAAACCTGCTGCTCGCAATGCGAAGAAAAAGGAATAGGTCCGCGACCGACCTAGATGTGCCGTGAGAACGCAGGCTGTTTTCTTCACGCACCCTGGCAGACCGTTGCATCGCTCGCTGAGGCGGTTCACTTTCTGTTTTCTCAAAGTAGCCATTCCCTTGTCGCCCACTCAAATTGCGATTTATGGACCTTGACGTCCACAATTAGCTGCGATAGGCTGCGCGCAGCATGGGAAGCGACGCTTTTCCAGTAGATTTACGGTTTTCGGTTCTAGCCAGACGAGGAACAGTGATGTTTTGTAATCAGTGCGAGCAGACCCGGAATGGAACGGGATGTACCGACGTCGGAGTCTGTGGCAAAGACGAGGACATGCAGTCGCTTCAGGAGATTTTGCTGTACGGTGTCAAAGGGATGGCGGCGTATGCCCACCATGCGCGGCGGCTGGGCAAGACAGATGAAAACGTCAGTGCGTTTATTGAAGAAGCGCTGTTTTCCACAGTAACAAATGTCAACTTCGATCTGGAAAGTTTGCTTGAGCTGGTCTTGGAATGTGGTCGTCAGAACATTCGCGTGATGCAGATGCTTGACGAAGGTCATACCGAACGATTTGGAACGCCTGAGCCGACCGTGGTCTACGAAGGAACAAAGGCCGGTCCGGGCATTCTTGTGACCGGGCACGATATGCTTGATCTTTCGGACCTCTTGGACCAGACGGCGGGCACCGGAATCAATGTCTACACGCATGGCGAAATGCTGCCGGCTCACAGTTATCCAAGCCTGAAGAAGCATGCTCATCTGGCCGGTCATTATGGTGGCCCGTGGCAGAATCAGCTCTGGGAATTCCCGATGTTTTCGGGACCGATCCTTGGCACCACCAACTGCGTGCTGATTCCTCCCGACACGTACGCCGATCGTCTGTTCACAAATCGAGTCACCGCCGTTCCTGGTGGGACACGTTTGAAGGACAGCGATTTTTCAGTAGTGATCGCTAAAGCGAAAGAATGTCCGCCACTGCCGGAAAACAAAGTACATGAATCAACTATCGGTTTTCACCACAGTGTTGTGCTCGGTGTAGCAGGTCAGATCGTGGATGCTGTGAAGTCCGGAGCCATCAAGCGATTCTATCTGATTGGCGGCTGCGACGGTGCGGAATCCGGGCGCAACTACTACACGAAACTTGCGGAATCCTCGCCGAACGAATCGATCATTCTGACTCTGGGTTGTGGCAAGTATCGCATTCGCAATCACGACTATGGCACCGTCGCCGGGCTGCCTCGACTGCTGGACATGGGACAGTGCAATGATGCTTACGGAGCTGTGCAGGTGGCTCTGGCTTTGGCGAAAGCCTTTGACTGCGGCGTGAACGATCTGCCGCTGGACATTGTGTTGTCATGGTTTGAACAGAAGGCGGTCGCTGTGCTGTTGAGTCTGCTGGCTCTGAACGTGAAGGGCATCCGTGTCGGCCCCGTTGCACCAGCATTCGTGTCGCCGAACGTGTTTAAGATTCTGCAGGACCGATTCGATCTGAAGATAATCGAATCGTCCCCGCCCGCTGAGCTTGTGCAGCTGGGTGCGTAACGATGCAGACGATCGACGAAGCACGCCTCGAAACGGACACGCAATACCGCTACGAATACCTTGCGGAATTCATTGGCTTTGGAGCGGCAGATGCCGCGTTGATTCAGGCGTTTGCACCGCACCTCGGCCCGCGTATCGGAGAGTTTGTTGATAAGACGTACGACAAGCTACTGAGCTACGATGCGACGGCGCGGCATTTTGTTCCCAGGCAGCACGGATATGTGGGCGATGTGCCGGAAAACCTGGCAGATCTCACGACCAACCATCCACAGATCCGTTTTCGCAAGGACCACCTCAATCGATACTTCATGCAGCTGATTGGTCGTTCTTTCGATGCCAAGATGGTGCAGTATCTGGACATGGTCGGCAAGATGCACACACCTCACGCCGGAAGCAAAGGGATTGTTGTGCCTTTGGTTCAGATGAACGCGCTCATGGGGCTGTTGTCCGACGCGCTCATGGAAGCCGTTGCGGAATCACCGCTGGACAGCACAAAGTCCCTGCAGACACAGCGTGCTTTTAACAAGCTCCTGTGGATTCAGAATGACTTCATCACGCGTCACTATCAGGCAGGAGTTCCTGTGAATGGCCAATGAAAATCCGGAACAAATAACGGAAGGTTTTACGTCTCAACCTTCGACTGAAGGACAGCCGCGACGAAGTTTCCTGACAGTTGCCGGCGGTTCGGCCCTTGCTGGACTTCTGTGGGCCTACGGAACGTTTGGTTACATGCTCGGCGAATTCGTCTACCCGGCGGCAGGCAAGTCCAAAGGCTGGCTGGCTGTTTGTCTGTACGGTCGATAATCAGGCTGAGGGAGAGGCTCTGGACTTTACTTCGCCGACCGGCGCAAAAGTGGTCGTTGCCAGGCAGGGAGCGGGAACGGCGGCAGAAGATTTCCTCGCCCTGTCCAGCATCTGTCCGCATCTGGGTTGCCGCGTTCACTGGGAGTCTCAAAACGATCGCTTCTTCTGCCCGTGTCACAATGCTGCATTTGATCGGGAAGGGAAGCCAGTCTCGGGACCGCCCCAGGCCGCGAATCAATCACTGGTCCGATTTCCTCTGAAAGTGGAGAACGGTTTGCTGTTTTTGGAAGTCCCTTTGGAATCGATTGCCTCATGTCCTGCGGAGCCTTCGAAGACTCATCACATGCATGACGAAACAGTCGGTCCCGAGGCCGATCATTCAGGAGTCGCCTGAGATGGGAATGATTGCTGACGGGCTTTACCGGTTACAGTCTGGTCTTTGAACAATTGAGCTATTGGGGAGCCACGGTGGCGGCCAACATCAGCGACGCCGTGCCGATCGTGGGGCCGATCGGAAAGCAGTTGTTACTCGGTGGCGATGAATACAACGCTCGAACGTTGTCCCGTTTCTACATTCTGCACGCGGCCGTCCTGCCCGTAACATTCATCCGAACGGTGATGTGGTCAAAGAAACAGATCCCGAAAAGCGTAAGGCGCTCGTCGCACATTCATGGCAGGACAAACGTGCATGTACGAAGTGGCCGAACGGTTCTATCAGGAACTGATTCCGCAGGCTCGTGAGATCGCGCATCAGGCAGAAGTAGCAGGCCAGAAGGCGGAAGCCGAAGCTGTCCGGAAAGTCATCGATGATCTGCTGAATCGCCCGGAGCATACGTGGTATGAGGAAATGAAGACGACGCTGAAGAAGGGCGCTGCGGATCACGCCGCTGTTGTAGTCCCAGCCGTTGTAGTCCCAGCCGTTGTAGTCCCAGCCGTTGTAGTCCCAGCCGTTGTAGTCCCAGCCGTTGTAGTCCCAGCCGTTGTAGTCCCAGCCGTTGTAGTCCCAGCCGTCGTAGTCCCAGCTGTCGTAGTCCCAGCTGTCGTAGTCCCAGCTGTCGCGGTTGCTGACACAGCTTCAGCCACTGCCGCCCCAGCCGACGCGGTTGACCCGGCCGACATATCTGGTGCCAAAACCATCGCCCCTGAACCGTAACGCCAAGGATTGATTCCAAACTTCAGCTTCGACCGTCCGCCACTTATTTGAGGGCCTTTATACCAAGGATTTGGGTAGTCGATCATTGAGCAGAATCTCAACGTTGCGGTATTTCAGCGTTGGAGCCCGCGTGGAACTCGGGGCACACTTCTGCGTTGCTCTGGCCTCCGTTCAGGCGTCCCCATTGTATCCTCAGTGTGGGAGGGCTTCAATTATCCACAGATGAAGCATGATTGAACGTCGTCATTTA
>CANJQC010000110.1 GCA_947476295.1 Planctomycetaceae bacterium | reverse complement strand
TTGAGGGACCGCAAACAACTGGATAAATCGTGCTTCGTTTACGACGAAAAGCTTGACCAGTACTTCTGACCGAGGAGTCAGCAAAACTCCGAAAATTTCAGACCCGTTTTGACCCGAAAACTGGGAGGCTGACTAAAACGACGGTCCCCTCGACCCCATGGAGCCTTGATTCCCCATTGATCAGCGCTCCTAGAGTAGCGGGACTGACGCGGGCGAAAATTCTTCTTACCTCCGCACGGTCTGCGACGCCATCCGTTCTGCCAGCCAGTGGCCAAGGCAGATCTGAAGCGGTTCACTGGTGAGCAGTCGGCGGCTGTCGATGCCGATGGAACCACATTCTTTTTTCAGCCTCGCCGCAAATGCGTTGTATTGCCGCAGATATTCTTTGCGCAATCGAGCGGGATCAACCAGCAATCGGTCATCAAGGTTTTCAAGATTGCGAAACTGTGTCGGGCGATCAAACGGAAACTCTTCCTCTTCAGGTGCCGCGATTCGAAAGATGACAACTTCGTGTCGATCGTGGCGACAGCGCTGTAGAGTCCTGCACAGCTTTTCGACGTCGTCGAAACAGTCGCTGATCAGAATGAGCATGCTGCGACGCCGAATGGTTGGTAAAATGGATTCCAGTACATCCGCCATTCCTGAATCGGAACCGGGCACGGTGCGTTCAAGAATTTCAGTGATGAGTCGAAATGTGTCGCGGTTACTTGAAGGCTTCACCTGTTCGCGGATTTTTGCATCAAACGTCACCATGCCAACAGAATCACGTTGACTCAGCAGTAGCCACGCCAACGCAGCCGTCAGCATCCGCGCGTATTGAAACTTGCTCACATTGCGACCGGCATAGGACATACTTCCGCTGACATCAACCAGCAAATGCGCTCGCAAATTGGTTTCGTCTTCGAACTCCTTCACGTAGTAACGGCCCGTCTTTCCGTAGGCTCGCCAGTCGATGTGGCGAATTTCGTCGCCAGGACAATAGTCCCGATGCTCGACGAACTCGACGCTGGACCCCTTGAAAGGGCTGCGATGTCGCCCCATCATCAGACCTTCGACCAACTGACGAGCAATTAGTTCCAGACGTCCAAAACTCGCCAGCTCAGCCGGATTCTCAGGGAGTGCCGATTCTGACATGATTGTTCCAGCGAATTCTAAGTGTCCAACTTCAGATTAGTCCACAAACAGAAATTCGTTGCTGTTCAGAAGTAGTCGGCAAAACGCAGAGAGGCCGTTGGTGCTGGCGACGTGGCGGAAGTCGCTGATTTCGTCGCTCGTCGGTTCGCGGAGCCAGACCAGTCGAACGGCTTGTCTGATTTGGGATTCAAGCGAATTGTTTTCCTTTTGGATCTGCGTGGCCATGCGTTCGGCGTGGAATAAGACGAAGTCGTTGTTGTAGAGCGTAAGTGCCTGCAGTGACGATGCCGAAAAGCTGCGTGTGGGTGACAGCAGTCCGAGGTCAGGGAAGTCGAGTGTTTCCATAAACGGATCGGCGATGCCACGCCAGACGTAGCGATAAATACTGCGGCGTGATGCTCCGGGAGTATTCCAGTCAAACGCCGTGTAGTCCAGTGCCGGAGTCGATTGAGGCCCTTTGCTCTGTTTGAAATGCTGAACGCCGCGACCTCCCATGGTCAGATCGAGCGATCCGGCGACAGCCAGCGTAAAGTCGCGATAAGAATCGGCATCCAGACGGTGTCGGTTCTGCCGCCAGAGCAATCGATTGTCACCGTCGATTCCTGCGGCATCATCGCGGTGCTGCGATGACTGTCGATACGTGTGACTGGTGACGATGAGTCGATGAAGTTGCTTCAATGATCCGTTTGCGTCATCACGAAACCACACTGCCAGCCAGTTCAGCAGTTCCGGATGGGACGGCACGCCACCCATGCGGCCAAAGTCGCTGGGCGTGTCACTCAGCCCACGTTCAAAGTGATTGTGCCAGACGCGATTCACGACGCTCCGCCAGGTGAGTACATTCTCAGGATGCGCCAACCAGTTCGCCAGCGCCGCGCGGCGGGAGGCTTCGTGTTGCGGATTGTCGATGCTGAATCGAGCGGGCTCATGTGTGAGAGCCGACAATGCACCTGGGTTCTCGACATCGCGTGGTTTGTCAAAGTCGCCGCGTTGGAGTACATGCACAACCTTTGGCACCGGCAGAGAGTGTGCCTGCATTGCGCCATTGCCTGCGGGCACCATCACTGACGAACCTGCCGCATAGACCGTGGCTGGAAGTGGCAGTTTTTTTAAGCCGGATTCCGCCGCCGCCCGCAGTGATGTGGCGGCGAGCAGAAGTTGCTGTTCGGATGTCCGTTCGTTGGCAAGTGTTCGCAACGCAGAATTCACGTCAGCGGGCAACGCAACTGCCCAGGCAGCGTCATCGGATGTCACAGAAAGACTGAACGCACCGATCAAATGCGAACGGCCATGCAATTGTTTCAACGTGACGACTAACCGTGTGGCGGGCGTAAGCATCAACGGTTCGGCAAGTTCAAACACGGCATGATGTCTTTTCCCAACGGCCGGGTGAATGCCCCAGGCCGTTTCCGGGAGCCCATCAAGCGCTCGCTCAATTCCCCAATCGGTCTGGCTGAAATCCGCCGTCGCTCGTTTGAAAGCAGCGACCATTCCCTGATCAGTACCGGGGGCGAAAATCTGAAGTTGAATTTCTGACAAATGCAGATTTCCGTTACTGCTTCGGCCGGGACCGTTCGATAGCAATGACTCGTGCGGAAGCACATCCAGCCGCAGCGCGGTGATTTTATTAAGATCCGTCGTGGCGTTGACGGTGTAAGTGTCCTTATCCGGCAACGTGCCGCCAGCCAAAATCACCTGATCCGGTGTGAGCGTTAACGATGTTCCTTCGGTCGAAAGAAAGGTTTTCGGCGTCAGCAGCTTCCATGTCGCTCCATCGCCACGTTCCGCAATCCATGACGCAAGCATTGTCGCATTAGCTGGATCGAGCAGCACAGTCCCATCACGCTGTTCAGCAGACTTGATTAAAGATTGCAGCCGATGACGCTCGCGTCCAACATCCGGATCGTGGTCGTAGGATATTTCACCTTTTAGAACGCCCGCAAATACAGCCTGCAGAGCGTAATAGTCTTCCTGCGTGATTGGATCAAACTTGTGCGCGTGACAACGTGCACAATTGGCGGTGGTGCTCACGAACGCCGACATCGTTTGAGCCACCAGATCGTCACGATCAAGATAACTGAATGTCACAGGCGCGGTACTGAAGGTGCTTAAATCAAACGTGCCAGCGCCCAGAAAGCCAAGGGCTGGAGTCAGGTTGGTTTTGTCGGCATAGAAGACATCAGTTGCCAGCTGTTCACGAATAAACCGGGACCACGATGTATCAGAGTTGAACGAATTAATCACGTAGTCGCGAAACGGCCAGGCGTTGTCACGGCCAACGTCGTGCTCGTAGCCATGAGAATCGGCGAAGTGAATCGTGTCCAGCCAGTGTCTGGCCCAGCGTTCGCCGTAACGTGGAGATTCGAGCAGCCGATCGGCGATGTGCTCCCAAGCAAGTGGATCCTGATCGGCCAGAAATGCATCGACTTCCTCAGGCGTGGGAGGCAGGCCTGTCAGATCGTAGTACACCCGGCGAATCAGCGTGCGTCGATCCGCTTCAGGCGACTGCGTAAGACCTTCCTGTTGTAATCGACTTTGAATAAATGCGTCAACTGGATTCTGCGAAACGTCGCCCGGGACTTCAGGTCGTGTCAATGGCTTCAGAGACCACCAGTCCAATGCCTGAGCAAGATTTAAACTGTGCGGCACGACCTTGCGATCGTCGAACGCGCCTGTCTCAACCCACCGCGTCAGCACTGCAATTTCATTGTTCGGCAATCTTTCTTCCGGCATCCGCAAATCCGGATCGACGTGCTGAATGGCGCGGATGAGCAAACTCTGCCCAACATCGCTCGGCACTATCGCAGGCCCTCGACCACCACCCGTCTCCCAACCACTTCGCCAATCCAGTGCCAGACCACCTTCCATCCGTTCAGCGGCATGAGAATGACAGGCGAAGCATCGCTTACGCAGAACCGGTTCAACTTCGTCTCGAAAGTACGCAGCATCGTCCTGACCGCTCACAGTGGCGGGTACAGCAAGACCACAACAGAGCAATGTTGTTCCGATGACAGCTCGAAGCATGTTAACAGTAGATTTAATTGCTGAAGTTGTAGTAAATTTTTTGTCCGGATGCTGACGCATCCCGGCTCGCCGAAACGCTTTCATTCATTTGACTTCTTTGGACCTGCGGACTCAGATGCTGCATTCTCTTTGGGGTCACGCAAATGCCATGCGACCAGCCAGTCTTCGGATTTTCTTTCAAACCCGTATTCGGCCACCATCCGCTTTTCCATATCGGCAAAATGTCCCGCGCCGTAGAAGATGCCGACTTTCTTCTTACCTTTCCTGAGTTGTCGATCCATCACTTCAAAACACTTCTTGTTGCGTTCGGTGATGATCGTGGATGACCCGTCGAAGCCTGCAAATGCATCGCCGTCACCGGCCTTTGCCAGCTGAACGGCTGCGATCCGGCGGACCCGATACAGACGATCCGACGTCAGCATGGACAACATCACGTCGAGATTCATGGCAAGCGGGTTGTTTTCCTGCTGGTTAGCGACCGACTTTCCCATTTCTTTCAGAAACATGCCGGAAAACGATTCACCGCGCTTTGCCATCGATGCTTCAAATTCCTCCGACGTCATATCCGCATGCACAAAATTCTCTGCCGTGTAATCCACTCCGGTCAACTGAAACTCCATTCCCAAGGCATCCTTCATTCCAAGCTGAAGCACCGAGATTGCTGCCAAGCCGATTTTGGCTTCCGTCCACACTTCTTCGTCCTTCAATCCCTTGCGACGCGAACCATCTCCGCTGCCGGGTCGAAGATCCCGCCTAACCGCTTCTTCCGGCATTACGGCTTCATAGAGCAGTACGTCATAGGTCTCGAATAGTTCGTTAAGCTGCTTATAGTAATCGGGCTCGCCAAGATGGATGGCACCGATCAGGTCAACGGTGGCGTCAGCATACTTCGTTGAATCTGCAAAATGAATGACCGACGTTTCTAGTGCCACCCCAAGTTTGCGTTCGTTTTTGCGAATGCGGACATATTCCTGCTCCGGAGCCTCGCTCTGCTTAACTTTCGCTTGCTGATCGTCGCCCGCAACGCCCCCCCTCGCTGCAGCACTGCCATCGCTGGCGATCAATTTAGACGCGAGCAGTGTGGCAGCGCTTCCTGCCATGAGGACAACCGCCACGAACGGCAACCACTCGCCCGGACGATAGCAGCGAGGGCTGGAATGCAAAGATTCGTGAACTGGGAGCAATGGAGAATTCATGTCATAGACTCATTCAGGTGGATTGATTGGGCACGCTACGAAATATTGCAAGCAAAAGGCAATCAAAGTCCAGTTATACTCGCGGTCATGAATGAGAGATTTGGCGAGCGGCATGCGCCAGCTTGCCGGTACAAAAACGACGTACCGGAGGGCTCACGCCGCTCCGCTCGCCAGACTCATTTCTAGCCGCACACGGTATAACTGTTAGGTCTGTTTGGAATACAGGCTTCAGCCTGCCCTTTGAAGCCTAAAGTCCGCGCATTGGCATTGTACCACGCTAGGTGAGGTTTGCGAAGAATAACCTGAACGTCGTGCTGCGGGCGTTGTCCCGGCGCGCTGACGCCTAAGACAAGAATGTGAGGCTGCCGGAATCGCAGTTACAGGAGACACAGTGGCAGTGCCGTGTCTTTGGCTGGTTCGTGGGGCACGACGGAAAGCTTGATCCATTGCAACAGTTCCGGCAATCCCTGACCGCTGTGAGCTGAAACGTTAATCACTGGCAGGCCGGACATCGCTGCGCAATCTTTGAAACTTCGTTTATCAGGACTCCGTTCCGACAGCAGATCGGACTTGTTCCGAACAAGCACAGTGTGTTTCGCAAGTGACAGCCGATCGCCCCAGCCGACAGCGTCTGAATCGTTATCAAATACTAGGCACAACACGTCGCACTGTGATGCTGCGAGATGCGACTGGCGGATACCGAGCTCTTCGATCTGGTCTTCAGTTCTTTCCCGCAAACCCGCTGTATCGACAAACCGAAACGGCCAGCCTTCGACGACTGTATCGACTTCCACGATATCGCGGGTTGTGCCTGGCTGATCGCAAACGATCGATCGATCCATCCCGGCGATCGCATTCAGCAACGAAGACTTTCCGACATTCGGGGCACCTGCGAATACGACGCGCCAAGGTTCTGTCAAATGCAGTGCCACGTCCTGCCACCCCACCAATCGTTGTCGAGTGGCCGTCGCTTCCAGCGAATCTTTTTCCTGAGAGTCCCCAATGATCCTCAGATCATCGCACAACGAATTGGATGCCTGAGCCAAAATTAATCCGGCAGTTTTACGACTGCGTGCATTTTGCAGACGACTCTGAATTGCCTGATGCACGATCTGCTGGATGCTTTCAAATTGTTTAGCCTCTCCACCGGGCACCGCCCGCCAGGCATGTCCGTAAGCGACAGTCGATGTGGCTTCATTAATCGCGCCGACATCCTGAATGCCGTCGCTCAGCAAGTCGTTACAAATACGATTCACCGCGATCGTTCCGCCGTGGCACTGAATTTCCCACGTCTGTACAGAAGTTCGTACGACGATCAGGTCTTCGTTATTCCAGCGTCCGTAGCAGATGCGTCCGATCGACATGGCGGGAGTTTGTCCGGTATCGGGCGACTTTGGCTGCGGAGAATCGTGAGATCGTTCCTGCGGACTGACGCTATTCCGCTCGCCGTTGGCAACGGACGTTATACGGCGCAGCACGAATTGAGCGTTTTCCGCAACGTCGCACGATATCTCAAGCACGGCGACCGCGCCGGGACCAGTCGCGGTCAGAATGCGGAACCTGCAGAAGCTCAATCGCTGCATTTCGCCTGTCACCCAAATCTCCCTGCTTCTCCGCAGAGCTTCGGCAGATTCTGCCAATGCTGCTGCTTCAAAATGAACAGGCCCTGAACTTCGCACATGCGAATTTCAGCACAACCGGCATTGTTGCACAAAGCGGGGGTAAATTTCCCGATCCTCGTGCGGTGAGTCTCAAGAATAGTCAGCGAATCCGCCCACTGGCTAATTCTGCTCCAGCCCGGAGTCCGCATTTGCCGATCTTCCGACTACGATCGGCTCTGCACGATCACGTTCTGCGTGCGCTTGTGCCCTAGCCTTCGTCCTTTCTGTTGACCCCGTCACATTTTGACCAGGAATGGTCATGAGCCGACCGCCGGAAAACGCAACATCGAGGTCACTTCCAGCAAGATTCTCTGGCTGGATAGTGGCAACGGTATCGGCACGCCCGCGACTGATGCTTTGGTTTTCACTGTTGTTGGCAAGTGCATCTGTCGGCGTGACCGTGGTTCAACTCCAGATCCGAACCAGCCGCTCGGACCTGATGGATCCTTCCAGTCAGTTTGCCGCGACATGGAAGCAGTATTCTGACACATTCGCCGCTGACAAGGATTTGATGGTTGTCGTTGAGACACCCGCTCCGAATGCCACCGTGATCAAAACGGTCATTGATGATCTGGGTGATCGCCTCAAACGAGAACCTGAACTGTTTGGCAACGTCCAGTCCAGCGTCAATCTTTCCGCCATGCGCCGAAAAGCATTGCAGTTTCTTTCAACTCCCGATCTGAAGAGGACTGTGGATCGCGTGCGCGACTATAATACGGTCGTCCGCGATCAGAACTGGAGTTACGTTCGCACCGAAAACCTCGCATCTTCACTTCGCAATTCTTTGGTCAAGAAACAAAAAGACGGCATCGTCCCGGATTCTACATACCGTTCGGTGGAACGTTTCGCGAATAGTCTTTCTTCGTTTATGCGGCACTCACTGGAGACTCGCAAGCCGGAGACACAGTCCTTCATGTCCCCGCTGCCGGATTTGATGGACATTGCATCTGACCAAAAACTGACAGACGACGAGACCGCATATGTCCTGAACAGCGACAAGACAATCGGAGTGCTGCAACTGGCTGCTGTGCCTCAGAAAGATAATTTAAACGGCAACGGGATTGTCATCAGCCGCCTGCGAGAACACATCGCTGCCGTGCAGGCTGCCCGCGAAGCCGACTATCCCGGTCTCAAGATTTCACTCACCGGCATCCCGGCACTGGAGCATGATGAAATGCACAGTACGTCGGTGGATATGCGAAACGCAGGCATCGTTGCGTTCCTTGTCGTCGGTGGAATGTTGCTGCTGGCGTTTCGCGGCGTTCGTCATCCAATGCTGGCACTGCTTACCCTGATCGTTTCGCTCTCGTGGACCTTTGGAGCCGCGACACTGGTCATTGGGCATCTCAATATCATCAGTGTGTGTTTTTCGATCTTTCTGATCGGATTGGGGATTGACTATTCAGTCTCATTTATCAACGGCTATCTGGCCCTGCGACAGGAACTTTATGAGCTGCCCGAGGCTCTGCGGGAAGCCGCCGAAACGACAGGCAAAGGAATTATGACATCCGCTGTCATCACGGCACTTGCATTTTCAACCGCGATGGTCACCGGCTTTCCCGGACTTGCAGAACTCGGACTGATCTCCGGCATGGGCGTTCTGCTCTGCGCCGCGGCAACATTTATCTTTCTGCCGGCATTGATTGCTCTGTCAGATGCTGACGTCAATGTCGAAAGTCTGCCGCAGCCGCTTTCTGCTCCGATGCTGCGTAGAGCGGTGGTCGCGTGGCCGGTCATCTCCATTTCCGTCGCCGGTGCGATCCTTGCGTTCTTCGGTTATCAGGCGTTTCGCTATTCGGACGGAGTTGTCAGCTGCAGGATTAAATATGAACCGAATCTGCTGGCACTTCAGGATCAACAACTCGATGCCGTGAAAGCCGAACGCCGCCTTGCCAATTCCGGTACCGAAACGGTTCTATATGCCGTCTCGGTAGCTCACACATGGGAAGATGCCATCGCCCTGCGCCGCCGCTTCCTCAATCTGCCTTCGGTTGCCCGAGTCAGCGACGGTGCCAGCAAACTGCCTGAGACACCTGATGGTCAGTCGATGCAACTGATCCGACAATTGCAGCAGAACGCCAGCAATATTGCGAAAAGAGCGCCATCGATCGCTCCCGCCAGTCACAATGTGGTCGGGCCGGAAGTGGAGGCATTGTATGCAGCCATCCGCAAATCAGCTGATCCCACCGCTCAACGAGCAGCAAAGGCGCTCGATCAGTTTCTGGAAGATCTGTCAAAGACGCCGGGACGTCGCTCAAGCGACATACTTTCGGCTTACAACGACATGGTGGCCAAATGGCTCATCGATGAGTATGCCGACATCGCCCATTCGAATGACTTCCAGCCGGTAGGCCTGCGCGATGTGCCTCGCGAACTGAAGGACCGTTATGTACGCGTCGATGCTGACAATACGCAGCATTGGGCGTTGCGGATTTATCCGAAGAACGACGTATGGGATGGAGCAGCATTGACGGCATTCGTGGAAGAACTGCGAACCGTCGACCCGGAAGTGACGGGCGTCCCGGTCCAGAATCTGGAATCCGCCGGCAGAATGCACACGACGTATGCCAGGATCGGGCTGTATGCATTGGCTGTGATCTCGATGCTTTTACTCTTGAATTACCTGCGACCGGGTCAGAAACTTATGACCGTCGTACCGCCAGTGGCTGTTGCCGCTTTTATCGGCTACACGCTGTTCAAACGCAATGGAGTGGTCGATCCGTCAATGTTGGTCATGATTTGCCTGGGGCTGGCTGTCTTCATTGCCGCTGTGCTGGACTATCGCAACCTGCGTGACACCGTTCTGACGCTGGTCCCCGCGTTCGCTGGCAGCGTTCTGATGCTGGGAATCATGTCCATGCTTGGCCTGACTCTCAATCCTCTCAACCTAATCGCGCTTCCGCTGGTGTTCGCGATTGGAATTGACAACGGGATCTATCTTGTCGCTGACTGCCGACGCCAGATTGCGGCGGGCAGGAAATCGTTTGAACCATCTGCTGATATGCTCAGCAGTGTCATTGTGACATCGCTGACATCGATCGTTGGCTTCGGAAGTCTGATTATTGCATCACATCAGGGAATGTTCAGCATCGGAATTTTGCTGGCTCTGGGAGTTGCGTCAAGCCTGCTCGTATCATTGTTGCTGATGCCTCCGATTCTGGTGCTCGTCGCGCGGCACCAGCCGGCCCAGATGGAACCGGTTCGCATCATTCGGAAGACCGAAACCACAGCCGGAGACGCCAGTAAGTCTCAGCCGCAGCCGCAGAAGAAGAAGGCCGCGTAGCCGTGAAGGGTGGATATTATACTTCGCGCGGCCAGAAATGAGTCCGGCGAGCGGAGCTGCGTGAGCCCTCCGGTGTCTCGTTTTCGTACCGGCAAGCTGACGCATGCCGCTCGCCAATTCTCTCGCTCATGGCCGTGTGGCGTGTATCGTCATCTGCAGGATGGACATTCATGTCTGTCGCATGACAATGAAACGCTGTCGATTCGAAGGCTATTGTGCCTCGATAGTCGTTGAGCAGCGAGCCGCATTCGCCACGGCAACGTCCCATACAACTGCCCGGATCCCAGGATGCAGTTTGTTTGTCACAATCGCTAACACCGACGTAAACGATACTTTGCGCGCATGCGTAAAATCCTAACCCCAGCCGCTGTTGCGTGGTTTTCATAACCACCTTCCCTGTCAGTCTTTATGGCAAGACTACGGCTATAGCGATTGTGCCTGTGAGTCCAATGGCACGCGCTGTGCATTCTAAAACGATTGTTGTGACGAGAACGGCTGCACCCACTGTGAGGAATGCGAGAGCCGATGCCGGCGGGTGACTTTCAAGAAGCCAATCGGTGACGGTCCCCAGAGAGACATTCCACTGCAGTGCAGTCGGGCTTTGTTCGCAGCGAGAGAGGGAGACGGCGGCCTGAGAAACCGCCTGCGGCTGAAAGGAGTTTCAGTCGTTGTGTTCGTCCGACGCGAGATGGGGCATTGATGTCCCATTCTCGCATCGGGTGACTCCTGATCGGCGCTATATCGAGCAGTCACTTGATCGAACAAACGACGAACCGGTCGGCAGATCCGCTTTATATCTGCCAACGAACACCGTGGTATTGCGTCACGGAACTCTTTCCCTCTGATTTGTATCTGGAGAATATCAATGTTGAATCTGCTGAAAGCGCTTCGGCAGGATGAGTACGGAGTAATCCTGTCGGCGGAAATTGTCATTGTAGGTACAGTGCTTGTGATCGGTGTGATGACCGGCATGGCCTGCCTGCAAAAATCGATCAACAACGAGCTGGGAGATCTCGCCAAAGCTTTCGACAGCATCGATCAGTCCTACTCGTTCTCAGGCCACCGCAAGGCAGGCGGCTATAATGGATCTGGCGACTGTTGTGCGTTTACCGCTGGCTCTGCGTTTATGAACAATGAATGCAACACCAATGTCTGTAGGAATGACATCATCGGCTGCGAAGGCCAAGAGATGCTGCATTCAGGAAGCTGCAGCACCTGTGGTTCATGCGGAGGCCAGTGCGGCGATGGCGGTGTCTGCGGTTCCTGTGGAGCGGCAGGTTTTAGCGATTCGAATCGCCCAAACTGTGTATCGACTGGCGTGCCGAACATGAAGGTCACAGAATACCCAGGGACCAGCTTTGTGCCACGGACAAGTAACGAAGGCAAGTCGGCATTGCGATTCCCGGAACTCGAAACTCAATCGCCTGTTCACCAACTCGGACAACCGACCGGGCCGACGTTCGAACCTGATCGTGATCTCGGACTACCTCGGTCACTTCACGGAGTTGATCAGGCCGAACAACGCGGGACAGTCCAGCCGATTGTGCCGGATTCGGCCGCGAGAAACGAGCCGCTGCGACCGGTTCCTCAAGACCAGCCGCTGCCTGAACTTAAGCAATCTGAGCCTGAGCAATACTAGCACGTCATCGGCTGTTTGAAGCTCGAAGCAGACTCTTCCGGGGCTTGCCTTAGAAATGCAGACATATGTTCGAAGATCTCCAGGTTGGATCGAGACCTGTAATGAGAATGTGGAACATACGAACCAGAACCTATCCTCAGTTCGTGATGTTGATGCACCGTCAGTAACGATTCTTCCGTCTTCACAGCGCTACACTCAACGTCCGGAGACGTCCGGTGAATTCCACCGGATTCGATTTGCTTTGGCTCAAACCGCCGAACGATACCCAGTATGGAGATCGCTCAGACTGCAGTTGCGTGTGACGGCAGTTACTGAAAGACCGCCATCGGTGACTCCAAGGAGGCATGTCACCTGAACTCTGAATTCGCAGACGTCCGCGAAGGCTGTTGCTGCGTGTCTAGAGATATCAATCCAGTTTTATACGGAAGGAGCCGTGCCACAGGATGTGAAACTTTCCCCCGGAGAGTCCGTTGATGGCGCGACGTCAAACATCAATCCTTGCCTCAATCGGGATGCTGTCCATCGGTCTTGCGATCGGGGGACATCTGGAATCGCTGCGGCTGACTCAGTCTGCTCGAGCCGTTACTGAAGAAGGAAACTACGAAACCCGTATCCCAGCCAATGCTGCAGCGCTGGTGGAAAGCGGCAATCACATTTCAGATATTGCTGACGCCGTCATGCCTTCGGCTGTGCATATTCAGGCGATACGCGTCGAAACCGAGCGCAAGGTCGAAGAGACCGGTTCAGGCGTACTGATGCGAAGCAAGTCTGTTCGCGGACTGTTCGTGATAACGAACAACCATGTGATCCGTGGCGCGGAGAATCCAGCAATCGATATCGTCCTTGCCGATGGTTCAACGGTTCATCCCCAAAAAGTTTTCCGCGACGCTGAAAGCGATATTGCCATCATTCAGATTCCGGATAGTGGTCACTCAACAGCGCGCTGGGGTGACAGTGATTCTGTCAACATCGGGCACTTTGTCCTGGCCGTTGGAAGTCCGTTTGGACTCAGCCAATCAGTGACGATGGGAATCGTGAGTGCCAAAGGTCGCCGCGACCTCTCGCTGACGTCGGATCAGTCTGTGACCAATCAGGACTTTATACAGACCGACGCTGCAATCAATCCCGGCAACAGCGGAGGTCCACTCATCGATATGTACGGCAGCGTCGTGGGAATCAATACGGCGATCGCGTCCAACAGCGGTGGTAATGAAGGAATTGGCTTCAGTATTCCGAGCAACCTTGTGCGGCATGTGTTCGACCAGATGGTGCAGCACGGCAAAGTTCGGCGAGCTTATCTGGGTGTCGAACTGGACAACAACTTCACCGACGCTGCAGCGCAAAGACTGGGCCTTTCCCGCTCACTCGGTGCCAGAATTGTGCGAGTCTACTCTCATAAATCAAGCCCTGCGGTGATTGTCGGGTTGCGTCCGGATGACGTGATCGTGTCGTTCAATGGCGTCAAGGTAATCGATGAAAATCATCTGATCAACCTTGTCAGTCTGTCAGATATCGGCTCATCAGTCCGGATGGAAGTGTACCGTCAGCGTCAGCAGACCCAACTCAGCGTGCTGTTGACCGATCGGGATGATTATCGCACCGCAGAACAAGCTGCGGAGACGTTTCTCACCCGCTAGTGATGATGTCACTCTGTCAATGCTTCGCGGCATCGTGCCAGTGACGCGGAGGTGCATTGGAACATCGCGAATCGGCGTTAACTTCTGCAGATCAAAACTGCTGACGACCTTTCAAGGCATCGGCCAGCATTTCGCGGTTGGCGAATTCAAGGACACTGCCGGAGGCGATGCCTCGTGCCAGGCGTGTGATGCGGACGTTGTCATTCTGCAGCAGATTTGTGATGAACAGCGCCGTGCCGTCGCCTTCCAGCGTCGGGTTGGTTGCCATCACCAGTTCTGTGATACCCTGCTTGCGTACGCGATGCACCAGCTGCGGGATCGTGAGGTCTTCCGGTCCGACACCGTCGAGCGGTGCGATTCGTCCCCCCAAAACATGATACAGTCCGGAATATGCGCCGGATGATTCCAGCGCAACCACGTCTTTGGGCTGTTCAACTACGCAGACGACATGCTGATCGCGTCGCGCGTCGCTGCAGATTCGGCAGAGCGTGTCTTCTGTCAGATTGAAGCACATCGAACAGCGCTTAACGCTGATTTTGACCTTGCGAATTGCATCGGCCAGAGCGTTGGCCTCGTCGCTGGAACTCGACAAAATATGGTTCGCCAAGCGTTCTGCTGACTTGCGACCAATACCCGGAAGGTTTCCAAATTCTTCAATCAGTTTGGCAACGGCCTTGCCGTAAGGATGATCGTGTGTCTCCGTTTTCATGGAACGAGTCGCTCTCCGTGCATGATAGTAGCGTCTTACTTTGTTTTTTGCGAGCACAGTGCGCGCATCATTGTTGCTCGTGTCTCCGACGCGAGTCTTCCCGCCACGGAGTGACGGGCAACTATGGGTTGCGGGCAAACCCCGCGTTAAAATTAGACTCAATTCCGTGCAGAAGTGTGCTACTACAGCAGACTCCTGTCCAGTACAGCCCGTGCCTGTTGAAAATAGTCTTTCCATTCGATCTCGGGTCGGCCATCCCGCAGACAGTCACGAACTTTCTGCAGCGTATTACGAGCCATGTGAGGACAGCGATTGCAGGCACACGTTTCTCCCGACGATGCTACGATGCCGGGAACCGGAATGTACGTGTGCTGCGGTGCCGCTTTCTGCAACGGATGGATCATGGCGGCTTCCGTGGCAACTAAAAACGTCGTTGGCTTTTCCATTTTCATCACGTATTGCCGCATTTTTTCCGTTCCCCCGATGACATCAGTGATCTCCAAAATGTTCTGCGGACATTCCGGATGCGCGATCACAATGCTTCCGGGATTGTTTTTCTTCGCTCTGATCAAATCCTGAATACTGAAGATCTCATGCACCATGCAGGAACCTGGCCACAGGATCATCTTGCGACCGGTCATCTCGACGAGATAACGGCCGAGATGCTGGTCGGGCACGAACAGGATTTCTTTATCCTGCGGAACACGATCGATGATTTCCCGAGCGTTCCCACTGGTGACAATCCAGTCGCACAGACTTTTGACGGCGGCAGACGTATTGATGTAGGCGACCGTCTGAAAGTCACGCCCCTGTGATCGCAGTTGTTCCTGAAATGCGGCCAGTTGATTTGGAGGACAGCTATCCGCCAGTGAACAGCCTGCCAGCATGTCGGGAATGAGGACTCGCTTCGTCGGATTCATGATCTTGGCGGATTCGCCCATAAAATGGACGCCAGCGAAGACGATCGTGGATGTGGTGACGCGAGTAGCATCGCGCGCCAATTTCAAACTGTCTCCTGTGAAATCCGCGATGTCTTGAATTTCTCCATCGACGTAAAAATGCGCAAGGATGGTGGCATCTTTCTCCTTTTTCAGCGCATCGATTTCGTCCATCAAATCAAGTGGATCTTCTTCGACCACGACAGGTGCAGAGAGGACCGACAATGACATAACTTACATCCCAAACGCGGGGTTTGCCCGCAACCCATAGTTGCCCGTCACTCATAGTTGCCCGTCACTCATAGTTGCCCGTCACTCATAGTTGCCCGTCACTCCGTGGCGGGAAGACTCGCGTCGGAGACTCGAGCAACAATGATGCGAGCACGGTGCGCTCGACTGTTTGGTATTATTGCATTTACGGACCGAACTTTCGATCGGATCCCCGTTCAAACGGCATTTCATCACAAATTGCGGGAATTCCGCTCGTTCCTGCCCTGCAAATTCACATACAGACCTTACAGGGGGGCGCGTTGTGTCCCAGATTGAGCAATAAACTGCTGTCACATTTTGTTTCGAGCCGCTTCTTGATTACCCTCAATCATCTAAATCCGCCAAAACGCAACAATTCAGTCAGTGTCTGTTCCCGCAATACATGACCGATCTCAAAAACGATTCCGCTGATCTTTCCACCATTCCTGTGCGCGTTCTGATCGTCGATGATGACGAAGGACACGCTCAGGCGGTTGCCGAGTCGCTTGCGCGGATTAACTGTGACTGCAAGGTCGCCGGTTCGGGCGAACGTGGAGCTCAATTAATTCATTCCGAATCCTGGGATGTTGTTGTCACGGATCTCCGAATGGGTGAAGTCGATGGCTTGGAGATCCTGCGGCTGACCAAGGAAGAGCTTCCGGATGCGGAAGTAATTGTGCTCACGGGACACGGTTCGATCGCTTCCGCCGTGACAGCGATGCAGCACGGAGCCTATACATATCTCACCAAACCGCTTGACATCGGCGAACTGCGTTCCGCCGTTGAGAAAGCATCGGCGAGATTGAGGCTGATTCGCCGCAACGCCGAACTCCGCCAGTCCCTCGACGAACGCTTTGGATTTGAGGGCGTGATTGGAAACAGTCCGCAGATGCACAGCATCATCGATATTCTGAAGAGCGTGGCTCCCACAGACAGCACCGTGCTGATCCACGGCGAAAACGGGACAGGTAAAGAACTGGTCGCTCGCGCGCTGCATCAAAACAGTCCGCGCAAGAATAAACCTTTCGTGCCGCTCAATATTTCAGCATTGCCGGATAGTATTCTGGAAAGTGAACTGTTCGGCCACGAAGCAGGTGCGTTTACCGGCGCGATGGGGCGACGCATCGGCAAGTTTGAACACGCCAATGGAGGCACATTGTTTCTGGACGAAGTTGGTGAAATGCCGATGGACACGCAGGTCAAACTTCTGCGTGTGCTGGAGGAACGCAAAATCACGCGATTGGGAGCCAACGATGAACTGCCGATTAACGTGCGACTTGTGGCGGCGACCAATGCGGATCTGCAGAAATTTGTGCAGGATGGAAAGTTTCGCGAAGACCTGTACTATCGAATCAACGTCGTCTCAATCAACTTGCCTCCGCTGCGAGAACGCACAGGCGACATTCCACTGCTGATGGAACACTTCCTGCGTGACCTGACGAAACGCACGGGTCGGGACGCTCAGGGTTTTTCCCGCGCCGCTCGAAAAGCTTTGTATGCATATCACTGGCCGGGCAACATTCGTCAGCTGCGAAATACTATCGAACGCATGCTGGTACTCGACAATGACGGCGTGCTGGACATCGACGGACTGCCCCCGGAAATCGCCGTGCTGGTCAAAGATCAATTGCCCGACGCCGACGAAGAAATCCCATCCGGTGCTGATGCGCTGATCGGCAGGCCAATGACGGAAGTGGAAAAATACTACATCCAGAGAGCGCTCGATCTTACCGACGGCAACCGCGAAGAGGCATCGAGAATGCTCGAAATCGGCGAACGGACACTGTATCGCAAGATCAAAGAGTACGAACTGCGAAAGTAGAATCTGGCGATATTGGATGGCGTATGAAATTTTCTTTATTCACGATCTCTATGCTTCTTGCCGTCGCACCGACAATCCTCAGTGCTCAGGTTCGAGGAAGACCCCTTGAAAAAATCTCATCCTGCACCATGATTCAGGCCAATTGGGCGGACGGTGACAGCTTCTTGATACAAACTGGTACTGGCGATCAGCACACGATTCGCCTCTACGGGGTGGATTGCATCGAAATGGAAGTGAGTGATGACAGTGATGCTCGCCGATTGCGTACTCAGCGCCGCTACTTCGGGATCTCAGAAGTGGGTGGTTCGCCACAAACATCGATTGTACTCGCCAGGAACTACGGCAAACTCGCCGCAGCGGAAACAGCGAGAGCCCTAGCTCAGCCATTTACGATTCATACATCGTTTGCCGATGCTCGCGGTGATGCAAAGTTTAAACGTATCTATGCCTTTGTCACGACAGCCGACGGTGAAGATCTCGGGGAACACCTTGTGCGTCTCGGTCTGGCCCGCGCCTTTGGCGTCTACCGCGAAACACCCGATGGACAGCACTTCGAAATTTACAAGGAAAGACTTCGCGACCTGGAGCTCGTCGCGTCCAGGAAGGAGAGCGGCATCTGGGCGAAGACGGATTGGGACAAACTTCCCGCAGAGCGCCTACTTGAACGCACGGAAGATGCTGAACTCGGCCTCGCTATGGATTCGAAGAAGACCGCACCGGCTGCTACTGCTAATCTGGATTTGAATACAGCCGCCCGAGATGAACTGATGAGTATTCCTGGAGTGGGAGAAGTGACAGCCAATCGAATCATTCAGGGACGACCCTACGCAAACTTTGATGACCTTAGCGAAGTCGAAGGGATCGGGCCAAAGACGCTCGAAATGCTTATGAAATACGTCCGTATTAGTGGTCAATAGTGCAAACTCGTGGTACAACCGAATGAAACGCACGTAAAATAAAGCAACGGACAGCAGCATGATCGCGGAATCTCGATCGTGCGGACGCGATTCAGAGATTCAGAGCGTGATTGACCAGACGCTGACAGTATTCGTCGTCAACCATATTCCTGATCTGTTCTTTAGCGAGTTCAATCAGTTCCGGCCCGGCTTCATCGATTTCCAGAACCGCCGCATGTCGCACAAAGTTGTTTTCATGGCCCAGCAATTCACCAAGCGTTGCTGCGGCTGATTTGAGGTCGCCTGTGCGAGCCAGTCCTCCGGCGGCTGCGATGCAGATGGCCAGTTCGTCGGATTTTGATTCTTTCTCCAGCAATGTTTTGAAGTCCGCCACGTTCGATGCTTTGGCACACTCCATCACCTGCCACCAACGAACCGCCGGATCGGCGTCGAGTTGTGGCATTGCGACGTCCGTTTGAGCGGCAATGCTGTGCGCAGCAGATTTTGCCGCCGCAAGCAGCTTCTGAGTCCGCTGCAGACCGTCAGCACCGTGCAGCACCTGCCAGCGACTACCGGATTCTTTTTCTGCTGCATCGAGCATGATCTCCGGCAGCAGATGCGCGTCACGAGTCTCCAACTGCCAGCGGTCACATTCTACTGACAGTGCCTGCAGCGTCGCGGCATGCGCTGGATCATTGGCAAGGTTTGCAAGTTCCCAGGGATCGGCATTCAGGTCGTACAATTCTTCGTCGGAACGCGGACTGGAGAACCATTGAGCGAACTGCGGAGGTAGTTTTCCATCGGCCAATAGCTTCCGCATCTCCTGCATAGTTGCATTCTGTTCGCCGTACATGCCATGCTGCAGTGCCGGACGCCAGGGCATCAGATTGCGACAATAACGAAAGTCGCGAGACCGCACGGTGCGGACCATGTCGAAACGTTCATCAATTCGGTCACGAGCACCGTAGATGAATGCGCGATCCGGTCCCTGAGCCTTGCCAAGAAATGGCTGACCGCTGATTCCATCCGGAATGGCGACGCCTGCCAGTGACAGCACAGTTGGGCCGAGATCGATCAGGTTGATCATTCGATCATCGGTCGATCCTACTGCCGCTTCAGTGGCGATGTTCTGGTATTTCTCGGGAACACGCACAATCATCGGCACCCGCGACCCGGAATCGTACGTCCAGCGTTTGGCTCGGGGCAGACCATTGCCATGATCGGACCAGAAGAAGACGATCGTGTCGTCCGTCAGACCTGCGTCTTCGAGTTCTTTCAGGATCTGTCCGACCTGGCGATCCATGACAGTGATATTATCGTCCAACCGTGCAAAATCTTCACGGACTGGCAGCGTGTCCGGATACAGCGGAGGAACAATCATGGCTTCGGGTCGATGGCGTTCCGATTCTTTCAGGACTGAAACGACTTCTTTCCAGCCTTTCAGCCACACTTTACTTTCATGTGTCATCGTAAGAT
This sequence comes from Planctomycetaceae bacterium, assembly GCA_947476295.1. Lineage (GTDB taxonomy): Bacteria > Planctomycetota > Planctomycetia > Planctomycetales > Planctomycetaceae > SXXK01. The sequence goes on along the minus strand of CANJQC010000110.1, from coordinate 88 downwards.
TGAAGACAGCAAAGAACGGCTGGTCGTCGCCTTTTCGATTTTTCCAATGCGCTTTGCCGGATGTTGCGTCCCATGTTGCGTTCTGATC
>CANJQC010000109.1 GCA_947476295.1 Planctomycetaceae bacterium | reverse complement strand
TTTTCCATCAGCGATCACCCACAGATCTTTGCTGCCTTCTCCGGCCGCGATCGACAGTTGCATCGGCCCCGTGTCGGGAGCGATGCGAATCAGGGCGCCCGGCATCAGATGCCATTCGTTGTCATCTTCTACGAGGAATGCACGAACCGCTGCGTGACCACACTGAATTCCGGATGCCGACCAGACCGGCACCGCAGATCGGGCGACTTTCTCCTGCGCCACCCAGTTATACGGAGACGCCTTCAGTTGCGCGACAAGTTTTTCCCGCTCTTCGGACGTCAGATCGCTGATGATGATTTCCTCGCCGCCGCTTTTTTGAAACGCCGGCTTCACGACAAGATGATCAAATCGATTCATCACATACGCAAGACTGTCTGCTTCGCCGCACCACCACGTAGAAATCGAAGGCATCTTCAGTGGTTCACCCAACAGCCGCTGACAAAGTCTGGGTAAGACCGCCATGAACACAGGTGCCCCGACAATGCCGCATCCCGGCGTATTCGTCACCATGACGTTGCCGGATCGCATCGCGTTGAGCAACCCTGGGACGCCGTGTGGCGAATAGCCGCCAAGTTCCAGAGGATCGAGTCCGGATTCAGCACCACGGGCCAGGACGATATCGACAGGCACCAGACCTGAGAGTGTTTTGAGGAAGACCGTATCATTTCTAACGGCCAAATCACCTCCTTCAACCATCGTGTAGCCAAGATATCTGGCCAAATACACGTCTTCAAAATAGTAGGGATGCCCCGGTCCACTGGAAAGCAGCACGATTCGTGGATTATCACCGGGACGAGGTGTCCGGCGTCGAATCGAGTTTTGCAGGCGGGCAAAAAACGGCGCCAGGCGTTCTACTGAAATCTGTTTGAACGCTGCCGGCATCGAACGTGAACTGACGATACGGTTTTCAAGCGCGAAGCCAGGACCAGCCGGCGCTTCTGAACGATCGGCCATCACCCACCATTGTCCCTCCACGGAACGAGCAAGCTCGGCGGCGTACATGAACATGGGCAACTGATCCATGCGACCGAGGTCACAGAACGGTCGCAGAAATTCCGGATTGGCATACAGGATTTCTGGCGGCAGAGTCCCGTCATTGATGAGGCTGCGCGGGCCGTAGATGTCGGAAATGACCAGATTCAACAAACGGGCACGTTGAGCAAGAGCCTCCGCAATGACAGCCCAATCGGCGGCGGTAATCAGCATCGGCAGCAGGTCAAGTCGCCACGGGCGAGCTGCATCACCAATTGCATTGACCGAATGGTAGCTGACGCCATTTTCGCGCAGCATCCTTTCAGCCTGTTCATTGCGGCGTGCAAATTCCGCTGACGGTACGTTGCGGAGCGCAGTCAGGAACTTTGCCCAATGCCCGCGTGGCACACCTTCATCGCCGTAAACTTCGTCGTAGACGAACGGCGGACATCTGAAGATTCGTTCCGTCTTTGCGTTCGAAGACAATCCTGTGGCCATTCCATCGTATTCCGGAGTTTCAAATTGTTCCGCGACGCAGATCCAGCGTACATGGAAAATCAGGCGACATCTGAGGCGTTTTCGGCAGCATCACACCGCCCGTGTGGCCCATCCGGAAAAACCGCCCGGAACGGCGACTTTCCGCAGCCAGTGCGTTGACGGGGTAACCTTCCGGATTCAAACCACCCGGATGGTCCACATGATAACGACAACCTCCCAAAGATCGACCATTCGCTGTATCGACCAGATCAAAGACCAGCGGCGTGTGGACACCGATGTTTGGATGCAGGCAATTTGGCGGCTGCCATGCACGATATCGAAGTCCACCGACATATTCTCCCGACGTGTCTGTCGCCTGCAACGGAACTCGTACTCCGTTGACAGCAACACACATGGCCGCCGAAAACATGCCCGTCACCTTGACCTGTAAGCGTTCCACGGACGAATCCACAAAGCGAGTCATGCCACCGCCACCCGGTTCTTCCCCGAGCACATACCATGGTTCCAGAGCCTGACGAAGTTCCACATGGACGCCGCTGTATTCAAACGTGCCGATCAAGGGACAACGGAACTCCAGATGCGCTCCAAACCAGTTTACATCGAAATCGATGCCATCCTGCCGCAGGGAATTGACAACAGTCGCCAGATCCTGCCAAAGATAGTGCGGCAGCATGAACCGGTCATGGATAATCGTCCGCCAGTGAATCAACGAAACGTTGTACGGCTTCCGCCAGAACATCGCCACGAGTGATCGCACCAGCAACTGTTGCGTCAGACTCATCCGCAAGTGCGGAGGCATCTCAAACCCGCGAAGTTCGACCAGTCCCAAGCGACCGGCCGCATGATCCGGAGAATACAATTTGTCGATGCAGATTTCCGCGCGATGCGTATTGCCGGTGAGATCGACCAGAAGGTTTCGAAACAGACGATCAACCAACCAGTTGGAAATCGAACCGCAGCCCGGTTCCGGAACCTGCTGAAAGGCAATTTCCAGTTCGTACATCGCATCATCCCGACCTTCATCAATCCGCGGTGCCTGACTCGTCGGACCAATGAACAGACCGGAAAACAGATACGACAGTGACGGATGGTTGTTCCAGAATCCGACCAGACTGCACAGCAGATCCGGACGCCTCAAAAACGGACTATCGGCTGGCGTGGCTCCACCGAGCACCAGATGATTGCCGCCACCGGTTCCCGTATGACGACCATCCAGTTGAAATTTCTCAGTGCCCAGTCGGCACTGACGAGCTTCTTCATAGACTGAACCTGTGATGTCCTTGAGTTGTTCCCAGTCATGAGCCGGATGAATGTTCACTTCGATGACGCCCGGATCCGGTGTCACCTTGAGCATTTCCATGCGATAGTCGAACGGCGGCAAATAGCCCTCGATGATCACGGGCGTCTGCAGAGACTCAGCGGTCTCCTCGATCATCGCCACAAGTTCCAGATAATCTTCCAGCGTACCCACCGGCGGCATGAAGACACGAATTTGTCCGTCCCGCGGTTCGATACACAACGCCGTGCGGACGACATGCCCCGCAGCGACGGGTTCGGATTGATAGTCATTGCTCGATTCTTCCGGATCGTCACTGAGTCCCAGTCGCTGCAGCACCTGTTGCTGTCGGGGCGCATCGACCGCCCGACGTTCAGCAGCAAGGCGTTCCTGTGCCGTCTTACGGATCTCCGCGTATCCCGGCAGCGGTGCACGTTCGGCAAACGGGTCGCGGGGATGGACCTCCAATTCACTGTTGCCGGTGATCGGAAGTGACTCAAGCGGCAGACGCAGGCCCATTGGTGAATCACCGGGAATCAAAAACAGGCGATGCGATCGAAAAGGCCAGAATCCACTCGTCCATTTCGCATTCGACTGCCACCATGCACGAGTCAGCGGCAACACGAATCCGACAGGTCGACTAATGCCGCGAGCCAGCGCGCGGCTGAGACGTCGGCGATCCTCGTCGGCATCCGGATCAAATTTACGCGGGTCCACATCGACTGGCAGCTTGTTTTCGATCTCCAGCATGTGGAATACGTCTTCATAGGCCGGTCGAATCCAACGATCTTCGACATGCAATCGATCAACCAGTTCGCACATGAAGTCGGCGGCTAGCTTTTCATCCGCAACAGGCTTGCTGGAATCCGCTTTGCCCGGTGCCAGTCCCAGATCCGCCAGCAAAGCGGCGTTTTTCCAGATCGGCTGACCATCACGACGCCATAAACAACTGTACGCCCAGCGCGGAAGTGATTCGCCTGGATACCATTTGCCCTGACCGTAATGCAGCAGCCCGCCCTCCGCGAATTTACTCCTCAGGCGACGAATGAGCTCGTCTGACAGGCGTTGTTTGTGGGGACCGACGGCAGCCGTATTCCATTCTTCACTTTCCATGTCGTCGATCGACACGAATGTGGGTTCTCCACCCATCGTCAGCCGAACGTCAGCGGCCTGCAATCGGCGATCAACTTCAGCGCCGACAGCGTCAATCCGTTCCCATGTCTCTTCGGTGTATGGTTTCGTGACACGTGGATCTTCGTGAATCCGAGTCACCGTCATTTCGACGCTGAATTCCACTTTGGATTCTTCGACTCCGCCGGAAATTGGCGCGGCAGTCTGAGGCGTTGGCGTCGCAGCAAGCGGGATGTGTCCTTCGCCAGTCAGCAGTCCTGATGTCGGATCAAGTCCAACCCATCCCGCACCGGGGAGAAAGACTTCCGTCCACGCATGAAGATCGGTGAAGTCAGTCGTTGGACCTTCAGGGCCTTCGAGCGGCTTCAGGTCTGCCGTCAATTGAATCAGGTAGCCGGACACAAATCGTGCGGCCAGCCCGAAACTTCGCAGCAGATGGACCAGCAGCCAGGCAGAGTCACGACACGACCCGGATCGCTTCTTTAATGTCTCTTCCGGCGCCTGAACACCTGGTTCCATGCGGATGAGATACTTGATGTCCTGCTGCAGCTTCTGATTGAGTTCAATGAGGAACGTGATCGTCCGGCGGGGAGAAACATCGACCGTTTTGCGATAGGCCAAGAAATCAGCCGTTTGGCAATACGGCTGCAGGAACGGTTTTAGATCCGTCGCCAATTCTTCCGCGTAGTGAAACGGAAACTGCGTCGCGTCGTCTTCCAGAAAAAAGTCGAACGGATTGATCACCGTCATGTCGGCAACGACATCGACAGTCACGGAAAATCGATCTGTCTTTTCGTGGAAAACCAGCCGACCCAGATAGTTGCCGTGCGGATCCTGCTGCCAGTTGATGAAATGATTCTTTGGCTCGATCGTCAGCGAATAGGCATCAATTGGCGTTCGCGAATGCGGAGCAGGCCGCAGGCGCACAACTTGAGCCCCCAGAGTGACCAGTCGATCGTATTGATAAACAGTCTTATGATGCAACGCAACTTTGATAGGCATTGACAGCTCAGACACGACCGGACGCGGATGCAAGCGCTGCACTTCGCCAAACCAGTCACTTCACACCGATCCGCCAGCATTGGCAGTGCGCACAAGTCGCGTAATGCGCCTACACCAATGGACGGCAAGGTTTTGACCACAGTTTAAACGATTGACACACCGAAAATCCGAACCGCAATCGATCCCTTAAAGAAACTCGTGACGGCCATCGCCTGGCTCCGGCGGAATCGTAGCAGACGTCTCGCCTCGCTGCACTCAAATTCAACCAGACAATCTGCGGCGGCGGAGGAGTTTCTCTGTAATCATTTCAACAGCATCCGTGAGTCGTGCCTCGTGACCTGATGTTCCAGCACCATTAAGGCGATGATGTCACTATGCGGCGTCAGATATGGGCGAACTTCGAAGTGCGATGACAAGTCCGTCACGTTTGCTCCGAAATCGACATCCAGCTTTTCAGTGACGGCTTAGTTGCTGAGAATCCAATTTCGGAGTAATCCGATTGATCTGCAGGCTGGTTTTAGAAAACACCAGAACCTGACTGGATTCCGGCACCATCAATTCCGCCATAAGTGACTTCAAGTAGCCGTGCTGCGGTTCCCACACGACTGAAGCATCGCCCGACTTGATCTTCTTTATTCAGTCGAGCCACCGGATCAGTCGCGATGGCTGAGCTGTACAAAATCGGCTCCTGCTCAAAATCCAGTTGTGCAAAAGTGCTGCGGGACGTGAGCAGGATGACGATGATGGACAATTGTTGAAGATATGACATCGTTGCGAGCAATCAATCTGACGTGACGATCGATCCATCAGTCCAGAATCGGAACTTTATAGCTCAACGCGCCGATCGCTTTTCCTTTCGCGACGTCGCGATAATTTTCGTGGCACATGATGCACTTTTCCATCACCACTGGAATCGCAGTCGCTGCGAGCAAAAACTTTTTATCACCTTCGACGACGACTTTATCGACGGCACTCTTGCCTTCGAGTAGTTGCTTAATGGCGTCTTTTTCAAATCCTGCTTTCGGAAGATTCTGATCGCTGTAGGGTTTGCCGGTTGCATCGACAAGACGTACTTCGTGCCAACCCTTCCTGCCGACCGCTTCAAACAGAGCCTTAAACGCACTGCCTGCGGACAGGTCAGTGTCGTCATGCACGTAGTGCTCGGTTACCAGCACGATTGCGGTTTTGTAGATGTCGTCCAGCATTCGTACTTCGCGACGAGCCCGTTCAACAGCAGGATCCTTGGTACCTTCAATGGCAATTGCTTCATTTGCAGTCCCAGTTTTCGGGGCTGCGAAACTGCCAGCAACGATGGCGGCCGTCAGAATGAGGCTGGTAAGGGCGATTCTCTTAGCTGTTTTCGGCACTTTGGAACTCCCTGAGCGTAGCTTGTTAAAAGAAGACTAATTGATCCTATTTAAGAATATAACTTACAGAAAGACGATGTCAACATACTCTTTTGGCCCGATTTCCGAGGCTGAGAAGATTTTTGCCCGTTTGCGTCCTGAGAAGTGGGAGGCTTCACTCTGTCAACGGAGATGCGAGCGTCGTAACACTCGACTCTGAGCGTAAATGTCCGTAAAAAGGACAACATGCGAGATACTTTTACACCAGCTGCTCGGCGAACTGTCGCGTCGTGTCGACGAATGGCGGCTGGGGCGAGTGCGCCGCAGACGTGGTGTGATTTTTTAATGTTTGCATTGCTGCAGGATGAATCTCTGGCTTCAGCGGCGATGCAGCGGCGTGGCATTTCAGCGGGGTCTTTACTGACATTGCGGCATTCGCAACAGGCGCTTGAGCATGCATCCACACATCTGCAGCAGGATGCGGACATTATTTCTGACGAATGCTCAGCACATGCAGAGCAGGTTATTGAGCTGGATGATCCGCTGGAATTTACGCAGATTCTTGACCGCGCGGCATTTCTGGCTCGGAGCGATCAAATCGCCACTGAGATTTCCAGTGCGCATCTCCTCTTGGCATTGTTTGAGATGAACGAATTGCTGCGTAAGCAGTTGACTGATGACGGAGTGGATCGTGAGTCAATCGCTGCAGAATTGAAGTTCGATACCGTCGTAAGTGGCCCATCACTACCGATCGATGTTGAAATCATCTGGTCGGCGAGCCCAGCGGCGTCAGTCCCTGGGTACAGCGCCCCTGAGTCGATTGAAGCAGAGGCTGCCTGGCGAATTTTGGACGCCAACCTGAATCGCAGTCGCGAAGGCCTGCGTGTCCTCGAAGACTACGCACGCTTCGTGCGAAACGATGCGAATCTGAGCGGACAACTGAAGGACTTGCGACATGAACTTGTCGCTGCTGAATCGCTGCTGCCAAAGCTGAAAACTGAGAATCGCCAGGCTAATGCAGATGGTGCGTTCGCTAGGGAACTCCTGTTGCATCGCGACACGGCACACGACGTCGGAACGCAGATTTCCACCGCTGCCGAATCGAGCCGTAACGAGATGTCGAGCGTCGTGATTGCCAACAGTCGGCGAGTTCAGGAAGCACTGCGTTCCTTGGAAGAATTCGGCAAGCTCATCGCACCGGAATTTTCGGCGACGGTCAAACAAATTCGCTATCGCAGCTACACCCTTCAGCAGCAACTTATCAGTGTTGGCGATACGATCAGATCTCCGGAGCCACATAACTTTCGGGTTCAGAAATTAAATGATGCCGTGCTGTATGTGCTGATCACCGAATCCGTGTGTCGTCTTCCGTGGCGGCAGGTTGTTGAGGCGACCCTTCGCGGTGGCGCGGAAGTCCTGCAGCTGCGTGAGAAGCATCTGAACGATCGCGAACTGCTTCGCCGCGCGCGGTGGATGGCGGATGCCAGTCGCGGTGCTGGCTGTTTGTTTATTGTCAATGACCGAGCCGACGCAGCGGTAGCGGCCAATGCGGACGGTGTTCATGTCGGGCAGGATGAGTTTGCCGTTTCGGACGCTCGTGCGGTGCTGCGTCCGGATCAGGTGCTTGGCGTTTCAACGCACACCCTTGCGCAGGCTCAGGCAGCCGAAGCTGAGGGCACGGACTACATCGGCGTCGGTCCGACGTTTCCGACGACGACGAAATCTTTTCCCGATATTCCGGGCTTAGCGCTAGTGACTGAGGTTTCTCGCAACATTAATATCCCGGCGTTCGCAATCGGCGGGATCGATGTCAAAAATATCGAGGCCGTGCGACAGGCAGGGGGAACTCGGGCGGCAGCAACGTGGAGCGTCATTGGCTCCGAAGATGCGGAATCTGCGGTTCGTGAGCTCAAACGACAGCTTGGGAAACTGTCAAAACCGTAAGAGACGGCGCTCCGCCGAATCATTCCCTGCCGCTCGCTCGTTTGACTCAACACTCTTCAAAAAATGTGGTATTGTTTGCGGTCAATTGCCGTTCGCAGTGCCATGACATCAGCCAGAAAATCCAGCAAATCTCCCAACGGATCGGTGCGGAACTGCGTAGAACACGCAGGAGAAGCCCGAAAATGTGGACAATGTCCGAATCGGACGCAGAAGATCAAGCAATCGAATCCGAGGACTCGCCGGAGAATGGCGGAGTTCCATCGGAGAGTGAGGTACGTCTTGTCCATGCGGCTCGAAACGGCGACAACGATGCTTTCGGGGAACTGGTTCAGCGATATGAACGCCGTGTGCTTAAGGTAATTCGTCGCTTCATTCCTGACCTTGAAATGGCGACGGATCTGGTTCAGGAGTCCTTCCTGCGCGCGTTTGAACGAATGGATCAGTTTGATCCGTCTCGGCGTTTTGGGCCTTGGCTGTTTCGACTGGCTGTGAATTTAACATACGATCATTTGCGAAAAGTCCGTCGGCGCGGGCGTTGGGCGTTGTTTACGGACGCCGGGGAAGATCGGGCACCGGACCCCGCTGTGTCTGACCCTCGCCGCGACCTAGATCTGTCGCAGGAAGTTCAGGTCGTGCTGGCGGAGATTCCTGAAGCATATCGCACAGTTTTGATTTTGCGAGATCTGGAAGGTTTCTGTACGTCTGATGTAGCGGCAGTCACTGATCGCAGCGAAGCCACAATTCGCTGGCGGCTGGCTGAAGCTCGAAAAATGTTCCGTGAAGCGTGGGAACGACGTGAACGCCGCGCGGATAAGGCACGTTTGGTGCAGCGTGATACATGAAGGAGACGGAGATGGCAATGAATTGTTCTGAAGTAAAACATCTGATTCATCTGGACGTTGGTGATGACTTGCGTGCGGAAGAAGATCTTCAGTTAAGCAGTCACATGGAACAGTGCAGCGATTGCCGTTCGTACCATGCCGGGATGTCCAGTGCCATGGCACTATTGTTGACATTGCGGGATGATCCGGCGATGGTGGTTGACAGCGTGAACACCAAATCTGTGTGGCCGTCGCTGTCTCGCGAAATCCAGCGTCGGAAGGCGTCGCCACGAGTTACTCGGAAATTCAATCTGCAGGTTGTCGCGTTGAGTGTGTGTTCGTTTTCCCTGGCAGTTGTGACAATGGTCCAAAGTTTGTCGTCGATGCGAGACTATCGCGATCCTGCTGGCTTCGTGCCGGCTCAGACCGTTTTCAATCAGTCGCAGACGCCGCAGACCAAGATGTTGCAATTTCGGCCGGGGGTCAACGACGATCCTAGCGCAGTGCGGACCGCGTTGCTGCCGCACGAAACGCCGGTTTGGCTGCCGCAATCGTTTTAATAGTTTAACGGCAAGCCGCAAGGCGTCGTTGAAGCGTGTCGTCTGCGCCTGCGGCTCGCCATTAAACAAAATGCCACCGCTGTAGACTAAAACGACAGTCCCCTTTGCCTCGTGGAGTACAAGGAAGACTTCGTGCGACACGAGTCCAATTTGCTCTGCCGATGAAAAGATCGCTGTGGATCGTGCGTGGTTCGCATTAGCCATACCTCACGCGGAAGACAGCGAGGGCCGGAACTCCCCCATTGCTCCTTCCTTATCGCTTCGATACCGGAATGAATTTCTGAGCACGCTCGCCGTAGATGTCGCCGATGTAGACGTTCCCTTTCGAGTCCTGCGCGATGCAGTGAGCACCGACTGTTTCGCCCGGCTTAAGCTTCGAAGTATCCGGCATGTCTTTGTTCGTGCCAATGTCACCGAGCGGCAGCGTCCATGTTTGCAGGACTCGGCCGCTGGTCGAGAATCGCATGAAGAGCTGGTCCTTGTACTCCGGGTAATTTCCGTGACGGAACCACCAGTGCGGGGACGAACCACAGACCCAAAGCTCGTCTTCTTTGTTCACCGACAGGCCCCACGGCATCAGCACGTTCGACCATTGGTCGAGAAACTTACCGTCCTGGTCGAAGATCTGAATTCGGCCACTGTTGCGATCGGCAATGTAAAGCACACCCTGCGAATCCACGACGATCGCGTGCGCGATCTCGAACTGTCCGGGTTTGGGACCGGCGCTGCCGAACGACTTTACGAACTTGCCTTCTTTCGTAAAGTGGACGACTCGCTGGGTGCCGCCGCGGCCGTAGCCATCGGTCACGAAGATGTCACCGGATTTTGTAATGGCCATGTCGGTCGGCATGTTGAAGTGCGTTTCGTCCGTCCCCTTTTCGCCTCGCACGCCGAGCGTCATGAGCGGATTCCCCTCTGGCGTAAACTTCTGCACGACATGCAGTCCGAAATCGACGACCCAGATGTTTCCCTCGTGGTCAATGCGCAGGTGATGCGGATTGATGAACTGATCCTTGCCCCAGGTTCGGACAAAATCGCCATCGGCCGTGTAAACCTGCACCGGATCTGGTCCTCGGCGAAAGAACCACACCTGATCCTTGGCATCTACAGCCAACCCCGACACCCAGCCTTTTCCGCTGACATGTTCCGGCCGCTTCGGCCAGGACGGATCAACGTCGAACTCGGTGACGACCGGGTCATCATCCTGAGCCAGTGCCGGCAGCGTGATGGTCAAGGCCAACAGGACCATCAGAGATGTCAGGCAGAATCGTCGAGATTCTCCGCGACGCAGGCGACTGGTCGGCATGATGAATGTCTCCTGAAAATGAAAATATTGTAAAGCCTGACAGAGCACTATTCCTGGCCGCAGCGGTCGATGAACCCGTGGCCACAAAGGTCGGCGTCTGCCAGAGGCAGGAAGTATAGCCAGTCAGCCGCTTCGTATAAAATGACCTCGCCGATTTCCTGACGCCGTGACAGCAGCGGCTCCGCCTAGGCAAATGCACTCGACGAGGTGAGCCAGAGTCCAGCGAATGCCAGAAGACGAACACCCGATGAACCGGAGGATAAGACAGAACCGCTGCTGAAGAGAACTGGTTTCATTTTCAGCGAACCACTGCATTCAGCATCGTTGGCAGCATTGTTTCCGCGATGATTTTGTGGCCGACAGCGTTGGGATGGCATTGGTCGGTTGTCCAAGTGCCCACGTCGGTGCCTTTTGAATTTGCTTTAGTCCAGACACCAAAGTGATCAACCAGCGGCGTCCGAGTCTCCTCAGCCACCTGGCGACATGCTTCGACGTACATCTCCAGCCGAACATTCGGATGCTCTCCGATACCATTGTGACCAGCCTTGTCGCCCCAGCGAGGTTCCGTCATCAGGATCGGCTCAATTCCGAGTCGATGAAGTTCAGTCACAATGGTCTTCAGGTTCTGCTGATACTGCTCTTCCGAGATGCGACAATTCTGCTGCCCAATATCAACATAGCTGTCGTTGGTTCCATACATCACTGTCACAACCGCTGGTTCCAGCGCGAGAATGTCACGACTCAGTCTGGCGAGTGCCTGATCCGTGCGTTCGCCTCCGATGCCATGATTAATGACATCAACATCATGCCCGGCTTCACGCAATGACGCCTGGAGCAGTGCCCCGAATGTCTGTTCGGCTGTCACGCCGGACCGAACGCCCTTTGTGATCGAATCACCCAGAATGACAATGCGTGGACGAGGAGCGACAATGGCCACTTTATTGGGAAGGTTCCATTTCACTCGTGCGGCGAAGACACTGCTGTTTGCTCCCCGAGGATGTGGTTCGGTCCCCATGTAATATTCGGCATCGGTCACCCATGACTCATTGGCATTGATTGCTGCAGCACCGAAGTTGCCCAGCATCACGCCACGCTCGGGAATCAGGACCTTTTCCGTGCTGCGAATGATCTGCTTCTTCACCGGATCCACCTGCGCCATAAAGAGCGGCGCGCGATTGCGGGCGATATGATCGTTGTTGGCACCGCGGCGTGTGTAACTTAGAAACAGAGCCTGATCATGAACCAGCCAATGTTGCTGAGTGTTGTAGCTGCCAAGTTCCGAACCATCATCAAACGTCCATGGCGAAATTGGCTCAAAATGCAATCCGTCCTGACTGGTCGTCACATATCCGCCGGCATCGTTTCGTAGTGTCAAATAATAAGTGCCCTGAAAGAGTGCCAGAGACGGTTCGCAGAGGCCTCGGCCTCCGACCATCGCCAACTCGTCGCCCTCTTCGATCAGGGTCAGTTCTGATCCGTCAAAGCGACAGTGAAGAACAGTGCTCGCGTAGTCGGTTCCGGTGAAGCCCTTAAAATACATCGGCAGCAGGAGTGTTCCGTCCGGACGAACAAGCCACTGAACACATCCGGGAGCGACCAGAAAATGTTTTGATTCTTCATCCGGCAGTTCCAGCATCTTCCAGGTCGTCCATGTCCCTGCTGAAGGATCGTAAGCGGCGTATGCGCACTGATGAGATCGCGGCTGATCGAGCAGTTGTTCGCCTGCTCCGCTGTAACGCAGCTTTGTACCAATCGCCAGGATTCGACCTGTCGGTGGATGCCATCCCGGGGTGACATCACACACGGCAATGGATTCGCCGTTTTCCGTTCGCCAGTCCAGTTCCGGCGGCAACACGGGCTTTGACCATGAGGTTCCTCCATCGTCAGATCGCATGAAGTACAGGCCCGAGTAATGATCCGACACTCCCAGGTGTTTTTGTAAGGTGCAGATCACCGTTTGCGAATCAGCGTCCGCGTGAGGGATGGCGGCTACTCGGGGATGGAACCAGCAAGACTCCGGTCTGAGCTCCTGATGGATCACATCCAGCTGCACATCAAACGGCAGGATGGTTTGTGAAAACAGCAGCGACGGATACAGACTCATCACCAGAAATGCGATTCGGTTCACGGATGGACTCGCTGTAAAGAGAAACGGCTCTTTGCCTGCACTGAATGACGCTGCGATCATACGCTGATCGGGACCGATTGCCCATCGTGCCCCCCCGTGCGATCCATGTGAGCCAACCCCATGGACAAAATGCTCTTGTCAATTCGCAAGAAAACGGATTTAAGCAGGTTAGAGTTCTGCAGGGTGTTAAATTAGGACAACACGTCACGCTTATCGGAATCGTTTGTTTCAGGCACCAGCTTGCCGGGTTTCGACATTCCGGCACCACTTCAGCACCGAACTTTGCTGCGAGTTCGCAGGCATATTTCGTCGCAGCGGTTGAATAGTCGCTGAAATCGGTCGGAAGCAGGATTTTTTTAAGTCGGATGGTCATGCTGTGTCTCCGGTGCGATTGTGGCTGTTTGTCACTTCGGCGCGGATTCTATCCGATTGCTCGCCAAAGAGACGAAGCGGCTCACGACGCCACGACGATCATAAGCTCTGCGCAGGTTTGGCTTCATTCTGGACATATTCAGCGTCCGCTTTTTTATCCATTCTCCAGTACCCATTGAACAGCCCGCTGGCTGAGTTCCGGCCCTGTCTTCAGCCCCAGTTTTTTCTTGATATTTTCGCGGTGAGTTTCAATTGTATGGACACTGATGAATAATTGCTCAGCAATTTTGCGCGACGCCACAGCCTCGCCAATCAACCGAAAAATCTGCAACTCACGGTCCGAGAGGCTTTCAACAGCGTCCGCAGCTGGCTGTGAGCGATGACCAATGGCACGATCGAGCATACGTTCTGCGATGTGCGGACTGACATAGATCTTCCCCGAAAGGACGCGGCGAGCTGCGGTGACCAGCAGTTCGGGAGCTTCCTGTTTGTTGATATATCCCATCGCGCCGGCCTGAAGAACGCGTTCGGCGTAAAGTGAATCGTCGTGTGCCGAGTGAACGAGGATCCTGACGCCGGGGCTCCCGTCGTTGCCTCTTGTTTTCTGTGCGGGCCGAAGCTGCTTGATGACATCGAGTCCGCTTCCCGTCTTCAATGAAATGTCCAGGATCACCAGATCCGGCTGAAGCTGCGTGATCTGCGCGATCACTTCATTGACGTCGGACGCCTCACCGCAAACTTCCATATCGCCTTGTCTGCCAAGCATAGCCGCAACAGCCTCGCGGATCAAAGGGTGGTCGTCCACCACCAAAATTCGGGATCGCTTTTTTCTGGTATTCATGGCGAGGGACTTTCGATGCGTGGCAAGTGGCAACGCACTGTCGTGCCGCCACTTTCACCCGGCTGGACCGACAACCGGGCTCCAATCAGGCTGGCGCGGTAGTCCATGATCCGCAGCCCGAATCCGCGAACGCCGGGTGACGAGCTGCGATCTATTCCACGACCGTTGTCATGAATCGTCAGCACCACAGAGTCATCCATTTTTTCAAGTATGACGGAAATTTGTTCGGCACCGCTGTGCTTTACCGCATTGTTGATGGCTTCCTGGGCGATGCGGTACAAGTGCCTTGCCTTGAGATTGTCCTGGATCAGAATTGGCCGTTCACAATGAAAGTCGCAATGCACATAATGCAGTTCGCTGACAGCGGCCACAAGTTCAGTCAACGCGGACATCAGGCCCTGACCATCAACGTCCACCGGCGAGAGGCCGCGGATCACACTGCGGATTTTTCGCTGCAGCCCTTTGAGCGCATCGCCAGCCTTCCGCATCGTGGCAATCTCGTCCGCCAGCCAGGTTTTCACGGCATCTGCAGAGAATTCAGGACCGACTGATTTTTCCAGCAACTCGAGATGGCCCTGAATCAGGTATCGCAGCGCCGTGAGTTCCTGACCCGCAGAGTCGTGCAGGTCCTGCCCGATGCGCATCTGTTCTTCCGACACCGCCTGTAAGAGTTCGCTCTGCAGCTGTCGTCGATCCGAGATATCACGGATCATGCCGGTAAACAGTCCCAGGTGGTCAACGACGCTGATCGACAATTCTGCCGGAAATGTCGAACCATCTTTTCTCAGACACTGCACCTCACGGCCGATGCCAATGATGCGAGCCGCGCCCGCCTCTTGGTAACGCCGCAGATATTCGTCGTGGTGTTCCCGATCGGGTGATGGCATGAGCAGACTGATATTTTCCCCGAGCATTTCCTTCTCGGAATATCCGAAATGGCGTACCGCAGCGCCGTTGATCCGAATGATCGCACCCTGGCGATTAATGGTGATGATGGGATCGACGGCAGTATCCAGGATTGCGCGCAGTTCCTCTGCGAGCTTGTAAATCTCGGCGGCACGCAGTGCGTCGAGTTCCTTGTTTTCTTTGTCAAACTCATTGCGGCTGGTGATATCCCGTTCGGTGGTCCCGACAAACACGGGAAGGCAGTTATTGTCCACAAGTGCTGTTACTGTCATCCACACATCCATCACACGGCCATCGCTCGTGATTCGGCAGGACTCAAACGAATCGACCCGCTCCCCTCGACTGACGCGCTGCAGCAGCTGCCGCATTTCATCGCGGTGTTCTCCTGGCACGATATCGAGGACATTCATCTTCAACGCCTGGGCTTCGCTGTAGCCGTACATGCGGGCCGCGCCGGAATTCCATGTCGTGATGCGACCGCTGAGGTCCAGCAGCAGGACGGCATCATTGGAGTCGCGCACGACGGTGGCGAGTCTTTGTGATTCCGCCTCGGACATGATCCTGGCCGTAATATCGAGCAGGGTGATGACAACCCCGGTGACAATCTGCTCGCTGGACCGATAGGGCAGGACTCGACGCAGGAAGCACCGTCTGGTTGCGGTCGTGTCGATTTTCGCCGCGGCGGATTCAGGACTGCCGGGAACATGCGTCTCCCGACTCCAGACTTCCCTTTCGATTGGTGCTCCCCGCTTCAGCACCTGCTGACAGTCCGCGAGAAGCCGATCGTCCGCCAGGACCGGAGCTAGGTCGCAAAACGGCCGACCGACATCCGTTTCACGCAGATTCAGCAAACGGGCGGCGGGAGGAGTGAATCGCTGGATGCAGAGCTCGGCATCCAGAAACAAGGTTGCAATGTCTCCACTGATCATCAGGTTGGTCATATCACAGTTGGCTTTGTCCAGCTCCTCGACCTTTTCCTGGAGCTGGCTGTTGACCATACTTAACTCTTCGTTCAGCGACTGCAATTCTTCTTTCGAACTCTCAAGCTCCTCATTGGTGGACTGCAGCTCTTCGTTCATCGACATCGCTTCTTCGTGCGACGCCCGGAACTCCTCGTTCGAGGATTCCAGTTCTTCAATCGTGCTCTGCAGGTCTTCCGTCGTGACTTTCAGTTCATGCTGCAGCTGTTTGACATACGGGGATTCCTCCTCCGGCGACTCAGGTCGAACGGTCGGTCCGGCGGTGTTGGCAGGGGAACTGCTCACCAGCGGTTGAGCGTCCTCAAAGCAGACCAGGAGCAGTCCTTCCCCCTCCTTCGGATCATCCACGGGTGTCACCGTAATCCGACAGCGACCATAGTCGCAGTTCCGTTTGACACGGACTTCTGAGTCCGACGTGATCTGTCCCGTGCGCAGCGACGTGTGAACGAGCATGCGAATCTTCGCCGCCAGCCCTTGTCGCGCAATCGCCAGCAGGTCGGTGGTCGGCTCGCCCGGCGGGAACTCTAGGTAATTCACCAGCGGCCCCTGGAGGCTCAGGATTTCATACCGCCGCGTGATCAGTACGGCCGCCGGCGCATACTTTTTCAGGAGGAGTTTGTTCAGAAGTTCCACCACACCGGCCCCCGGGCGGGACAGAGTGCCGGCGCTCGTGCCGGGTGATCCGCGTTTCTCGCCAACACCGATCGGCATGACCATCAGATCCCTGCGTTGGGGCCCGATCCGGCGGTAGATGCGCGACTTCCTGGACACCGTCTCAAATAAGTCCACTGCGCGGCCGATCGTTTCCGATGATCCCAGCATCAGGTAACCATTCTGGCGAAGCGCAAAATGGAAAAGTGCGATCAGCGTGCGCTGCTGGTCGGCTTCCAGGTAAATCAACAGGTTTCGACACGAGATCAGGTCCATTTTGGAGAACGGTGCGTCACTGATCAGATTGTGCGGCGCGAACACCACGGACTCACGAAGCGGCTTGCTGACGCGGAAATGGTTCTCGTCAGCACGAACAAAAAACTGCTGCAGCCGCTCCGGCGTCAGGCAGGCCACAGCCGCCTCCGGATAAATGCCCTGCCTGGCGACCGCCAGCGAATCGTCATTCAGGTCCGTCGCAAAAATCTGAAACTGCGGCGAACGCTTCTCCGCGGCAAAGCGTTCGAACAGCAGCATCGCGATCGAATAGGCTTCCTCGCCCGAGGCGCATCCGGGAATCCAGACCCGCACCGAATTTGCTCCGTCCGTCCGCAGACTTTCACGTTCCCCGACGCTTCCGGAGGGCAACTGAGCGTCTCGCTCCAGACAGCGCTGCACGAGAGTCGGAATCACCTGCTGTTCCACCACCTGAAATACGTCAGGGTCCCGGAAGAAGCCAGTCACGCCAATCAGCAGGTCTTTCGACAGCGCGATGAGCTCCTCCGGATTGTTGCGCAGACATGCCGCGTATTCCGCCAGCTGTGCGATCCGCCTGAGTCCCATACGGCGCTGGACTCGGCGCAATAACATGCTCTTGCGGTAACTGCTGAAGTCGTACTTGCTGCGCTTTCGGAGCAGGGCGAGAACATCGTTCATCTGTGCCGGGAGTGGTGCGTCCGAGTCTTCGGGTTCCCGACTTTCACGGAGCCACGGTTGGCGTACGTACGCAACAAGCGCCGCTGGCATCTCTTCCGGCGGCAGCACGTAGTCGATCAGACCAGTGGCGATGGCGTTCCGGGGCATCTGGTCATGCTCAGCGGACTCCGGCTGTTGTGCCATCACCATGCCGCCCGCGAGCTTGATTTCTTTCAGCCCCTGAGACCCATGACTTCCCGTACCCGACAGAATAATGCCGATCGCATGTTCCTGCTGATCCTCCGCCAGCGAACGCAGGAAAATGTCGATCGACGTCTCCAGGCGTCTGGCTGCCGGTGGAACACTCAGTTGCAACACTCCGCCGCTGATGGACAGAAATTTGTTCGGCGGAATGACGTACACACAATTCGGCTGGACGGCCATTCCCTGTTCCGCTTCGCACACAGGAAGCCGCGTGTGTCGCGCCAACAAAGGGACCATCATGCTTTCATGGGTGGGGTCGAGGTGCGGAATCAAAATCAGGGCAACTCCGCTGTCGCCTGGCATCACCGTCAGAAATTTTCTGAAAGCATCCAGTCCGCCTGCCGACGCACCGATGCCCACGATTGGAAACCGGTCAGGCACCGGTTTGTCGGTCTCGACGGTCGATGCCGCAGCTTCTGAGATGGTCGACTCAGCCGTTACACCCGGCTCGGTTTTCTCACCATGTGGCAGATTCAAGGGTCCCTGCGACGAGCTTTTGCGACTCTTCTTCGCCATGTGTATTTCCTTGGGTTTTCAGATCGCCTCAAAGCGTACCACAAAGCCCAGGGCAACGGGAGTCTGCAAGGGGGGTAGTGGTTTCCACCAGAGCAAGAATGGCGCTCTATGCGATTTACCATCGAACTGGCCGACGGTTCAATGAGTCGCGTTGAGATTGATCTGCAGTCCACGCTTATCAAGACAGGAGAGAGTGATGGTTTTGTACCAGGCAATTGAGCTTGATCGTCCAGTTCACAGCAGTGTCGCTGACAACGACAGTTTCGTAGAAGTCTGCCTAGCGGAATGCTTTCGGAGTAACGGTTTGTTTAAAAGCGGCGAAGTCTGCTGCGACCACTGTGAAGGAGTGGTTGTTCTGCGAGGTCGCGTCCACAGTTTTCATCAAAAGCAAATGGCTCAGGAACTGGCGCGAAAAGTCGATGGCGTAAAAATTGTCGTCAATCGGCTGCTGGTTGACCGATCGAAATTCGCAAGGGAGGTGACCGAAGCGGTTCCGTTTAAACTTAAAACGGCCCTTCAATCGCCTTCGTGAGTCAGCCGGCAAGCTGAATAGAAAGCTGGCCAGAATTAGAAGACCGTGTGGGTTTCGGTTTCTACGTTCTTGTTTAAACTTCCTTCAAAAGGGGTTATTGATGCAGGGTCACGTGCTGATTGCTGAGGAACAGGTAGAATGCTGCCAGCTCTTCAAGATGTTTTTGCAACGCTCTGGTTATCAAGTCACGACCGTCAATGACAGCATCAGTTGTGTTGAGGTGTTGCAGGATGGTGCCAGACCGGATGTGCTGATTCTGAGTTGGGAACTGCCGTGGGGCGAAAGCGAAGGAGTACTGGATTGGCTGAACCACCAAGGATTTAACGACATGGCGGTTGTTGTGCTCACCGCCCGGATGGACGCCGATGCATGGCAGCAGGAGACGTCGTTGCCAAAGGTCACATGGGTAAAGAGACCGTTTCGCCTCATAGAACTTCTGGACGCTGTGCAATCCGCAGAAGGTGTTCCTCACAACGGCTCGAGATGTCTGGAGGCACTCTGGCGAAAAACAACACGGCCTGTCAACGGGGTGCTGTTCGACAGCAACGCAACAACTGAAGACGTGGTCACCAGAAAGGCGAGTGTCGGAAGACACTTGAGACGAGAACTGCCATCGAATGTGTTTGGATAACCGGCGTGCTGTGATACTCCTTCAGCGTGCTGCAGTACCCAGCCCGTATGATGACGGATGCTCAATTGCGGCAAATCGCGATTTCTATCACATCTTGTCCAGCCGGCGTTTTAATCGCAGAGCATTACCGACGACCGTGACATCGCTGAAACCCATCGCCAAGGCTGCCCAGAGCGGGCCGCTGGTGCCTAGCAGACCGAAGACCGCGAGCGGGATTGCCAGAGCATTGTAGACAAAGGCAAA
>CANJQC010000108.1 GCA_947476295.1 Planctomycetaceae bacterium | reverse complement strand
CTTTCGATGTTTGCGAGAGCCCGCCGCCGAACGGACCACGGCAGTGATCTGGCTCGGTCGGTTTTGAGGGCCCGATTCACGATTGTCTTCCGCGTGGATCGCATGAGATCATAATTCTTCGACATAGACCCGGCTCGCCACTGGTACATCGTGATGGGTTTGTGAACAACGGCGAATCGAACGCCCCGCGCCGAAAGTTTCAGCCACAAGTCCCAGTCCTCGACACTGGGCAGACAGGAATCGAAACCACAGATTTTCTGAATCACCGTGGGCAGTTCTTAAGGTTCAATCCTCGATAACTTCGATTTGAGGAACTCGTAGGCAGCATCCCGTGATGATTGAGGAAAGGAATGCGGCACCGCAGCTGTCACCGATTGCAATTCTGTTTCGGCAGAATACAAGCGATAGACCGCCCCGGCAGACTGCATGACTGCTCGAACACCTGCAGCGGCGAAGTCCTCGTCGTGCTCAGCCACACAGGCCATGAACGATCGAGGTGCGATTGACGCAACCAGCTCATGGAAGTCGATACGTCAACTTACGACGAAGGATCGGGCGAGAAACAACTGGCGGCTCAAGTCGAACTTCTTCCGTAATCAGCACATCCAGCGGGACGTTGCTGAGTGGTGATGGTAACGGCCCCATCACGCGTTCCAGATGCCGACGAATGTGATCCTTTCGTATCTCCCAGTCTTTGACAGAATTCACGGCATGCTTCTGGCCCGCACCATCCCGCCAGTAAGAAAGGTCATGATGGTCAGAATAGTCCGGCGGCGAGGGAGTCGATTCGAAGCGACCGACAGGAAATCCCTGCTCATAGGAAATCACAAACACGCCATTGGTGGTTTGGTAACGGATGGATTCTTTTCGTTCAAAATCGGTCTTGCCGACGCGTCGCAAGGACTTTTCGCCGGTTGATTTCAAATATTGGGCAGCTACGTTGAGGACGATTTGAGTCCGATCTCCAAGGGAATGGCCCGTGCTTTTGAATACGATTCCATCGATGATGTCCGTCGTTACCCAACGCGGTTCCACCGCAAGATTCGCTTGCTGCATCCGTTCAACCATCTCAACGGCGTCTCCGTACGGACAAGTTTCGTCATCGACGCCATGAATCACCACGATTCGAGCGGTCGCTTCAAGTCGTTTCATCTGGGCAAGATGATCGGGATGTCCGACGAATCGTATTTCCTGCGCATCGATCGACAGGTAGTTGCTGCTGTTCCTGTCACGCGACCAGCGAGCATTGAGATCACTGCTGCCGGGCAGATTAAAGGCAACATCATCGGATAGCTTCTTCATGCCGCACATATCGATCACACACGCGAACGTCCGCGGGGCCAGCTTGTTAGCCATCAGCGTTACGTTCCCACCGCCGGAACCGCCGGTGCAGAAGAGTCGATCGTCAGCGAATGCAATATGTTTCTGGTGCAAAGCGTCCCGCACGTACCAGAGCGCCCGAAGGGCGTCCAGTGCCTGAAGGTACCCGAAATCGTAGGGTTCAGGGCCGTTGATGGAATCCGGGGGCCCGCTTTGCAGATAGTTGACGCAAACAGCAACGACGTTGAGCTCTTTCGCCAGAATAGCGGGCGAGGCAGTGCCAACACAATCGACACCACCCCAGTTGTGCAGCGTCAGCATGATTCCGGTATCCGCGTTAACGTGCTGGATATCTCCGCCTGGGAAGTGCATCAGAATCCGAACCGAACGAGGGCCCGGTCGCATCGGCCACTCCTGGGCAGGAAGCTCCACAGAGCCGTCGCGGGTTGGTAATTCGGGCCACTCCTGAGCTTCAAGAGGACTGCTGCTCGTGAGGAACAAACACAAGCAAAAATAAAAATCTCCACAAAGAAATCTGGCTATTCGCATGGCTGTGCTCACTTGTCCTGTTTCGCGTCCGGCAACTCATCAGACGGACCCAATGCTAGGCGGAAGCCGCTGTTGTTCGTGCGGTTGGTCAGGTCGGTCGTGTTGCGGCTCGCCGTCCGGCAATTTGCCGCGTCGTTGTTCCAACTGCCGCCGCGGTTCGCGTCTGGGCCGTCTACAACCGGTTGTAACACACTCGTGCGAAATGACCAACTCTTCATCCCAGCTGCCTGCTAAACCATGGTCGGAATTTTCTCGCATTCGCCTGACGAGCTGCAGCGTCTTTAGCACCCAGTACAAGATCATGTCAAGGAAAAGACAGCAGTATCAAAGGCCAGCGGGCAATGTCGTCGAGCCAGGCTGTGGTTGAAGACCTGTCGATCAATTACCTTACATGGCAGAGACCGGGAAACCTGATCACAATGTGGCCGACGCTCTGGTGGTTCGCCGCCAATGGCCGTCGTCTCGACCCAACCACCATCTCCCAAAACGGATTCGAATTCGGAACCTGATTTAGATCGAAGGCTTGAGATGAAGAAACTTGCCGGAATGATTTTACTGCTCTGTGTTCTTACCGCCAGCGCGTATGCCGCTGACGACTACCAGCCACAACGGCGGAAACCTGCTCAGGAACTCTCCCTGGCGATTCACAAGGAGGATAGCGGCGATGTTCCATCCGCCTCCGTGGCTCTGGAAGGTAAGCCGAAGGCGGTCTCGCGGGAGGGCGTCGAATACTTGGAAAAACTAAGGAAGGGCACGCCGTTCGGCACAGTGGACTTCAATCTGGAGGGGCTGCGGGCAGGCATGGGGACACGCAACGAGCCCAACATCCAAGGGGTCAGGTTGATTCGCTCGAAGATCGGGGATATTCCCTGTGAATGGGTTCTGGCCCCCGGCGCGGACCCCGATCTGCGGCTCCTGTACCTGCACGGCGGCGGCTGGGTCTCAGGGTCGGGAGGAAACTATCTCCCGCTGGCGGCAGACATTTCATTGGCGGCCAGGTGTGCCGTACTCCTTCCCGACTACCGGCTGGCGCCGGAGCATCCTTTCCCCGCCGGGCTCGAGGATTGTATTGCTGCTCACGACTGGCTGATCGCGAACGGTCCGTCCGGCCCCGGCCCTGCCAAGGCGACATTCATTGCCGGGGATTCGGCGGGTGGCAACCTGACTCTTGCAACGCTGCTGGCGTTGCGAGACCGCAAGCGGACGCTCCCGGCGGGAGGAATCGCCCTTTCGGCGGCCACGGATTTCACGCTGGCGAGCGAGTCTCTGAAGAACGTCCATGACCCCATTATTAGTGCGCGAACCATGCCCGAGTTTCGGGATCGCTATCTGGAGAAGACAGATCCCCGCAACCCGCTGGCTTCGCCCGTCTTCGGCGACTACCGAGGCATTCCGCCGCTGCTGATTCAGGTCGGCGAACACGAAATGCTCCGCGACGACAGCGTCCGGGTCGCGGAGAAGGCTGTTTCGGACGGGATCCCTGTGAAGCTCGAAGTCTGGCCGGGTATGGTCCATGTGTTCCAGATCAGGGGGCTTCCGGAATCCCGCGAGGCCATCGAGCACATTGCTGAATTCATGCACACGCGCATACCCCGGTAGCGCTATTGAATCCCTCATACAAGGAAGCGTTGCCAAAGCGCAGCCGTTGAGTCGCCGCCTAGTCCCACCTGGACATCACAATCGCCGCAGGCCGTCTTCTTTCATCGGATTTGGAATCGCGACATCGATCTCATCAATGCGACCAAGTGTTTCTTTGTCGAGGATCAATCCATCCGCAGCAAGGCTTTCATTCAGGTGAGCGACGGTGGTAGCGCCGATGATTGTTGAAGCGACGAAATCGTGCTGTTTGCTCCAGGCGACGCACATCGCGGTGAGCGAAATGCCCAGATCATCGGAGATGACTTTCAGACGATTGATAGTTTCGGAAACTCGATCATTGAGGAATCGATCGGCGAGTTTCCGCTGGCGCTCACCCAGCTGGCGATACTCGGTGAATCGGGCACCAGGCGGATCGCCGTTGATGTATTTTCCGGTGAGGACTCCGCCGCCCAGCGGTGAGAACGGCAGCAGGCCGATGTTTTCGCGACGGCAGACCTGCGCGAGTTCACTTTCACAGCGGCGATTGATCAAACTGAAGTTGTTTTGTATCGTGTCGTAGCGACAGAGACCGTGCTTTTCGGCAGCGGCCAGACTCTTCATCAGCCCCCAGCAGGTTTCGTTGCTGCTTCCGATGACTCGAATTTTGCCCTGCTTCACCAACTCCGTAAGCGGTTCCAAAACGTCTTCGTAACGGGCTCCATGATCCGGCCAATGAGTCTGATAGAGATCAATATAGTCCGTCTGCAAGCGTCGCAGACTGGCTTCGACAGCTCGCATGATCTGAACACGATCCAAAGCCGAATGCCCATGCCTCACCGGCGGTACAAACCAGCCGTGAGCCGGTCCGGTAATCTTGGTGGCAACGATCACCGATTCGCGAGGCTTTGTCTTCAGCCAGCGACCGACGATTTCTTCCGTGCGTCCGAAGAGCGCGGCTGTCGGCGGCACGGGATACATCTCCGCTGCATCATAGAAATCAATCCCCCCCTCGTAGGCACGGTCCATGATTTCGAACGAAAGTTTTTCATCGCACTGAGTCCCGAAAGTCATCGTGCCCATGCAGATGTCAGTGACGGTGAGCGGACTGTTTCCGAGTCGTCGTCGGTTCATGAATGAGGAATCCTTTAAGGGTCTTGTTCACCGTATATCTTCCCATCGTTTAACCGCGTGCCCAGCGGGCCGCGATTTCAAAGTCCTGCAGCTGAGCGCGGCCCGCTGGGCACGCGGTTAAACGATGCTTCCCGGTCAATCATATCACGCCATAATCTCGCTGATCACTCGGCCTTGCGGCACGACTTCGTGCGGTCGACCAAGGGAATCAAGAATCTGCGTGGTCGGCTGCACGCCGAGCAAGCGATAGATAGTTGCGATAACATCGCCGGGGCTGACGGGGGATTCAGCGGGAACCGAACCTGTGCGGTCGCTGGCTCCGTAGACAAAGCCCTCGCGAACTCCTGCTCCGGCCAGCATGATCGTGTAGCAGGAGTTCCAGTGGTCTCGGCCGGCACTGGCATTGATTCTCGGACTTCGCCCGAAGTCGCCGAGTACGCACACGAGCGTTCGCTCGAGCAGGCCGCGATCGTCCAGATCTTGCAAAAGACTACTGCACGCGGCGTCGAATTCCGGCAGCAAGATTTTCTTCAGCTTGTTGAAATTGTCACCGTGAGTATCCCAAGTCGCGTTTGCATCCGGAGCCCATGATAACGTGACGAATCGCGTTCCTGCTTCAACGAGTCGCCTGGCCAGCAGCGTACTCTGACCATAGATGTTGCGACCGTAGCGAGCCCGCATTTCCGGAGTTTCACGTTCTAGGTCAAACGCTTGTTGAGCGGTATCGGAAGTCAGCAGTTCAAATGCACGAGACTGGAAGTCATCGATTGCGGTCAGCGTTGGTTCGTTGCGAATCTTCAGACCGCGACCAAGGTCTGACAGCAATCGTGATCGATCACTCATTCGTTCCACAGTCACTGGCGCCGGCAATGAGAGATTATCGACGTGAAAGTCCGCAGTATCGGGATTGTTGAGTACCCAGAATGGATCGAATGTCGGACCCATGAAGCCGCCAAGAAAGCCGGGTTGCAACGGCCCGCCCGCACCTTCTTTGGTCTTGTAGGGCAAAGAGATGTAAGGCAGGGTGCGATTGCCTGCCGGTCGCAGTTTGGCCATCACGGAACCCGGCGACGGATGATCCGACGGTTTCGCACCACCTCCCTGTTCGCCTCGATCATGCCCCGTCAACGCAGCGTAAACAGCGGCGGCGTGAGAATTATTGACGCTGTGATGCATGGACCGAATTAACGTGGTGCGATGCATCTGTTGAGCGAGCTGTGGCAGATGTTCAGAAACCGGAACCCCCGGCAGACTGCTGGAGATCGGATCGAATTCACCTCGCACTTCCGAGGGAGCTTCCGGCTTCATGTCCCACATGTCGAGGTGGCTCGGCCCGCCGTTCAGAAACAACACGATGCAGTGATCGGCTTTCGCAGCTAGAGAATCAGCACTCGCCGCATGGGGCGACCGAACACTCAACAATCCTGGCAATCCTGCCGCGCCAATCTGCAGCATACGTCGTCGGCTGACTTCGGAAATGAGTTGCCTGAATTTCGCTGAACGCATTCAATGACTCCTAGGCTGCGACATTCTAAACTGTTCGATACCATTACAGATATATATCAGAATTACCATCGTCCATCGCTATTGCAGGTGATGATTGACTGCCTTGCCTTTTTCTCATCTGAATTTGCGGCGAAATCCGTTTGGTGAGCTGACAACAGCTGAACTGCTTTACGCGCCACAAGGTCAATATCCAACTCATCGAATCGCCCGATATGAAGGAGCGTTTGGGTGAGAGGTGATTGATGTACGCTGGACATTCCTGTGCGACATACCGTCGCCCGTGTGACTTTCCGTTTTCGGATCCATGTTTTAGCGACATTGGGCCATGTTTTTGCGCATGAAAAAGACCGGGGCGAACGCCACCGGTCTTAGGTTCTTTAATCCACTTGCTGGTGCGGATCACATGCCGCAGCAAGGTGCCGGAGCTGGAGCACAGCATGACACTGGCGCACAGCAAGGCTGTGGAGCCGGGCAGCATGGTTCACAACTGTGGCGGCGGAAGCACTTTTTGAACATCCCGGAAAACAGGCCGCAACGAGGTTTGCAGCATGGATCACAACATGGTTCCGGTTCGCAGCATGGCTGTGGCGCACAGCAGACAGGTGCCGGTGCGCAACATGGCTCTGGCTCTGGGCAGCATGGCTCGCAACATGACGACTTAGGCTTGAAACAACCAAACAGGCCAGCTTCTGCAGATTGAGGTGCAACGAAACAGCTCAGGACAGTCACGGCCAACAGGGAAAGAATACTTCTCATTGAACAAATCTCCAATCACTCGATTTGGAAAGGGTGGAAGCATCCGTGCCTGGACAGTTGGAGAAATTATCCAATATGCACTGGGGCAACGCTTGACGCAAATTCGAAATCAAATGCCATTTCAGGGGATTTTCGCCGCAGGATGCAGGTCCAAATGGCTCGGCAAATACTTACCATTGAATGTGAAGTTCCGATTGCGCCGAATGCAGTAATAACGCAGTTTGCCACCCCCAATGATCCAGAGGTGATTGATGTACGCTGGACATTCCTGTGCGACATACCGTCGCCTGTTACACTTTGTCTGCGGTCGGAATTTCAAAGCCCGGTCGATTCGGGTCTTTCAGCAGCACGTTGGCTTCTTTGGCGAAGTCGCCCGTGTGACTTTCCGTTTTCGGGTCAAATGTCAGCCAGGGTCCGACGGTGTATTCTGTTCCGTCTTCCGGAACCCCCACACCGCCATGCATCACTTCGTGCAGCTTCTGGAAATGCTCAGCCGCGTCTTTGTTGTCTCCGAACCGACCGGCCTTGCTGTTGAACGGGACTTTTTCACCGAGGCGATAGGAGTTGTTCATCAAATGGCCCAGCACACAGCCGTAGTGGGCATCATCCACGTTGCCGTTGGCAAGTTCCGGTTTGCCTTCGCGACAGGCGGTGATAAAGGCGGTCCAGTTGCCGCCAGGGGTCACTTTGCCGGGTGGAAGATCCAGTTTGTCGCCTTCAGAACTGCCCGGTGAATAATAGAGTCCACGGATAATTTTTCCGCCATCCTCAAAGTAGTATTCGTTCTCGACCTGTTTCTCATACTCCGGGTAATTCACGTTTCGAACATTGAAGAAGACCTGCTGACCATTCGCGTACTCTGCAAGGCCCATCATCGTGTTCGGAGTTTCGCCCTGATCATTCCATTGAAAACGGCCGCCGATCGCCATCGCTCGTACCGGATGAGTCTCCTCTTTGTCCAGAGCCCAGCGTGCAATATCCAGTTGATGAGTCCCCTGGTTGTTCAGGTCACCATTTCCGGTCTTCCAGAACCAGTGCCAGTTGTAGTGGACGTAGTTGCCATGGAACTGGTCCACGACCGCAGGACCTCGCCACAGGTTCCAGTCCAGATTCTCAGGTGGGTCAGAGATCGGCTTGTGCCCGATGCTGCCCCGTGGCTTGCAGCAATAACCGTACGAAATCTTCAGTTTTCCGAACTGACCTGCCTGGATTGCTTCATGCAGCCCCGCGATCCTTGCATCACTGCGGCTCTGAGTCCCGTGCTGGATGACAACGCCGTACTTCCTCTGAGCTTCAACCGCAATCCGTCCTTCGGCCACATCGTGACTCATCGGCTTCTCGACATACACATGCTTGCCAGCCTGGGCAGCCCAGATCGTAATGAGCGAATGCCAGTGATTTGGTGTCGCCACGGAAATGGCATCGAGGTTTTTGTCGTCCAGTGCCTCGCGAAGGTCTGCGATTCCCTGTGCCTTGAAGTTCTCCTTCAGCTTTGACTGCAACCCTGTCATGGCTGAGCTGAGCACCTTCTTGTCGGGATCGATCAGATAGGCAATTTCGACATTCGGCTGATCCATCCATCCGCCGATGTGACTTTGGCCCCGGCCATTCAGACCTGCCACAGCGATTCGCAGGCGATCATTCGCCCCCAGAATTCGTCCGGAAGCTCGAGTCCCCAGCAGGAGCATGGAAGCGCCAGCGACGGATGACGTCTTCAAGAATCCACGCCGAGAAAACGCAGCCATTCGATTGTCCTTTCAGAATTCGGTTTATGAACAGTGGGCCTCTCAATCAACAAACTCTAAGGGCAGCAGCTTTTTCATTCAATCAATCGGCCATTTTCTAGGCTGGACGGCTTTTCAAGCCGGGGTCTCTAACCAACCCGAAATCGCCACCGCCTTGAATTCAAGGGAGTGCCATATTGTCGTAACAATCGACTTCAGTGCGAACCGATTATTCCGCTGGCGGACGATTCCTTCGGCCACCGTTGCCGCCGCGTCCACGGTCACCACGACCTCCCATGAAGGCACGTGGGTCTATTTCAAATTTGACACCAGCCAATTCATCGATCGTTTTCTTCTGATCGTCGGTCAACACGGCCATCGCTGCGTCGGTGGATTTCTTGCGAGCAGCCTGCATCTTTTCCTGCATTTGCTCGAATCCGCCGCCACCACCCTGCTTTCCGTCACCACCCTGGAATGAAGCACGCATTTCTTCAAACATCTTCTGCATATCGGCCGTTGCAGTTTTTTCGGCTTCATCCAGTTTGGCAACCTGTTCCTCCGTCAAGGAAAGTTTCGACTTCAGGTTGTCGCCCTTCAATGTCGGAACTGCTGCCGTGTAAAGTTTCGCCTGCAACGAGATCTGATCCAGTCGCTTCGCCTGTTCAGGCTCCAGCAGTGCGCTGAGAACCTCATCGGTCTTATTGCTCAGTTCTTCGCCTTCTTTTCGTGATTTTTCGAAGTATGCTGTTTGTTCTTCTTCGGACATCTTGCGGAAAGCGTCGCGATCCGGACGCGGTGAGCTGTTGCGTTCCTCGCGATAGGCCTCCAGAGCCGCATCGATCGTTGCCGCCTGGGTTTCTTCGATCTTCAGTTCCTTGCGAACCTGGTCAGCTCGCAGCAACGTCGCCAGATCGATGTTAAAACTGCCACGGCCACCGAACCCGCCACCGCCAAAGCCGCGACCACCACCTAGTGGCTGAGCGTGAACAAATGAAGAAACCAATAGTGTCATTAGGCTGAATCCAACCGCCTGCCGGACAAATCGAATGGACATCATGAACGTGCTCCCTAACAGAAAGGCAACTATCCTCAGAGGACGGAAAATGCGAATTCGCAGTGCCGGTCAAACCCCTCCCCAGCCGTTCAGTATCTGCGAAACGCACCTCCGATTCGTGATTTTTCCAAAAAACGTTCAATACGACTCAGATCCTCCGAAATCCTTCCGCCAACGAGGGAATCGGAGTATCCCGAAGTGTCAGCACCAACGAAAAATGGGCTTGTGACGTCATTCCGCCACAAGCCCGTTCCGTCGAAAATTCTCGCTACGAAGCATCAAGGCACAATGATGCGATCACTAGGCAGAGCACGACTCAAAATCCCCAGCGTCCGGAACCGTAGCCATATCCGAACGGTCTGCCAAACAGCAGACCCGACGAAAACGGTGTCGAAAACGGTGTCAAAATCCGCGATGGCCGACCCGGTGCGGGAATGCGTTTCACCGGCTGTTTGTGCTCAAAATCATGTTTAATGATCGTCTGATGCTGTGGATTTCCAGTCAGAATCTCCAGCGTTGAGTCATGGCGGTAATTCGGGTTCACATCGTACTCAGCACGATTGAATGGGATGGAATTATAAATCCGCGAGTACGCCGCCGGATCAAATACCATCGTTCCGCCAGCAACAGCCGATTGCACTTCCACCGGCACCGTTGTTACAGCGGACGATTTTACGGCCGGCTGGATTTCCATTGTCCATTCTTCCTGGCCTGGCTCGACGGGAACCGGCTTTTCCGGAATCTGCGATTCATCCGAACGTGCGGACTTCGCGGCATACAGCACGAGGGCGACAATCGCCATCGTCAATGTGAATCGTCGTGAAAGTCTCATGGGCTTGTCCTTCAGTTCAACGGTGAACGTCGCGTCACGTCGAGCGAGGTTCACCAAACAGCGCGAAATACACTGGTTGGAAACGTTGAGCTGAGAATGGGACCACCGTGTACCCTGTGTCAACGGTTGAAATGGCCGCTTTGCAGATTTCCGATGCCAGGTAACGACGCGACTTTGAATCAGGGATGTTCGGGTTTGTTGCCGATATACACCGTCGCGATTCCGCCCGTCATTTTGCGGAAGGAAGTGTTGACCAATCCCGCCTCTTCCATGATCCCGGTGAGCTCCAGACCGCTCGGAAACTCCGACACGGACTGCGGAAGATATTCATAAGCCGCCTGCCGATTCCGAACCAGCAACTGCCCCAGCCGTGGCAGGATATTGCGGAAGTACCACTGATAGGTATGACTCAACAGACGATTGTCCGGCAGCGAAAATTCCAGCACCAGAACTCTCCCACCCGGCTGACAGACGCGGGTCATTTCCTTCAATCCACCGATCGTACTGGACACGTTCCGCAGGCCGAATGCCACCGACACAACCTGAAACCTGTCCGAAGGAAACGGAAGTGAGAGTGTGTCAGCTTCCAGAAACACGACGTCCCGATCGGACCTTTTCTCTTCAGCCAGCTTCAGCATCCCGTGCGTGAAGTCGGTCGCAAAGACGGTGGCCGCCCCATTCAGCTTTTTCCGGAACGCGAACGCCAGATCCCCTGTCCCGGTGCATACATCCAGAATCGGCGAGTCGTTAAACGGCGCCGCCATGCGCACGGCCTGCCACCGCCAGTAAACATCCGTCCCGGCAGACAGGAAGTGGTTCATAAAGTCATACCGCCCGGCGATTTCACCGAACATCTGACGAATTCGGGAACCGGATTTGTCAACAGGCATTGAAAAAACTCGACCATCTCGGCAGGGACAAGGATCGATACACACGATCGAAACAGTTTACCTCTGAATCCGCTTTTGCGACAGCGAGTTAACTTGTTGAGTGCAACGTCGGTATCTGACTCCCTTAAGCAGCATGGCCTTGTTTGTCGGTATGTTCGGCACCAGAAATGCGAGTCGCGGAGCGACGTCGCCTACGCAGCTCATTCGCTCCGTCGACTGAGATTCACCGAATCCAGCATGGCAAACCGAACATCAGCGAATTATGGAAAACCCGCCGCTGCGTTACTTTCGCATCATGTCCTGCCAAATTGCCCCGGAAACTTTCCGGAATCGCAGCTTCTGTTTGTCAGACAAACAGAGGACGAATGCGGCAGACCGCGTACAATCTGACTGAGCGTGTCAGCCTGGCTGCACATGCCGCCGCATTCACTAGCCTAGAAACGCTCTCATGACATCACCTGCGTCGCATGACCAATCATCGGATCCGTCATCACCCGAGACCTCTCAGCAGCATCGCGGCGGCGTGATTCATACCTATCAGCAATACGACCCAAAGTCCTTCCCGTCGCCATCTTCG
Organism: Planctomycetaceae bacterium; assembly: GCA_947476295.1. Classification (GTDB taxonomy): domain Bacteria; phylum Planctomycetota; class Planctomycetia; order Planctomycetales; family Planctomycetaceae; genus SXXK01. The sequence goes on along the minus strand of CANJQC010000108.1, from coordinate 8,001 downwards.
CCCACGCCCGATTTGGTATCGCCCGCGTTTGAGCACATGCTGACGTACGGTTCGACCAGAGAATTCACAGAAGAAGAACTAGCGAAAGCCATCCGCCTGGATCCTGGACAGTTCGCAGGGCTCGGCCCCAGCCTAGACGCTCTTCTCAAAATGCTGCAGGAGCGAAAAGAAAAAATCCTCAGCAAGTACGAGACCGACACCGTTCAGAAAAAAGCGCTGCGTCAATTTACCAATGACGCGAAGCAGGCTCAGCCGCCTGCAAAATTCTCGAAATCGTTCTGGCAGTCCGTCAAAGAGGAACAAATCTACGCTCTCGAAAATCTCTGGTATCGCGCAGAACGGACCGACCCGGACTTCGCCGGGCGGCTGGTCAGCCTGATGGAAACACTCGGCGAAAAATATCAGGTGGATCACCTGGCAGCGAAGTACGACTTCACCGGACGTGATGCGATGTCGGTACCGGAAGCGATTGAGATTCTGGATGAACTTCGAAAAATCGATGAGCTCCTGAAGCAGTTGGAAGACGCAAAACAGAACGCGCAGCTGGCGATTATCGATCTGGAAGATCTCAGCGAGTTTGCTGATCCGGAAGCGATCGCCAATCTGAACAAGTTTCAGGAACAGATTCAGCAGTACCTCAAAGACATCATGGAAGGTCAGGGTCTGGCAAATCAGCAGGGCAAGATTCAGCTTTCGCCGAAGGCTTACAAATTGTTTCAGGGACGCCTGCTGCAGACGATCTTCAGCAATCTTCAGGCATCGCGTTCCGGTCGGCATCAGGGGCCGATTGATGGCGAAGGCGTGGTAGAAATGCAGCGCACAAAACCCTACGAATTCGGTGACTCGGTTTCACAAATGGACATCCCTTCAACGCTGATTAACGCGATGCTGCGCCAAGGCGACACGCGCCCATTGAGATTGCAACAACGCGATATCGAAATTCATCGATCTCGCAACAATCCAAAATGCGCGACGGTCGTGCTGATGGACATGAGCGGTTCCATGCGCTACGACGGCCAATACATCAATGTGAAACGGATGGCGTTGGCTCTGAACGGGCTGATTACGTCTGAGTACCCAGGTGACTTTCTGCGTTTTGTGGAGCTGCACACATTCGCCAAAGTCGTTCCGGCAGGAGACCTCATCACACTGATGCCGAAGATCCCGACAATCACGAATCCCGTAGTCAGACTGCGGGCCGATATGAGCCGCGAAGACGTGAGTGAAATGCACATTCCGCCGCATTTCACCAACATCCAGCATGGGCTTCAGTTGGCTCGGCAGTTTCTTTCCGTGCAGGACACACCGAATCGCCAGGTGATCCTGATTACCGATGGTCTGCCCACGGCCCACTTTGAAGCCAGCATGTTGTATCTGCTTTATCCGCCCGATCCTCAGACGGAAGAAGCGACGAAGCGCGAAGGCATGCTGTGCAAACGTGATGGCATTACGATCAACATCTTTCTGTTGCCCAGTTGGTCACAGACTCACGAAGACGTGCAGTTCGCCCATCGTCTGGCCGAAAATACAGGCGGTCGAGTGTTCTTCACCGCCGGAAAAGACCTAGATCGATATGTCGTCTGGGACTACGTCAACCATCGCCGAGAAATCATTGGCTGACTGCGGCGACGCTGCGCGCAATACGATCGAGGTCTGCGAATTCGGCCTTATCCTGGGATTTGTTCACGAGGTCGCAGATCAGATCGATGGTGCGAAATTCGGGATCCGTCACGTACAGGCACGATGGATGTGCAAGAAAATCGAAGACTGCCCGATGCTCGATCGTCCAGCTGACTGCGGCTTGAATCGCTTCCAGAAACTGATCGAGCTTCCATTGGTGGGCTCGAAAGGCTGTGACATCGCTGATGGGACTCATTGGGATCTCGATGAGTCCCGACGGATAGACGAACGGCTGAGACGCCTGCTGCTGAGCGACGATGTCCGCCCGCACTTCGTTCCATGTCGCGTCGCCGGTAATCGCCGCGCGATGCGACGGATAGAGGCTGCTGACCCAGCGATATCCCTGATCGATCAGCAATTGCTGAATCTCGGGAACGTCGTGGAGGCCGTTGTTGAATCCGCCGGGCGTGCGAAATCCAGCAGGTGACACATCAATGCGGTGCTTCATTGCTTCCGTGGTCAGACGAATGTTTTCCACAATCACTTCGTGCGATGTTCTGCCTTCGACGAGCCACGGCGCGCGGCGGAAGCGGAACTGCAGGTCCTCCGGCGTCTGCGCTTTGACATTGATGTGGTCGTACGTGTGATTGCCAACCGGATGACCGGCCGCGACGATCTCGCGCAACCAGTCAATGTTCTCCTGCTCGAACACACGTCCCACCACAAAGAAATGCAGCGTTCCCCCTGCCTGTTTCACGCGCCGCGCTGCCTCGACCGCGTAGCGTTTCGTTTCTTCATTGAGGTTTCCTTTTTCATAGTTCCAGTGGACTTGATCCTTCGTCGGGTATTGAGCGCTCATTTCAAGATCGAGTGTGATGGCGATCATGGCGTGTTTCACCGAGCCGTCCTGGCTTTCATTCGACCTCGCCGCCAATGCTGTGGCCCGAGGCAGGCCAAGCATCGTGGCAAGTCCCGCCGTCTGTTGGAGCCATGTGCGGCGATCAATGGCTGATGTCGATGACGACGAGTGATAACTTTTCATCGTTGATAACTCCCTTGAAGTTGAGTGCCATCCGCTCAAATTAAGAATCATTCACGGGCTGTTGGCATACTATGCAGGTTTAGTTGCCGGGGTTGTCGAGGCGCACCCATGAAATCTGAGTGATCAGTTGATTCAGAGACGCGAACGAAATAGCTGCGTTGGTCGCGTGGTTCGGCTTCGCATTCGCGGGAAATGTCGCGAGCGTGGCGTCTCCTACCAGAAAGACATTGAAGTCCTGAGACAGATTTTCGAAACCAGCCGTCGTTTTACAAAAACACATGTCTGTGGCATAGCCAGTCAGCAGGATGTGCCGCACGCCCTGCTCTTTTAGGAAGTCTCGCAGGATTGCGTAGCCCTCAGCGTCGTAGATGACGACGTCGTCCGGATGGACTTCCAGATCACTGGTCACAGGAATCGGCAGCTCCCAGAATCCAGCATTGTTGAACTTTGGACCCGCGTCTAGTCCGGGAAACTGCTTAAAGTAGTCGATCACAGGCTGGTTTGCTGAGAGCGTCAGTTGCTCTGGGACAGGTTCTCCTTGGTACTTAAATCCATTCAGTTTTTCGTGCAGCTCACGCCGCCCAAGTTCCGTCTCATCCTTCGTCGTACGTCCGCGCACTGAGCGATACAACTTTCTCCGGACAGCGTCCTCTTTTCCAGGCAGGCTGTACATAACACAGTTTACGTCGCCGCGAAGCAGATTAAGGAATGGAGCAATCACCTCCTTCGTGTGCTTGCCGCCCAGATGATTCTTTGCAGGTGTGCAGAAGTCCGCGCAGCCGGCCGGTTCGGGAGTTCGCCATCCCTGTCCGTCGTCGATTCCCCACGGATGCACCATAATGACAGCCGTCGCTTTCGCTTCGAGACGGTTCGGCATCTCAATGATCCCGCGGGCGTTGTAAGACCATCGCCACGCTCGAACCGAAAGACTGGCCTGCGAATCATTAACAAGGATCGGTGCTTCGTATCGAGTCAGGTCGGTCACCGGAGCCACGTATTCGGGATGGTCGGCCAGCAACGACGCCGGAGATTCCAGACGCTTGAGTTGGTTGGAATACGTGCGGGTCGGAGGGACATCGTCTGCCAGCGTTGCCAGCTTGTTGCTGATCAGTACGCCAACGAACAATCCGATGCTGCGGATGTACCATGGAAATAGCAAGTGCCGACTGTTCATCAGGAATTCTCCGTTGAAGCAAGGGCCGATCGTTGGAAAGTGGAGTAGACAAGAGTGGTGTGAAGCACCTGATATAGGCAAAGATCCCTGAATCGCTGTAAAAGAGCGTTTCAAAGATGTTTTTCGGGGAGCGATTCAGGGATGAGTGGAGAATATCAGCGGCTGGAAGCCGAGGCGAGTCACATAAATAGGTAAGTTCAGCAGCTTGTGGATTCTTGCGGACAAATGGCCGCTGAAGATCTCCAGAAATGCGAAGCCGAGCTGGGGCGGCGACATTTCACCACGGGTGCATACTTTCCTCGATTCCCTCAAGCCCCTGATCGCGCTGGCTGCGCAATCTGCGAAAGTCGAACTAAGGCTTATCACGGTTTTGCAGCCGACACCGATTCCCTCGACATCTTCTTATCAGCGTCGAAGCGACGATAGATCGGCAGATGGCGGTAGTAGACTTCCAGAGTCAGCAAACTGAGCGCTGTCTGATAGATGCGTCCTCCGGCGTAGCCGTGCGGATCAGTGACGTCCCAACTGCCTGCTCCTGCACCTTCTTTGATCTGAGTCTCCACAAGTTGCTCACGCATCTGCCGATTCCACTTGTACCATAACTCACCGTCCCAATGATGCAGCACCTGCGTTGCATAGTAGTTGTAGTAGATGTCTTCCCTGCTGGGGCCAATTTTCGACAAATACTCGACGCCCTTTTTCAACTGCGGTTTCTCCCGTTTCCAGCCGAGATAAATGCGGCACAGCAGTCCAACTGCCGTCGTCGTCGCTCGTCCGCTTTCGGGACCCGTGTATCCGTAGAACACTCCGTCTTCAGCTTCCACAGAATTCAGAAACTTCTTCGCACCGCTGAACGAATCCGGTCGGACAGAGACGCCGCCGGCTTTTGCACTTTGAAGGGCCATCACCTGCCAGCCGACAACGGACGTGTCACCGGGCACGTCGCGTGGCTGATAGCGCCAGCCGCCGTCACTGCCCTGCGATTTTTCAATGAACCGCACGGCTTCAAGCGAGATGCGACGTAATTCCCGATCTTTGGGTTCCAGGGCTGCCGCTTCGCTGAGGCAGATCGTGGCCAGACCTTGCACATACATTCCGGAATTGCCCTGATATTGTCCTCGCATGTCCGCACCGGATGCCGAGCGGATGCCGCTCTCCATCATCCAAGCCAGACCTTTCGCGACGGTTTCCTGATATTGCCCCGGTGTTTCATGCGTGTGGCCACCGCCCAGCATGCACAACAGTGCCAGCGACGTCGCACCCATGTCGGTTGTTTGCATACTGCCCGGAGATCCCGCTTCGCCTACATCACCAAAGCTCCATGATCCATCTTTACGCTGAATTCTCTGAAGCCATTTGAGACCGAGGTTGACGGACTTTTCGCTCTCGGCTGTCCCGCCGTACTTCTTAACCGCCGCGCGACGACCAGCTTCGGAGCGACCGCTGAAATCGCCCTTCAGCACGGCAATGTCGCCCAACTCCACAAGATCGTCGATCGGAATTCGTAACTCCGTATCTTGTGGCGAATCAAACTGATCACGATGCGTGCCTTTGTCCAGTTCGGATACCATTTGCTTCATGGTGCTGTCGAGATTCAGATCTGTGGTTTTTTCCGGCTGGACGATTTCAACAACTTCAATCGAATCTTCGAGAACGTCTTGATTGATGCGACCACTGATAATCGTAAACACGCTGTCACGCGATTCTGGAGGCAGCAGCCACAACGTCAGCAGCAGCGCTCCGACCAGATGCATGAGAAAGCTGGCCACTGCCGTTATGAGTTCACGCTTGCGACGCAGGATAGAGTTCGGCAGTTTCTCGCGGAGGAATTTCCTTACGGCGATAAATGAGTTCGCGACCTTGATCGCCCATGCCTGCGGCCTGCGTCGTCGCTTCTGACGGCCACGCTGTTCGAGGGTTTGAAGTACAGATTTCTGACGCGAAACTTTTGGTGGCGTGGACGCTGATTGTGCTTCATCGGGTAACAGCGGTACCGCGCGAGGCTGATTCTGGTGTTGTGATTTGCTGCCGTCCATCATTGTTGGTGTTCGTCCAGGTCAACTGTCGCGCGAACTCGCGAGCGGGCCGGCGTCAGCCCAATGGCACTCACTTTAGAAATAGATTTTAGAAAGTGAATATTTGGCACAACATTTGCGCCAGGCGCGAGAAAAACGTTTACTCGCTGCCTTAATGTCAGGTGTCAAATCATGGTTGAAATTGCTGAAAACGAATGTGTGTTGTCGGCCTCGGAATTGACGGCGGCCATCGAGATGCTCAGAGCCATCATCCCGGACGAAGAGCTGGAACTGCTGGCACCGACCGGACCTGCCACAGTTTACACAACAAGCATCACCATCTGGATGCTGATTCTGCAGAGACTTGAAAAAGGGAAAACGAACAACGAAGTTGTCAAAGATGTGCTGAGCAACAGTCGGCAACTGCTGCCTGATAATAGACGTGTGCGGGAAATGACGCTCTCCAAAAAATCCGGAGCCTACAGCGAAGCGAGACAACGCTTGCTACTGGAAGTCGCCGAACTTTTTGCCAACGGTGTCTGCGAATCCTTCGTTCAGCAGACACCGTCGTGGTTCGGCAAGCTGCGAGCCTTCAACATGGACGGCACTACGATGACGCTCAGCCCGACCAGCGAGCTGCGCAAAGTCTTTCCGCCGGCCGTCAATCAGCACGGAGAAACTGTCTGGCCAGTGATGTTGATGCTGGTCGCGCACGAACTTCAGAGCGGCGCCGCGTTGCCTCCTGAAGTGGGCGCGATGTACGGCGACGGCAATACGTCCGAAGCGAAACAGGCTCGCAGCCTGGCTAAACGCATACCGCCGAAGTCGGTGATCTTTGCCGATTCGGGATTCGGAATTTTCAGCGTCGCGTATGCGATGACCGGTGAAGGCCATCAAATTCTGTTTCGTCTGACAAAGTCGCGTTTTAAGTCGATGCGTCGCGTGGCGCAACTGCTGGAAGAAACGGATTCCACAAAGACGTACAGTCTGACATGGATTCCCTCGAAGAAAGATCGATCCACCAATCCTGATCTTCCGGCTGATGCCAGCGTGGACGTGTTTCTGCATGAGGTCGAACTCGATAACGGCGAGACGCTGTACCTTGTGACAACGTTGGGAATCAGTTCCGAACATGCGGCTGAGTTTTATCAGCGACGTTATGATGTGGAACATGATATTCGCGATCTGCAAGTGAGTCTGTCTCTGGAGAATCTGAGGTGTCGAAGTGTGGATATGATGAAGAAAGAGTTGCTGGAGTCGGTGGTGGCTTACAACCTTGTGATCCAGTTTCGTCGTCAGGCTGCAGAAGTCGCAAAGCTGGCTCCGCGTCGTCTGAGCTTCAAATGAGGTTTGGTACACATTTCGAAGTTTCCTTCTGAACCAGCCACCGTGTTCGTTGTCAGAATGGCAGACCCGCTACGACGATGCTCTTCACATCGCGGCGAAAGACAAACTGCCAAACCGCCCCGGACGAACCTACAAACGCAAGGCTCACCCAAGACGACAAAAATCCACCAAGTTCATGAAGCTCGAAAATCAAAAACAAGAACAGAATCCACAACAAATGCCCCCTGAAAAGCCAAAGTGACTGCCATTGGGCGGTCGGCATAGGGACTCTGCGATTCACATAGCCGAGTCTTTCTGAGACTCACGTTTTCGGTCTTCAGAGAGACTGAGCTAGTGCGTTTGTGAGTGAATCAAATCAGCAGGGTGCGAGTCCCTGTCAGGAGGTTAGAGTTTGAAACTGTAGCTGCGCGAAACTGCGTCGCCGTGAGGCGGGGTGGAGAGCATCGGAAGGCGAAAGGGTGGTCCGAAACGCAAGTGAACTCGACCGCATCGTCCAGGGTGCGATTGTGAACGTGATCGAACCGATTTTCGAACGAGACTTTGCAGAACACAGTTATGGATTTCGTCCGGGTCGCGGCTGCAAAGATGCACTGCGTCGCGTGGATCATCTGCTGAAGGCAGGCTTCGTGTGGCCTGATGAACGGCGTCAAAATCAGGTTTTTAGTTTGTAAATGATCATGCGGCGGATTTGAACTCAGCGTAGGCGGCCTTTCGCGTGGACGCGAGCGTAGTGCCCAGATTTCTTTCGACCCATGTTCGCATCTGCTTCACCGACACACGAGAAAAGTCGGCTCGGATCGACT
>CANJQC010000107.1 GCA_947476295.1 Planctomycetaceae bacterium | reverse complement strand
CGTTACCTTTTAAGTTGTCACCTGTTTGAGGATTAATTCGGAGGTCCAGATTCTGGTGGTGGCAACGTTCTCGGTGCCCCGCCGGGGCCCGCTGGTATTGCCCCCTGAAGGATCGTTGGGTCGTCTTTCAGGGTACTGATGATCTGGCCAGGAATCCTGAGGGCGATTGTGGAAACGGATCCGCTGTGCGATGCGGCAAGACTACTGACCATCTGACTGACTGGTGGCTGCAGCGGCTGAGGAACCATCTGAGCGCCGGCCAGCGGATACAATTGTTTGGCCATCTCCAGCCCTTGATCCAGCGGTCCCTGAACTTCGCTTGCAGCCTCAGGTTCTGTCAGATTCACCACCACCTGCAGATCAAGATTGCTGGCAAAGTCCATTGTGATCGCCGCACCGGCAATTTTTCCCCGCACGGCCTTTACAATCTGATTCAAGATGGGAGGTGCCTGTGCCGGAGCGTCTGGAATGGACCCACTCATGCCCGCCAGCAGCGGGCTTGAAAATGCTATCACAAAAGGACTGCCGTTCGAAACAAAGCTGAACTGCTCAATTGTTGATTCGCCAGCACCATGGGTGATCGCCGTCTGAATCGCTTTTTCAACTCCAAAAATCCAGGTTCGTGCATCGACAGGGTACAGCGCAACCTGCGGCTGATTCGGTTGCTGACTGTTGATCAGATAATACGGCTTTCCGTCGAAAGTCGATTCCACACCTTTGCTGGCAGCGATGATCGTCGCCAGCTCGATATCCTTATTCGTTCGCAGCACGCTGATGGCGTTGCCGCCACTGAATACGTTTTGCGCCATTGCCGTCGGATCCTGACCACTGGCCGCCAGCACTCCCAATTGCATCATTCCAGCCATGAAATTGCTTACGCCAGATGTCACTGATTCAATATCGTTTGCGTCGAAGCCTGCCTGAGCCGCCATTTCGGTCATGACTTTTTCAAATTCCGGCGTGCCCTTTATTGGCGCCAGGAAGCCGCTGGCGAGGACATCGGCAGGTCGAGCGTAGAAGACGAAGTCTGCATCCGCAGGAAGGTACGACGTATTGATTGGTCCGGCCGTGGCGCGAGACGCTGAAGAACCGGGTACACCGGGCTTACCGCCGAGAAACGGATTGCTCGACACCGGGGAATCAGGTGCCTCAGCAGTCGGCGCGGCGTCAGCCTTTGACGTCTCGGCCGGAACCTCCGTTTTCTTTGGTGCATCCGCTGCAGCCAGTAGATCTGTGGCTGGAGCTCTCGGAGCGTTCACTCGATCTTCGGCATCCATTTTTGCCTTGTTCTCAGCCAAAATGGCCTCAACCGCTTTCTGCTGGCGAGCGGCGGCGGCAGCCAGTTCCTGTTCCGCCTGCCGAACCGCAGCGGCACCAGCATTTGTCAGACGTTCTTCCTGCGACATCGAATCCAACCGTCGAATTATGCGATGTGCGGCCTGACGAGAAACGATGTTTCCGTCGATTTCGACTGTCGTCTGTTCTTCAATCAACTGCCGAATTCCGCCCTGCACATCTGCCAGCGCCAGATTGACAAGACGAACGTCTTCCACAGATTTTTCGTGCGACAGACCATCCGCAAACGCGAGTCGTGCATCGTCTGTCTGACCCAGCTCCGCCAGCACTACGCCCCGCAGATAAAACACGCGAGGGTCTGTGCCGCCGTCATTGATCACAGCATCAAATTTGGCAAGTGCGGTCGCCAAATCACCGAACTGACGTGCCTCCACGCCCTCTCGAAACATCGCCTTGCGAGCTTCCGCTTCCGGGTCCGGCTTGAACAGTGCGCGTGCCTCCGCACGGAATTTTTCGATCTTTGCCCGAGTTGCTCCCTGAACATGCTCGAGCGCCCGATTGACAATGCGTGTAGAGGTCGTTTCGGCTTCGAGTTTGGCGGCGGCCTTCAAATCCTGTTCAGAATCGAATCCGAGCTGCTCAGAAACTAACGCGCGATAATAGAAAACGCGCGCGTCACGAGTCCCGGCTTCGATGATTTGCGTCAACTGTCCCTGCGCCCCGTTGAGATCACCGATGCGCCACGATTCCACCGCAGCCGCCACCTGATCCGCTGCTGAGGCAGATGCCGCTAGCGACGAAAAAGTTAAGGCGAAAGGAAGAACAAGCCGGTTTAGAACAAAGCATAGTCTCATGAAACCACTCCAAACCATTTGTAAAACTTCTTCCAACCCCGCACTAAGCTTCGTCGAGCAACTCTACGGCGGCGAATTTTTGGCCTTCAAGCATCGACAGGCTGGCACCGCCGCCTGTGCTGACGTGCGAAACTTTGTCGGCAAACCCCAGTTGCTGAATCGCTGCCGCGCTGTCGCCGCCGCCGATAATGCTGGTGGCGGAACTGTTGGCTATGGCTTCGGCCACGATGCGAGTTCCGGCATCAAATGGCGGCATTTCAAACACGCCCATTGGACCGTTCCACACCACCGTCTTTGCGTTTTTCAACTCCTGAGCATACTGGGCCGCTGTGGCCGGGCCGATATCGAAGCCTTGAAACGTGTCAGGAATTTCGCCGGCTTTAACAACCACTTTGTTACAGTCGCTGTTGAAGGCGTCACCGCAATGCGTATCTGTGGGCAGTACCAACCTGCTTCCGCCCAGTTGAATAAGTTCCTTAGCAAGTTCAACCTTGTCCAGTTCCACGCGACTCTGACCAACCTTGCCGCCCATCGCCAGCGAAAAGGTATAGGCCATCGCGCCACCGATTAACACCTTGTCACAGATCGTCAACAGATTTTTGATGACGTTGATTTTGTCGGAAACCTTGGCTCCGCCGAGAATCGCGATGAAAGGTCGCTGAGGATTGGCAATCGCGTCAGACAGATATTGAATTTCCTTCTGCACCAGGAATCCAACGACACGTGGTTTGCCAATCATGGCCTGCGGCACAGCGACCATGGACGCATCGGTGCGGTGGCAGGTTCCGAAGGCATCGTTGCAGTAGATGTCCGCAAATCCGGCGAGCTTCGCGGCAAACGCTGCATCGCCCTTCTTTTCGCCTTTGTAAAAACGAAGGTTTTCCAGAACGAGCACGTCGCCGTCTTTCAATGCAGCGACTTTTGCTGAGGCATCAGCATCGACCGCATCGGTGGCGAAAGCTACTGGCTTCCCTAGCAGCGTCGCGAGAACATCCGCAGCGGGCTTCAGGCTTTCTTTGGAATTGTCCTGACCAGGTTCGGGCCGTCCCAGATGACTACACAAAATCAATTTGCCGCCACGATCAATCACGGACTTGATGGAAGGAACGGCCATACGGACGCGGCGATCGTCGGTCACATTGCTGTTATCATCCAGCGGCACGTTAAAATCGACTCGCATGAGGACCGTCTTGCCGGCTACATTCACATCCGCTATTGATTTCTTCGCCATGTCTCAGTTTCTTGTCATCTTTGTACGCACTTTAACAAGCACCACATCGTCCACCAAGACGACGCACTCGATGGGCATTTTAGCGAACTGACGCCTTCAGTCACGGCATTCAGTGGAATTCACATTTCCGGTGTTTGGAAGAATAAGATATCGACTTCCGGCAGTTCTTCTGAACGGCTATCGTAACTGAGCGTTTCCCAATGCAGACAAACATCCACTGCTGGATCAGGCCGACAATCTGTTTGAACATGGATCGAACGTGTCCAGTTTGAGCCGCAGCAGATTCGCATCATCTAAGCGGTCTTGACAACTTTACTGCGACCCCGATCTCGATAACAAATCACGACATGCAATTCGGCATTCCGACGGAACATGTTGTTGATACATCACGCCACGGAGACGTCCACGATGGCCTTCAGGACGCCAGTTTCAGGGCGAGTGAAAGATTCGAATTCTGCCACCATGTTTTCGAAAGGCGTGCGATGGGTGATCCACGGTGTGGTATTGATCGTACCGTCTTCAATCAGTCGAATGATGCGGCTGAAATCGGATGGCATCGCGTTGCGAGATCCCTTCAGCGTCATTTCAGGACGATGCAGTGTCGGATGTGCGAATGTGATTTCTTCTGTCGTGATTCCCACATAAACCAGCGATCCCGTATGCGCCACATACTTCAACGCGGAGGCCATCGAATGTTTGTTGCCCGTCGCATCTGTTACGACAGGATACATGTCGCCGTTGGTGATGGCCTGCATCTTCTCCAGTTCACTGCCATCCCCTTTGAACTGAATCGTGTGTTCGATTCCATAATTCTTCTGACAGAATTCCAGCCGCGACGAAACCATATCCATGACCGTGACGGTCGCACCGGTGAGTCGCGTGAACTCCAGTGTCGCCAGACCGATCGGGCCTGCGCCAATAATCAATACATGATCGCCGTTCTGTGATGCTCCGCGATCTGTGGCGTGACAACCGATTGCCAGCGTTTCCACTAACGCCAGTTGTTCATACGACAACTTTTTCGAAGGATGCAGCTTGTCTGCGCGAATCAAAAAGCGTTCGCAAAGTCCGCCGTCGATCATCACACCGATGACATTTAATGAACAGCAGCAGTTTCCCTGGCCACGCCGACACGCAAAACATGCGCCGCAGTTCATGTACGGCTCGACGCTGCAGCGATCGCCCGGTGCGACGGTCGTCACGCCGTCGCCGACCACCACCACTTCGACTCCCAGTTCATGACCCGGAATGCGGGGATAGCGAAAGAACGGGAATTTGCCCAGCCAGCCGCTGAGATCAGTGCCGCATACACCCATGCGGTGCGTCCTCACCAGAACCTGTCCTGGACCAGGTTGTCCGGGATCGGCAACGTCCACGTATTGGAAGTTTTTTGGCTCTTCGAGACGAATGGCTTTCATGGAAATTTACCTGCGATGGATTGTGTGAATGGGACAGTGGTGCGGAAACTTTCTGGAAGCGTACTCCTTTTCACCGCGTCCAGGCCAGCCACTTTTTGAACAGCGATTTCACGAATGGTGTCAGCCGTGTCCGACTGAACTGATCCCCGAGTTTTCGGATGGCCTCGGCCTGCGTCGGATACGGGTGAATCGTGCTGCCGATCTTGCCAAGCCCCAAGCCGTGTGTCATTGCCAGTGTGATTTCGGAGATCAAATCGCCTGCATGTGACGCAACGATGGTGGCACCGACAATTTGATCGGTTCCCTTCTTCACATGAACCTTGACGAATCCTTTGTCTTCGCCGTCCAGAATGGCTCGGTCAACGTCGTGAAACGTCTGGACGTACGTATCGACCTCAAGTCCCTTTTCTTTCGCCTCGTGTTCATAGAGTCCCACATGAGCGATCTCCGGGCTGGTATATGTACACCAAGGAATTATCAGCGATGTTGACTTCTTTCGTCCTTTAAAGAGCGAGTTTTGAATCACAATGCGAGCCATAAAGTCGGCAGCGTGCGTGAACTGATATGGAGAACAGACATCTCCTGCGGCGTAGATCATCGGGTTGGTCGTCTGCATACGTTCGTTGACAGTGATGCCTTTCTTGTGATACGCCACACCGACGGCCTCCAGATTCAGAGTTTCTACGTTGGGCACTCGGCCGACCGAAACCAGAAGTTTGTCGATCGGCTCGTCATACTTCGTACCGTGTGACTCAACCGTGAGTCGGATTCCATCGTTGTTCCTGATCGCTAGGTTCCTGCCGCAGCACAACAGCTTGACACCGTCGTTCAACATCTCGCGTTGCAGGATCTCTGCCGCATCACGGTCCTCGCGCGGGAGAATGCCGTGTTCAGTCTCAACCAGTAACACTTTCGAACCAAATCGTGCAAAAGACTGAGCCATCTCGCAGCCGATCGGGCCAGCGCCAATGATGCCAAGCCGACGAGGAAGCTCTGTGAGTGAAAATAGAGTTTCGTTCGTCAGATACTCGACAGCATCGAGCCCCGGAATCGGCGGGGCAGAAGGTCGCGCGCCGGTCGCAATGACGGCTCGCTTGAAGTTCAGCTTTGTTCCCTCGACTTCGATAGTATCGGAGTTGATGAATCGGGCATCTCCGAAGAAGACATCGACACCAAGATCTCGAAATCGTTGAGCCGAATCATTCGGACTGATACGAGCTCGCAGACGTCGCATTCGCTGCATGGCCGTGCTGAAGTCAACCTGCACACCCGTGGGGACGTTCACTCCGAATTCGTGGGCGTTCCGGACCGCCGCCGCCGCACGGGCCGCACTGATGACTCCCTTTGACGGCACACAACCGACATTCAGGCAATCTCCTCCCATCAGGCTGCGTTCAATCAGTGCAACCTTTGCACCAAGTCCAGCCGCTCCGGCAGCGGTCACCAAGCCGGCGGTACCCGCTCCGACGACGACCAGATTGTAACGCCCCGAGGGCGTTGGATTCTTCCAGTCGCGGGGATGAACATTCTTCTCAAGCTGAGAATTGAATTCGTCCTGCGGCAGTAACTGAGCATAGTGAGTCATATTTGATCCGTGAACGGCGCGACGCTGGGAGTCTGTCTGAATACTGCTGTTTCTGTGAGCGGCAAGGGGTTAGCCGCCGGTTCTTGCAGGTAAATTACCAGCGGCTGGATATGGACTTGAATCGAGAATTGCAATTCTTAACAAGTTTTTGCAACCGAGATCGAAGTCGCGGCACTACTTGAACAGGACTGTGTTGATTCTGCAGTATGAGATTCTCTCGACATTCCCGCTTCACGTCTTCTTGATTGTTTGGACAGCGTTTCATGGCGGACGATGACTCTTTGCTGAATCGACTTCGCAGGGGACAGCCGGAAGCTTGTGAGTGGCTGCTTGAGCAGTTTAAGGATTCATTGTTCCGGTTCTTTGTCTGCGACCATCGCGACTATCACCTAGCTGAGGAACAAACGGCTGAGACGTTTGCTCAGCTCATTCGGTCACTTCCCACAATGCGAGGCAGTCAGAACCAGCTAAGATCGTTTGTGTTTTCGATCGCGAGACACGTGCAGTTGCGACACTGGAGGCGACCCCGGATGCCTCGCTGTGACGCGGAGTCGGCCAGGGCAGTTGCCGATCCACAGTCCTTGCCCGAGCATCAACTCGCGGACCGCGAGGAAATCAACCGAATTCTCACAGTCATCAGCGAGTTCGAAAGTCCGCTTCGCGAGATTCTGCTCCTTCGATTTGTTGAAGAGCATTCCGTGGACGAGATTGGAATCGAACTGGCACTTCCACACGGAACAGTGAAGAGCCACATCCATCGTGGAATTGTACGGCTCAGAGCACTCCTTTCACCTGCCGAGTAATCTCGATGAAACCAGACAACCCAATTGAACCCGATGACGATCTGACGGACATTCAGGAAGCCCTGTCAGTCCTGCGACACATCAGGTCTTCTCCGGCTGCAACATCGCGATACCGGATGATCGTGGACTCCGAACTGGCGTTGCTGCCAGCGGTCCGCGTCCCATCCGTACCGTGGTGGAAACGATCCGTGCGAGTGCCACTTCCGGTTGTAGTGGCTGCGGGCATTTTGCTGATCTTGAGTACCTGGACAGCACAGGTGTCGCGGCGGCTCAATTCCACTGCAGCACCGGAAGGCAGGTCGCAGCCGCCAGTCACGAATACACAGGACATGCAGAGGGACATTGAACCGTCTCGTCCAGACTCCGAACAGAAATACGAACTAGCCCTCTCTGTCTCAGGAATGTATCTCCGCGGTGTAGGCCCGCTGAGCACCGAAACCCACTACGTCATAAAGGATTTGGGTCAATGACAAGGTTTAGTTCACCATTTTCGGTCACGAATGCTTGTGTCTGCATAGTATTTATTTCGTATGTAGTGGAGTGTCGAGGACAGACACCTCCGGCATCTGAAACGAATAACGCAGCCGCTCTTCGTTCCATCTTCGTCGATGTGGCCGCGTATTCTCTGCGACCTGGCGAGGGTCTCAGTACTTACCAGAACCATGGTTCCGGCGGTGCAGGGCCACGCGGGACTTTTGGCACAATGGTCCAGCTTCAGGGAGGGAAAAGATATATGGTAAGCGTCACTGGTAGGGAACAGGACCGTCAGTTTCTGGCCGAGTTCAGTGTGAAAGAAGTTACCGTTGGCCAGCCGGAAAGGGAGCTGCAGGATCTCAGTCAGTCGCTCAATATGACTGATCTGCAGCCACGAATGATCGAAGTCGCCAAGGAGGCTGATGGGCGAGTTTATCGGATCAATCTGGTTCCGCGACTCGTAGAACCTCCCATGCCGAGGAAGTTCAGCACAGCCGAACTGGAACTTGACGGGTGGAAGTTCAGTAATGCGGCCGTGATTCTGAATGATGAGGATTATGTCGGATCCATCCAGATGAGCTCCCACGGTAATTCCGTGTCCCATGTGGAAATACCGGGAATTGCACTGGTGGAATTCTCTTTGACAGAAATGACGGATTCGAAACCTGAAGGCGTACTTCAGAACGGAACGATCTTCATTGCTCATGAGTCCACTGTGCTGCAGATCCGTGGGGTCATGAACGGAAAGACTCCCCAGATGCTTGCAGGGCCTTATCAGGTATTCGTACGCTGGAAACAACCTGAGTATTCTCTTGACGAAGCTCGTACGATGTTGAAGGCGCAGATTTCAATGTTGAAGGGACAGATTGAAAAAGGTGATACCAGTATTCCTAAGGAAGCTCTGGCACAACTTGAAAAGATGGCCGAGTCAGACCGACCGGGCCCGATGAGCTGGGGGACTCGCCAGTTGCAGAAGAAAGAAATCGTGGTTTCGCAGCCGTGAATCAGCTGCTTGGAGCTATCCAGAAAGACCGTCCTGTTCTGTCGGTGTCATTGAGCGCTTCTCGAACAGCGCGCCTGGCCTCGTTCAACTGCAATGGCCCCGGTCTTGGCGGCTGTGGACCGCGTGAACTTGAATCCGAACTGCTGCATCGACAGTCGGTGCTTCCGGCGTCACCGGCCAGCGGGAATTCCTGATTTTGCTATGTATTTAACGTGAAGTCTCACAATCTTTGTTGACGAGCAATAAACACAACATTATTGTTGTGTTCAGATGGTTCCAGCATTCAACATAGAAGGCAACCTGCCAGCAGGCATTCATGTCGCGGGCTTCGACGTGTTCTCGAATACGTTCGGAGTGTCGATGCACCGGCATCGACTGTTGATTGGTTTAGCGGCGGCGATAATTCCGCTCAAAGGCTGTGGTTGCCAAAGGCTTTATGTTGACGGCAGTTTCGTGACAAGCAAGGAATTCCCGAACGACTATGACGTCGCATGGGAACCGGCAGGCGTGGACCTGAGTAAGTTGAAGTTAATGGAACCCGTGTTCTTCGACTTTCGCAACCTCAGAGCAGCGCAGAAGGCAAAGTATTTCGGCGAGTTTTTTCCATCGAGCGCGGCTGCTGATCCTGCTGGAAATACCTTTCTGGAGTTCTTTCAGATCGACAAGAGTACCGGGAACCGCAAGGGGATTATAGCCCTTGATCTTTCAATCAAAGGGATGGAAAAATGATTAAGAACGAACGTCAATATCGAATCACTAAAGCTCAGGCGGACAAGTTTGCTGAGGCCATGAACAGCCTGCGATCGCGACCAGGCTGCGATCCGCTTTTGATGGAACTGGAGAGTAACGCGATCGAAAGCCAGTTAGACGAACTACGAAATCAAATTGTGAACTACGAACGACTTCAATCCGGTCAGAGTGATGTCATCGTGGTTGATTCATTCGACGAACTTCCTCAGGCACTGGTCAAGGCAAGGATTGCATTGAGGCTCAGTCAAAAGGATTTGGCGGACAGACTCGGAATGAAAGAACAACAAATCCAACGCTACGAATCCACGGACTATCAGTCCGCCAGCATGTCTCGTCTGCACGATGTTGTGCAGGCCCTCGGCGTCTCCGTTCGCCTTGAATTCAAGTACGCCAACGATGCGTGTCCGTGAGGGAACTCCGGTTCAATCAGGGACCTGGTCCGGCCTAGTAGGCCGCAGGTGGCTATTCCTACAGGCGGGATCGTTTCACTTCATCACGCGCGGCTTTCTTAATCGCGTTAACGGCTCAATTGCAATGGATGTCCCCTGTGCGGCCGCGACATTCATGCCACCATCCACCACCAACTGTGGCTCGACCACGAACAACTCACCTTCCGCCATGGCGGTCAGGATCATCGGCTGACTGACGTGCATGGTCACGTCGTACAACAGATCCTGAGGTAACTTCCGGGTAACAGTTTAGTACCCCCATTGATTGGTCTTGGGTGGAATCCGGCGAATAATTACAAGGCTCCGCTTAATCATTGGGGAAATGGCGTTGTTTTTCTGTTTATCCCGGTGGACGTGCAGGCGGAGTTTGATCATTGCACCATTCATTCTCAATACAGGTGCCAGGGTTTGCTTTTTTTATTTGCGTTTCGATGAACATTGATACGTTTTTTGACCTACGTTTTTGCTTGGACCTTCAGCGGTGCATGTCGTAGTCAGAAATCAACCTTCAAAGAATGAGGGAAAGTACCCCGATGGGAGATCTCCCGGAAAGACACAGCACACAAAAAACGATGTTGTGCCGCCGGCGCGATTGTCGCATCCCACTGTCGGTTGAAGTGGAACTTTCAAAAGACGGCCTCACCGTGGCGGCCGTGATTCGCGATGCGTCTTTCAGCGACGAACAGGACTCTCCATTGATTGGCATCGGACTGTTCCATAACGATGCCCTTCCTCTCGATGAGACCTTGCATTGCCGTACTGTTTCGCAGTCGGAATTGCTGCCTCACGAGTCGACCATCTCACTGATGTGGACATGCCACTTCGGGAGCGACGGTTTTCTGAGTGGCGGGAGAATGTCAAGGACATGATGTTACGGTCATTGAGTTTTGAAAGATATCGGAATTTAGCATGCCAAATGGCGAATTTGACTAACAGAGGGCACGGAGAATCATGGCTGTCAGCACCAGTTCAAATCATGAAGCAGGAACTCGTTCGGGCGCACGAGTAGCTGCATGGAAAGAAGACGTGCAGTCCTTTTTCAATAATGACTGGAGCCGTCTGCGAACTCTCATGATGGAGCTGGAAGAAGCATCATGGAACAAGAACTCCGCCGCTGAGCCTGTCGAAGTCCGGGAAGAACGGGGTGGTATCAACAGTGAACAACAGTTGGCATCGAACAACTCATGCATTCATAACAACGGCGGCACAACTGGTTCCGAGCAGCGATCGCAGGCAGAGGACCGATTGTCTCAACTGGCCGAACAAATCGAGCGACAACTCCGAACTGCAAACGCTAGTGGAGGATAGTCCTGTGGATCAGATCAACCATCACTCTGAAACCAGTAACGTCCTGGCGAAGCCGACTGCGACTCACTGCCTCTTTCGACGTGGCTCATTCTGGCTGGCATTGCCGGCATTGGCCGTCCGCGAAGCCATGCCACGTCCGAACATGGTATTTGTTCCGGGAACGCCACACATATTTGCTGGTTTATGTCACGTTCGCAGTGAGTTCATTCCAGTGCTGAATCTCGACTCCGTGCTGCCTGATTGTGACCACTCAGACGACGAAGTGATGCTTATTCTGGAAGATACTGATGGTGCATGGGCAGTGCTGGTTGATGAGGTCACATTGCTCAGTGCTCTGGACGTATCCGACGCACCCGTAGCGGAGATCTTTGATACCGCCTGCGCCGTCGTTGGCTGGGCAATTCTTGGCGACAACGTGATACAGGTGCTCGATCAATCTCGAATTCGAATGCTGGCTGAGCAGGAGTTGGCTGCGACCTGGCAGTCGGCAGATGTGCTGCATCAGAATTTCACGAACCCGGAGACATCAGCCGGACAAAAGAGGGCGCTGCAGTCAGTGATGTAATGGATGCCCGGAGGAAATTATGAGTTACAGAATACAACTTTGTCTTACCCATCTGGCGACAGCCGTCGTTTCGGCGTCATGCGCATGTTACGGCCTTCAGGTGCCTGGTTTCAGTCAGCTTGCGTTCCTAGTGCTGCTTGGCATTGGTGTTCCCTTTACCATTGCAGCATCGTCGTTCACGCGAGGCCTTCGGCGGATGGAATCGGCTTTGACAGACTCGCATGGCGAAATAAAGTCTTCCGGACTTCCAGAGCTTGACCACTCAACGGGGCGACTGCGCGTCATTCTGCAGCGACAGAGAACATTGGTAAAAAACGTTGATGACCTGATGCATCAACTTGGTCGGTCCTCAGTGAAATCGGCAACTGAATTGTCCGGGCCAGAGAGTCCGCTGCTTACGGATGTTCTGGGGGAGCTTTCCCGGTCAACGGCGAAAAGTGTGGGCGGCATCATGGCATTGGGGACTGACATCGCCAAAGGAGCACATGACTCCAACTGGGGCGCGGAGCAGCAAATTCAAACGATCAACAGCGCGATTAACTCAGTCGAACTGCTTTCGCAGAGAATAGACGCGGTTGGCAGCGAAGCGACGACAGTGAACGCCGCTGCAAGGGAAACCGCCGACCGCGCCGACAGAGGACTTGAACTCATCAAGGATCTGGTCCGCGGCATGCACAACATACGCGCCAATGTGGAATTCAGTGAGAAAAAGGTCGCATCGCTTGGTCAGCAGTCTGAACAGATCGGTTCCATCGCGAAGATGATGGGTAATATCTCAGCCAGAACCGACATGCTTGCTCTGAATGCTTCGATCGAAGCGGTCCGGGCAGGACAGGAAGGTCGAGGTTTTACTGTCGTGGCTGAAGAAGTGAGACGACTGGCAGAAAGTACAGCGACAGCATCACGCGACATCGCCGCGCTGGTTGACGCAATTCAGACGGAAGCTCAGGACACGGTCGTGGCAATGACGGAAGAACGTCATCAGGTCCTGGAAGAGATTCGACGAGTCGGTGAAGCGAGCGCGACACTCGAAAACATCCGACTCTCGTCAATTGCCGCCTCAGACCGTGCTCGTCAGATTTCTGGGTCTACGGTTGAGCAGCTTCAGCGCACGCAGGATGTGGTGCGAGCAATGCAGCAGGTCTCAAAGATCGCAACAACTATTCGTGACCGAAATGAGATGATTCGTCACAAGACCACCGACCTGGCTGAGACAGCACAGCATCTGGAAGAAGGTCTGTCGCCGATGTATCACTTTGGAGAATCCAGTCGTCCGTCGTTCCTGCAGAAGTCCAGTTCAAAATCTGACAACGCGGCGGGACACCGGCGGAATGCTCCGGAAGTGAGCGAAGAACTATTTGAGGCCGTCAGAGCCGGGGAGTTCGTCCGGTGACAAACACCCAAAATATACAAGTCAGGATGGACGCGGAGACATCCGGCGAAGTCCTGAAGCAGAGATTTATTCTTCTTGCGCAGTCTGCTGCTGAAGCATCCAATGAAGAAGCTGTCATTGCGGCAACAATGATGGCGGACCTGTTGACGGTTGCGGCGATGTTTCGCGAGGATTCGGCAACCAATCAGCGGGCAGAAGAGATTCTTGAATTCTGTCAACAACAGGCGTTACCGCTTCTGACAGACCCCGGTTCTGAGGACCGCCAAAAAATCCTTGTGCAGCAGGCAAAGAGTCGCTGGAGTGAATACCTTACGCTGCTGTCACCCGAGGAACGACTGACGTTTCGACAACCATCAGGCTGGATCGACGCAGACAATGAGGGCTGGAACGAAGCGCTGCAGTCGGAAGGCTCCGACGGTTCTTGGGCAGCGGACGATCTGCAAGACGCCAACAGCGAGAATCGACAGCAAGCGCCGTTTGACATGGCCGGAATTCTGGCTTCACTTGCCTGTGAAGAATTTCACTCCGGCGATCAGGTGCTCTGCAGAGAGGACTCTGAAAAACGTGACGTTGCAGGCGTGAATAAATCGATGGATGCTCGGTCAGCCTCTGGCCAGAATCCTCTGCCCACACCTCCTCGAGAACTGGAAACCATTGACGACCCGGAAATGGTGGCGGCTTATGCCGACGATGCTCAACAGTGCATTGCCGAAATGGAGGCGTCTCTGCTGGCATTGGAATCGGGTCAGGAATCCGGCGGAGCCCTGAGAGGATTCTGTCGACAGTTGCACACGTTAAAAGGTGCGTCCGGTACGGTGGGGCTTTCCCGGCTGGCCAAATACCTGCATGATCTGGAAAGCTACATCGAAACGACCGCTGGGAGCAGCATTGACGTCGATAAGCTGCTGGATTGCGTCGATGCCGTTCGGGCTCAGTTGAGTGCTCTTGGAATCTCCGGTGTAGGTGTGACCCTGGTTGCAGCGTCTTCACCGAAAATAATTTCTGACCAGCATGTTCCCAACCAGCGATCGTCGCCGTCCGTCGCGACAGGCAACGACAGTGAACTTTTTGTCCGTGTTGAAGCGTCGCGGCTTGAAAGGCTGATGGATCTGCTGGCGGAACTTGTCATGTTGCGAAACCGTCGAGATACCTATGTTGAATCGCTGCGAACCATTCACCGCGAGCTAAACTACTGCGCCGCTCGCACGCGGACGCTGACATCAACCATCGAGCTGACAGGGCCTGCGGCAACGTCAGGCGATAGTTCAACAGTCATTGAAACCGGAAGAACGACGGCGAAAGCTCGATTACTCTCCCGCACGCTGGATGAAGTCTCCAAGGACACTGCTGAGCTGGGTCGTTCACTGCAGGAAGTTTTCGATCCGTTGTCTGATGACAATTCGGCAGTGTCGCATTTAATCGGTCGGTTTCGGCAGGAACTGATGGAACTGCGTCGTCTGCCGATCGGTGGTTTGTTCCAGCGTCTGCAACGCGTCATTCGAGACGCCGCAAAGTCTGAGGGGAAACTGGTTGAAGTGAACTTTGAGGGCCAGGGCGCTCGAGCAGAGCGAGCTGTGCAGGAACGACTGTTTGAGCCATTGCTCCATCTGGTTCGCAATGCGGTCAGTCACGGGATCGACACTCAGGACGTGCGGATCAAGACAGGAAAATCGGCTGTCGGCAGGATCACACTGTCGGCATGGTCCGATGCGGCCTCCCTTTGTATTGAAGTGCGTGACGACGGCCGCGGCCTTAATGACGAAGCCCTCGAAACGAGGGGAAGAGAACTCGGACTGCTGCCGCTGGGCGAATCGGTGAGCCGACCGCAGCTCTGGAAACTGATTTTCCACCCGGGGTTTTCAACGAAGTCGTCGGTCAGCGAGATCTCAGGACGCGGCGTCGGGATGGATGTGGTGGACAGCTGGGTGAAACGCCTGCGAGGTCGGATCGAATTGGAATCTGCTCCCGGCCAGGGCACCACTTTTCGTTTGCACATTCCCCTTCGATCTGCCGTTGAACATGCCATGGTGGTTCGAGCCGGAGGTCAACTGTTTGCACTTCCAATGCACACAGTCAGCGGTACGTCAGATTCCACGCGACCGATGAATGGTCTGGCGAATGCCGCATCAGACGACCAGACCGTACCACTGAGCCGGATACTAGGCTGCAAGTCAAATCAAACCAAGCGCGGCTGTTTCATTTCATTGCGCAACACAATCAGGACATCCCCGACGGCACAGCGTTGTGCAGGGCGGGATGTGACGATCGCGGTCGATGCAATCGTCGGCGTTGAAGAGGTCGTCGTTCGTTCACTTCCCTCCCTGTTGCAGCGAAATGAACTGTTTGCCGGAGTCACACTTTCCGGACGTGCTGAAACTGTTCTGCTGCTGGATGTTCGAAAAGTCATTGATCTTTGCGAGCAAGTTGAACCAACGCATGAGAACAGCACAGAAACCATCCCAGCCAGCAGGGAACCGCTGAAGCCTGTGGAGATTGAGCGTTGTATTCTTGTTGTCGATGATTCTGTCGTTGTACGGCGAACACTTTCCAGAAAGCTTCGCGAAGCTGGTTTCGAAGTTCGCGAAGCGGCCAATGGGCGAGAAGCCATGGGCGCGCTGAATGCCGGGGGCATCACGGCTGTCGTCACGGATCTTGACATGCCGGGAATGACCGGCGTTGAGCTGTTGCAGGAAATCAAACGACAAAAACAATTGAAAACGATCCCCGTCGCGGTGCTGACCAGCCGCGACGATGAATCCATGCTGGCAGAAGTCAGGCAGCTTCACCCGGCAGCAGTCCTGCATAAACCGGTCACGGACGGAACGATCAAAGCGATTATCAATTCGCTGGTTTTTTCTGGTGCCGCAATTTTCTGAGAAACACAATTCCCTCTCCTTCTGTCCCGAAAAAAATCGATTATGTCAACGTCAACAATCCTTGTCATTGACGACAGCGCAACCATTCGGAAAATGGTGGACAGCCATTTGAGTCAGGAAGGCTATCGTGTCATACTTGCGCAAAATGGCGAGCTTGGTATTGAGATGGCTCGCGAAATTAAGCCCGATCTGATTTTGCTTGATCATCAGCTTCCGGGAACGACAGGCTTGGAGGTCTGTCGCAAGATTATTCAGTTTCCTGAATGCCGGCACATCCCGTTTTTGGTGTCATCGACGCTGCGAAAACAGGCTTACGTCGAATACATGGATGTTCCAAATGTAGTGGATTCGCTGCCAAAGCCATTCACATCTGATCTGCTGAAGATGGCCGTCGCCAACGCACTTGAGACGGGAGCCATGATCATTGCGTCGCAGACGAACGGCACGGCGGTGCCGGAGGTCGTTGGTGAAACCGATCAGCCAGCGTTCTCTGGTGACTTTCGCTGGCTCGGCCTGCGCGAAGTCATCGATTTTCTGAACAACGGGCGTAAGGCTGGTATGCTGGAGGTGGAAACCGACAGGAACCGCGTTTGCTTTTTCCTGAAGGATGGCCGGATTCAGGGAGTTGTTTCGCCTTCTTTCGATTCGGCACAGATCGCAGCTCAGCTGCCAGAATCGTTGAGCGAATTGTCACCATTGCTGCAGTTCACCCTGAGCAGCGGAACCTCGACTCGGGTCGATGGACTTGTCGAGCTAATGAATAAGAAGGTTCTGGATCCCAGAATGTTGCGGACGCTCCTACGTCATCAGGCTGCTGCGCTCACACGCTACTGCTTTACGATTAAACCAACCTGTTTCAGTTTCCATCCGGAACGAGCGCAGCCATCGCTCTTCACTAAAGTGTCGATCGACACGAGCCTCGCAGGCATCCTGGTTGACGGAACTCTCAATTGTCCGCCAATACAGGATTTAACAACTGGAGTTCAGGTCGGTTGGATTCGAAACGGTCTTCGCGGACAGAATCTTGACCGCGCTGGCCTGTCCGCAACGCACGTCCAGCTTCTTTCGCACCTGGATTCGACCCCCAGAAACACTGCCGAGCTGGCAGCAAAGTCAGGGCTGCCGTGCAATGAAGCGCGGGCAGTTCTGGAAGGCTTTCTGCTGGCGGAGTGGGTCAAAAGCGAAACCCTTACACGGACTCGCACTCTGATCGCCTACGAGCCGGACGCGCAACATGGAACGTTGATCCGCAGTATGATCGATCAAGCCGGAACCGGCTGGACCGGAAATGTCGTCCGCGATGAATTCAGTCTGCAACTGCTGCTGAAACGAAAAACTCCGGACGCTGTGTTGATCGCCCTGCAGGGAACACATGAACTCAACCTTCCGGAGATTCTTCAGAACAATTCCGTTCTGGAAGGTCAACACACAGTCGTTCTGATTGCACCGGCGGCAACGACATCACCACCAATCGCAGTTTCGCTGCAGTCGCAGACTCTTCTCCGTCGTCCATACACCAGCACCGACCTTCTCAAAGCGATTGATCATCCAGCAGAACGATTCAGTGCTTTGAAAACCGCTGTGAGCCCCATGGCCACCAGTGGGCAAGCCGCATTTCTATGTACAGCAGGAGCCAACTGATGCTCTCAATATCCTGTGAAAGAGAAGCCATCGCGACTTTGCACCTGAATCGCCCAGGCCAGCCTCGCAGTTCAGGCCCGATTCGTGATGACGAGTGCCTTGCCGTCGGCTCGGATCCGAGCGCCGACATCTGCATAATCGATGATGAGGTTGCATCGACGCATTGCATGATTATCGCCAAAAGTGGTGTCATCACTGTCAGAGATTGCTTTTCTGAAACAGGCACCTTTGTCGATAAAATCAGAGTCCGCGAAATGCAGCTCAAGACGGATGCTGAACTCCGAATCGGGAAGACCATCATTTCCGTGAAACTAAACCGCAGCAGTCCTCAATATCCGAATGCCAGAGACTGCAGTACCCCGATGTCCGAGCAAACGTCCATCGCCAGTGCGACCTTGTCAGGCAGTGTGTCAAGAGCAGTCGAGTCGGAATCGACGGAGAGTCAGGAGGCAGAATCGCCATTCATGACGATCAGCAAACTTGAGTTGCAGTTGCAGCAGGCGAACGCAGAAAACAAAGTCCTGCAAAGTCGGCTGACAGCCGGTATAGAAGTCGTCATCCCAAATGTCGATCCGTACCAGGAAGAGATGCTCGAATTGCTGCGTACCGAAATCCTTGATCTGCAGACTGCGCTTGCTGATCGTGATCACAGCGTCGCCGGTCAATTGCCGGCATTCGACGCTGATTCAGAAAGTGACAATGTCCTTACGAAACCCGATGCTGAAAAGCTGGTTGAACGACTGGAACAGTTGCTTCAGGAGCTTCAGGAGCGTGACGATCAGATTGCCACGCTCACGGAACTGCTGGAAGCCGCTGAAGCTGCAAATCGGGCGGAACGAGAAGAACACAGTCAGATTGATTCCTGGCTGCACGACATTGAGCAACGATGCAGTGATCGCGAACAGGAATGGCGTTCGGAACAAACCCGGCTGCAGTCAGAGCTTCAGGCCATTGCTGCGGAACGGGACCACGCAGAAGTGGCACTGAACGCGGAATCGTCGAACGTAAAACTTGAAGCTGCACAAAATGTCATGACAAGCCTGCGTGAGACAGCGGAATCGCAACGTCAGAAATTGCTTGACGCAGAACAGACAATTACTCAGCTGCAGCGTGATCTGGAATTGGCAAAGCACGCCCAGCCGCGCGAAGAGCGAATGCAACTTGCTGAAGAACGCTCTGAGATTGCTCGATTGCGTCAGGAGCTGGAATCGGAAAAACAGCGAAAACAGACCGCAGGAACTGGCGACGACAAACTGAAGTTCCAGGCACTCAGGCAGCATCTGAACGAAATTCACGTACAGGAACAGAAGGAACGGGAAGAACGCAAACTCAGCAGCCGCATCGCCAGGCTGTGGAGTCGGCTGGACGGCAGGTAGCACAGAGTTTTTCTGGCGCGGCGGGCTCAGAAAAGGGGTCAGGAACCAATAGTGCGAAGCACCCTTCGGGCCATTTGGCTATTGGTTCCTGACCCCTTTTCTGAGCCTTGACAGAGCACTACGTCATTTTTACCCGCGACAGTCCGTCGCATCGTTAAGAAGGCCCGTTTAAGAGTGATCTCAAGCCCATGAACGCAACATCCATTCAACTGAAAGATGATGTGAATGTGACTCAACAGCCACAGCCACAGCTGCTGCTGCTCGCACGTCGTCTGGACACAATTGGACGCCGGACTGAACAGTTTCTCTGTCAACAACTGGATCAGCTGGAACGGGCGATCGAGGAATTTGAATGCGAAAAGGCTGCGTGGCGAAGACAGTTGCGGCGGGAATCGCACGAACTTGCCAGGCAGCGAGACGAAGTTCAACAGCTCCTGGAAACGAATGTTTCCGGATCGCCCCTAGCGGTCGATGTGGGCCGGGTTTCTGCCCGTATGAAGCGAGATATCGCTGATGCTGACGCCAGAAAGAGTGCAGCAGCCCCCTTCCGATTGCTCATACAGCCAGGCAATGCAACGACAATGCAGGTTGGACTGCTGATGTTCGAGATCTCAAAGCTCAACCGTGACCTAGGTGGTCGTGGTCTGAGATACGAAATTGATGATGTTCGCATACCGAAAAAACGACTGCTGGCGCGAATGACCCGTTCTGATTGCGACGAAGAAATTCTGGAGCTGACGGCATTTCCGACGTTGCCACTTGCAGGCCGCGGTGCACACGTTGCCCTTGATATCGACGTTACCGACCGCCTTGAAGACTGGATCATGTTCAAGTCACGTCTGCTTCAGTCGTCACTCGTGAATACAGATCTGGAGCAAGTGTTCAGAAGCGGCAAGTCAGTGAAACACCACAGACAGTCCAGTTGCGTGGTCAAAGAAGCAACCTATTATGCAAACGGCAGCAGACCTCAGAGCGTGAATCCGTCTGACTATCCCTGTTCGACGTGGTGGGCGAATACCTCTGTCGATGCGATTCAACAGCAAGTGGCACGACTGGAGAATTGCTACAAACAGCTCTCAATCGAGAGTGGACTTTTCATCCATGTTG
>CANJQC010000106.1 GCA_947476295.1 Planctomycetaceae bacterium | reverse complement strand
TTTTCTCACGGGTGTTATCTGCCTTGTGGTGGGAAGGCAATTTAGTCGGCGTGCTGTCCCCGTTTCCGCCCTCGCCCCCTCATCCGGCCTGCGGCCACCTTCTCCCCCGGCATCGGGGGAGAAGAGACGTGGTGAAGCTAGGTTCTGGCTGGTGCTGGCGGTGATGCTGTTTTGCCTAGGGATCAATAAGCAGGCGGATTTTCAGTCGCTGCTGACTTTGTATGGTCGGGATATCCTGCGAGATGCTGGCCTGTATGACGTGCGTCGGCCGATTCAGGTGGCGTTCATTTTCGGCGTGGCTGCTGCCGCGTCGTGCAGTGTTGCACTATGCCTGTGGCTCGTGCGGCGATGGTCATGGCCGTGCAAATTTGCAGCTGCGGGACTGGGGATCCAGGCGGCGTTTATCGTTGTTCGAGCGACCTCGTTCCACCATGTGGATCGTCTACTCGGGTTGCGACTGGGGGATCTCAAAATTAATCTGCTGCTCGAATCGATCGGCTTAACGCTGATGTTGTTGTCGGCGATGGCGGCCTGGGCGGAGGAAAACGCAGAGTCTTCAGTCGTCAGTTGGCAGTAGTCAGGGAACTCAAGTTGCAGGTTGCAGGGTTGCAGGTTGGGATGAATAAGCGATTCCACTCGTTCGGTTGTCCTGCATTCGGTTCTGTCAAAGAGTTTCGTCGCTCAGTTGGCTTTCGCAATTGCGGGTGGGTGAAATCGACGCAGAGGGGAACAGAACCCAGTGACAGGTCGTTTGAAATCGCAGTTTTGACCAGCGAAGACCCAGCGAACTTCGCTTCGCTCAGCCGCAACCAAGTGTATGGAAAGGACCGAACGGCCATCACTGTGATTCATCCCCGGTCCTTCATTTCGTGTTTTTCGTGAATTTCGTGGACCCCTGAATTGAAGCACGACAGACTGTCGGCGAAGGTGTTCGTTCTCGATTTTCAGCTGAGCTGTCTGGAGTCTCTGTCGTCCCGCCGACCCGGAACATATCGGTGATACATTTCTGTGGATGAAACGAAGCTCGAAAGGCCCAAATACATCTTCGCAGACGATCAAAGACCTGCAACCAGGTCGTTTGTATTCATTGAAGATGTTCAGTTGTGACTATCAGGACCTGGTCAATCCGAAGGAAAAGAAGAATAGAGACGAGGCGAACCCGTTTTACGGAAAGGTCTCGATCGACGGTGTTGAGATCGACACCGAGCGATCATTCAACGAAGCTTATCTGTCGAGCCCCGAGCCTCCGATTCCGGTTTGGATCACGTACCACTGGATCGTCTTCCGAGCGAAATCGACAACGGCGCAGTTCACCATGTCAGACTGGGACTCGTCGCAGCCGCCAACGGCGACATTCGGCCAGGAGCAGACATTTAATTTTCTGGAATTGGAACCCTACCACGAGTGACTGGCAGGATCGATTGCAAGGCTTTGCCCCGACATTTTGCCGTGTCGGTCGATGCAAACCGATGTGGGTTCGCTGATCCGAAATCGCTCCTGGAACTCAGTGGTCATGCAACTGTGGTGTGCATCGAGAAACCGGAAACGTACTCACCGACAGTGGCAACGCGGCAGGCTCTGTGCTGGCTGGCCTTGAAGATCGAAACATCACCGCGTTTGTTCCGGCAAAAACTCGTTCGCTTCATCCGTCGGATGCGTCTTGAGATGTCGGAACTTCTGACCGAGGAGTCAGCAAAACTCCAAAAATTCCAGACCCGTTTTGACCCGAAAACTGGGAGGCTGACTAAAACGACGGTCTCCATGGGATCAGGGGGCAAGGGTGGGCGGCAGTGTAATTTCCGGACCGGATTCGAGCTGATAGGCGAACTTTCCGAACTTTTTCTTCGCCATCCATTCGGTCATGGTCTTTGCTCCGACTTCGAAATCACCTTTCGGTTTCCAGTTAAAGAAACAACGCTTGCCATCGCAATGGAACGACAGGTCACCTGCGGCAAATCCCTGCTCCTTGATGAAAGTTTCCGCTTCTTTAATTGCAGCCTGAGCAGCGTCCTCATTCGGAGCAACGCCAATCACGGTCAGCGATGTCGGCAAATCGGATTGCTTTTTTTCAAATGGAAGGGTATCCGGCTTAACACGCACGTTGGTCGTCACTTTGAACGGCAAGGGGCCGCCCACATCGTAGGTCAGTTCAACAAAATACGCGGTCCAGCCCTGCGCCGGCATCTCGACGTTACCCACATAAGTGCCGCTGTCATTGGCCTGCAGTTCTGTGCTGGTGTATTTCGGTCCCAGCGTCTCCAGCCGAAAATCACGCGCTTCAGGATTGGTCGCCTGCCACAGCCGAACTTCCTTAGGAGCCGTGGTTGTCATGACTCGCAGCGAACCGTCATCACCCTGCGTCCACAGGTACTGCGGAGGTGTCTGGTCGGCAAGGATCATCGAATAAAATGCGATCAGACTTTCCATCGCGTCGGTGCCATCCAGACCATGGTCACCGTTTGGTACGTACCGCAGATACTTTTCGCCTCGAAGTTCATTCCAGTAAAACCGGGACGAATCTGGCAGGAAGAACTGATCGCCTGCTGCGTTCAGCACGAATTTCGGCATCGTCAGCCGATGACGGTAAAAATACGGATCGACCAGACGGTACAGCTCCGCCAGTCGCGGGTGCTCCATCCTCTGCATAAGCTGATGCGACAAATAGTCGCCGATCGATGGTGCCCAAAATCCGTAAGCAGCAAAATGATTTTCCATCGACATCTTTGTGTTCAGAACGTCAATCACAATTGGTACGATGGCCACCACTCGTTTATCCAGAGCACCGGTGAGCCATGTCGTCCAGCCTCGCTTTGAACCACCCGCGACAACGAAACGTTCCACTTTCTGTCCGCCACCGGTTTCAGAAGCCATGACGGCAGTCATCGTATCCATCGCTCGAACGGCGCTTTTGATCATCGCGTTCCGCGCCGGCCATGAAGGATCTCCTGTCTTGATGTACTGATCCCAAGTGTATCCGATTAGATCGTCCTCAACCCGCGGCTTGCCATCATTGTGAAAGATCAGCGGCTGATTGGGAACCATTTTGAGTTCCGCCACACAACTGCCGGTGGCCTGAGCAATCTTCATGATGCGTTCGTTTACTTCAGCAGGCGGATCGCCACCATTGCGGCCACCACCAATGAACAGCATCCCGATATCAGAAGTGATCTTTTCCGGGAATGCAAGCGTCACCCAGTGCTGCCATACCGGACGATCGACTTCCTCTTTGGTTCGCCATGTCTGCGATACCATATCCACGACCACCGTTTTTATACCACCGACAGATTTCGAGCTGACGACCTTCCAGGAGTAGCTAGCATCCGGCTTCTGAATGTAGTCGTCCAGTGGCGTGCGGAGCGGCAATGGTTCGTCGGCGCGTATATTTGTATGCAGGGTTTGATGTGTGGAAATAAGTGTGCGGAGCGGCAACGGTTCTTCGGCCGAATTAACCCCGCTCACGAGCATAAGAATGGGAAGGAATGCGTACTTGATGAATAGCGTGTTATTCATAGGGTCCAGTCCATGTCACTGTCAGATTGCAGTGCAGTTTTGCGGCGCAGGTGTGCGGCAATTATGCATAGCTGAGGACTGATTTGAAAGGCTGCCGCAAAAAAACAGCCGTTGCTGCCTCCGAATTCCGTCAGCGAGCATTTGCATCCACGGGTCCCCGGGAACTATTTGCTGTCCGCCGACATAATTTGTTCGACGATGTTGACTCCGACACGTTCACTCCACAGATCCAGCAGACGGTGCAGCATTGCGCCAGGATTGCCATTGCCAATAGTGACACCGTTTATTTTTGTGACAGGCGCGAGGCAGTAGGGCGTGCTGGCAAGAAACGCCTCGTCTGCATTTATAACGTCGTGAACCTGGAAATCGCGTTCAACGAAAGCAACACCCAATTCGTCACATAACTCCGTGACGGTCTCCACGCTGATCCCCCGAAGAACGTTACGGCGACTCGGGCTGACGATCTCATCGCCGGTATAGATCAGGAAGTTGGACCCGCTCGTTTCCGTAACGTTGCCATCCAGGTCAAGGCAGAGGCTGACCGCTTTCGGATCAACAAGGTGTGTCTCCTGATCTGCCAGCCACCAGTGCATGCGGCTTCGACACTTGATCTTCGGATCGACGCACTGAGGTGGAACGTGGCGAATTGAGGGAGTCACAACATGCACGCCTTCACTGAAGTAGTGCTGCCAGAACCGAAACAGCAGAGGGAACGTGTGCATACAATAGGTCGGAACCATGTCTCCTGCCCCACCAGCAGCACCAGCGTAGAGTCGAAACTCTCCGGGACTAATAAACTGCACCAGAGCCAGCTCTTCGCCGGGACGAAGCAACTCTGAATTCCGGCGAATCAGTTCCTGAGCAACGTCCATCGTCGCAGCCGCAGTAATTGGCGGTGCGATTCGGGCGTATTTGCACGATCGATAAAATCTCGCCACATGATCTTCCAGTCGAAACGGAACGTGACCAAACGTTCGTGACAGATCGGTGATCGTTGCACCAAGAACTACCGAGGCATCAAAGATCGCAATATGAGCCTGTGACGCGGGGACAAATTCCCCTTTGAGATAGACGAATGGTTCAGACATTAATGGTGTCCAATCTGGCCAGAAGTTCAAAGTCACAGTTGCAAGTGAACGAGCTGTATACCGTAAAGATCAGCGTCCCGCAAATCGACTCGAAGTCGAACGGTTCTGCCGTTCAGACCGCTGAGCTCGTTGCCGCTCTGCCAATCAGCGGCGCGATCATTGATGAGTCCTGACGCTTCGCACAATGGACAGTCGCTTTGTATAGTTGGATCAAATACGTCTATCGGTGTGCCACCTCACGAGGTCAATGTTCATGAAGAAGACAACCGTATCCGCTCTAGCTATTTTCGGTCTTTTCGTTTCCAGTGCGCGCGCTGCCGATGATCAGGATTCGCAGGTGGAAATGTTGCAACCGGGCGTGCAACTTTCACTAATGGCCGAACATCCTGCGCTCGTGACACCGACCGGTATTGATGTTGACCATGAGGGACGAATCTGGGTCGTCGCCACTCATACTCATTTTCGCCCGGACGGCTACGTGGGCCCGAAACATGATGAGATCCTGATCTTCACGGATAAGGACCGAGACGGAAGAGCCGAACAACGGCAGGTATTTTACAACGCAACAGATGCCACGATGGATTTGGAACTCGGATCGGACGGCTGGGTGTACCTGGCTGAACGAGATCGAATCACGCGAGTTAAGGATTCCGACGGTGACGGAAAAGGCGACGTTGAAGAAGATATTCTCACCCTGGAAACTGACGCCGATTATCCGCACAACGGCCTCGAAGGACTGGCATGGCATCCAGATGGGGATCTGGTCTTCGGACTCGGTGAAAACTTTGGAAAGCCCTGGACTCTGACGGGAACTGATGGTGCAGCCGTTCGTGGAACTGGCGAAGGTGGCATCTTCCGCTGCTCGGCTGATGGGAAGAATCTGCGACCGATTGCACAAGGATTCTGGAACCCCTTCGGTATTTGTGTCCGCGCAGACGGAGAGATCTTTGCTGCGGACAATGATCCGGGTGAAAGACCACCGTGTCGTCTTCTGCACATTGTTGAAGGCGGAGACTATGGCTATCAGCAGTCGTATGGTCCCGAAGCGCATCATCCGTTTGTCGGCTGGAATGGCGAGTTGCGTGGGACTCTGCCCATGATCCATCCGTCGGGAGAAGCTCCGTGTGGCGTATGGCCTTTGGGTCGAGGGCTGCTGGTGCCGTCGTGGAGCGATCACCGCATCGACTTCTTTTTGCTGCGTCGCAAGGGAGCCAGTTTCGCTGCGGATCGAGTCGCACTGGTTCATGGAGGCAAGTACTTTCGTCCCGGCTGTATCGCCAGCGCGGATGTTGCTCAGGACGGCAGTGGACGGAAACGAGTCTGGTATCTTACCGATTGGGTCGATGGCAGATATGAGGCGCATGGCTTCGGACGGTTGTGGAAGCTCGAGATCGACCTCGATAAAGCCGATTGGGTCGGAACACTCGACCCCGAGCCGCTCACGGACAAGGCAAGACTTGCGGCCGACTTGCGGAGTGGCAAGTCCACAGCAGATCGCGTGACCCTGCTGCAACTGGCCAAGGACGAAGATGCATTTCTTGCACGAGCCGCATTACTGGCGCTGTCGCGGGAGGCACCAAAGTGGGCACGGGATGACGTTGCTGCCTGGCCCGTGGCCGATCGAATTCAAGCGGTTCTTGCTCTCAAGCTGGCGAAGGCTTCGCCGGAGGTTTGGATCCGGCCTTTCCTTGCGGACGAGAATGCCGACGTACAGTTTGAGACCCTGCGCTGGATTGCAGACGCTGGGTTGAAGTTGTTCCAGCCAGATATAGAGACGATCCTGAACCGCAGCGACCTAGACTACCACCGCTTTGAAGCTGCAATCGCCGCATGGAATACATTGAACGGAACACCTGAAGCCGGCATACGGAACCCCGAGATGCTGCTGGCTCGGGTTCAGGACGCCAAAAGTGCCCCAAAGCTGCGAGCCTATGCCCTGCGCCTGCTGCCGACTCAGCCGCTATCCGCTCCGCAGGAAGGCGTCTCACCTGTGCTGAAATTCCCTGAAGGTCTGACGCTGAAGATGCTTCAGGAACTTCTGTCCGTGAACGACGAAACGCTTTCGCTGGAAGTTGTCCGCACGCTGGCCGGCAATCCACTGGTCTCTCAGACGTTCCTTACCGATATCGCAGCCGACCCCAATCGAAGTGTTCCGCTGCGTGCCGAAGCAGTCGCCGGATTGGCTGCGGTGGCGGAACAACACGTCGATTTTTTGTTGCAACTCGCTGACGACAGCCAACGCGCCGTGCGCGAAGAGGCTTTAAGGTGCCTGCGGTTCTGCAAACACTCGCCAGAGCAGATTCAACGGCTGGAAGAGCTCGCGAGAACGCACGCCGAGTCCGCAGACTTGATCGAGGCCGTGCTGGCACCGGAAGCAATGGCAGCCGATCGGCCACCGCTCACCGATACGCAGGCGTGGCTCGAAGCACTTGACGCGGTTAAAACTCCGGCGGATACAGAGAACGGCCGCCATATCTTTCATCATGCTCGGCTGGCGCAGTGTTCTAACTGTCATCGGCATACCGGTCGAGGCAATGTGGTTGGGCCGGACCTGAGCGGCCTGAGCAATCGCAGGGACCGCACATGGCTGCTGCAATCGATCCTTGAACCGAGTCGCCAAATGGCTCCGGAGTACCAAACTCGGACAATCGTTCTGAATGATGGGCGAACCTATACCGGAATCCGATTGCGGTCATACACGCACGAAACCATTCGGGACACAAATGGACAGAGTCGCACGTTTGACCGCAATGACATTGAATCGATGGTCGAGTCGATGGTCTCCTTCATGCCGACCGGTGTGGTCAATTCACTAACCAACCGTGAACTTCGTGATTTGATCGCGTTTCTCGAAAGCAATATCCAATGAATCATATGGATCGAAAGCCACCACAATGAAAGTTGCCATTCTGACACACGCGGAAGGCGCTCATATGAATGCCTATTTTTCGGCGCTGGCGGAGGCGAAGGAGTGTGAGGAAGTTGTGCTGGCGGATCCGGATCATCGGTGGGCCGACGATGCGAAGAATGCGCTCGGTGAAAAGCTGACTCGGACGTATTCTGACCATGCTCAATTGCTGGCGAAGGAAGCACCCCGGCTGTGTATGGTCTCGATGGAAGCCAAGCTTGCTCCGCCGGTGATCGAGGCAGCTCTGGATTCGGGTTCACATGTGTTCGCAGAGAAGCCTGGCTGTGTGACGCTTGAGCGGTTTGAAAATCTTGCGAATCTGGCGGAATCAAAGCACCTCCACTTGATGCTGGCGTTCGCGAATCGAGCCAATCCCGAAACACTGACTGCTCGAAAAATGATCCAGCAGGGACACATCGGCGACATTTACAGTATCGACATGCATATCGTTGCCGATCAGACGCGACTCACTGACCTGGCGTACCACGGCACTTGGTACGCCGACAAGACTCGAGCCGGCGGCGGACACCTGATCTGGCTCGGCATCCACTGGCTCGATCTGGCAATGTATCTTACCGGCACGGCCGTCACTCAGGTCACGGGCGCTATTACCAACATTGGCGGGCAGCCGATCACGGCAGAAGATTCCGCCGTGGCAACGCTTCGCTTTAGCAACGGAATGCTAGGCACGATCAATTCCGGCTACTATCTGAATGCTGGGTATCACACTCAAATCCGGATCTGGGGGTCGAAGGGCTGGATGAATCTGGATTCTTTCGGCACGCCAAAGATGGCTTGGTATGAAAACGCCGGGCCGACGGCAAAGCAGGTGCAGACGTTCGAAGGTCCGACCGACCCGCGAGGCTATTCGCCGTTCGTAGCACAAGTTATTTCTGCCGTCGCCGGAGACACCGCTCCGCCCGTAACAACGCAGGAGTCTCTGAATGCATTGCGGACGGTATTCGGGATTTACGAAGCAGCAGAGACAGGCACGGCGAAAAAAATTGCTGGCGTGCCTGTGTTGTAACTCCGCTGAGGCAAGGCCCGGCATTCAGTATGCGCCGATCTCACGATACGCTCGACAATCAGGATAAATAACATGAATCCCAGTGAACCCGATCCCACGGTTGAGCCGTCCGATCTTTTCGTTCCGCTGGTGCCGAAAGTCGATGCTGCTCTGCATGATCACCCGACTTCAGAGCTCTCCAAAGAG
Source organism: Planctomycetaceae bacterium (assembly GCA_947476295.1). Classification (GTDB taxonomy): domain Bacteria; phylum Planctomycetota; class Planctomycetia; order Planctomycetales; family Planctomycetaceae; genus SXXK01. The sequence goes on along the minus strand of CANJQC010000106.1, from coordinate 11,632 downwards.
TCAATTGAAGAACTCAGTCCCGAGGAATTGACGCAGTTCGAAGGAACCCGTCGCCAGCTGGAACTACTTTACAAAGCATCAGCATCACCCACCACGGCATGGCAATCGCCCGACTCAAGCAACTTCCGCAGAGACATCGTTAGTGATGCCGGTGGTGACGATTTCGACTTCAGTATCGACCTGAATGCCCAATCGTTGCTCGGAATCCACGATGCTCACTTCGGCCGTTTTGAGGTGCTGCGCAGCTTGGGAATGGGAGGAGAAGGGGTCGTCTTTCTGGCTCGCGATCCGGTGCTTGACCGACTTGTTGCCCTCAAAGTTCCCCGCCCGGATGTGCTGCTCCATTCCTCCCGACGAAAGCGATTTTTGACTGAGGGACGTGCCGCCGCCCTGCTGACACATCCCAACATCGTCACGGTCTTTGAATCCGGGGAGGTAGGAACAGTCTGTTATTTGGCCCAGGACTACATCACCGGTCCTTCGTTGTCCGCCTGGCTGCGAGATCATCCGCAGCCGGTCTCACCCCTCGTGGCCGTGCGCCTCATGCTGCAGTTGGCGGAAGCGGTGGCTCTGGCGCACAGCCGACAGATTCTGCACCGCGATATCAAGCCGGGAAATATCCTGCTGGCTCCGCTGACCTCTGCGGCACCACTGGATGACATAAGCGATTTTGTGCCGAAACTTTCTGATTTTGGCATGGCAAAACTGGTTCAGGACCAGGGCCAGACGCAGACGGGAACGCTCCTGGGGACTCCGGCATATATGTCTCCCGAGCAAGCCGCGGGTTCCAAAGAGTTAATCGCGGAAGCGTCTGATATCTACGGCCTGGGCGCGGTCCTCTACGAGCTGCTGACGCATCATCCGCTTTATCGTGGAAAGAGCGCACTCGAAACGATTCATCAGGTGTTGCAACACGATCCGCCAAATCCCTGTACGATTGTGCCGGGTATTCCCCGTGACCTGGAAGCCATCTGCCTGAAATGTTTGCGGCGTGAGCCGCAGGACCGCTATCGAACCTCGCAAGAATTGGCGGACGATCTGCGCAGATTTCTGGAGAACCGGCCAGTTGTCGCCCGGCCCCGGTCCGTCTCAACGACCGTCTACCGGTGGTCTCGCAGAAATCCGGTTGTCGTCGCGTTGTTATTGACGGTGATCCTGGCCGTGATCAGCTTGCTGGTCGGTTCTTTGTGGTTCAGCGCCCAATTGAAAGAGTCGCTGCAGATTGCTCAGAAACACCAGCAAGAGCTTCAAGTTCGCACTCTGGCTCTGCGTCAGCGAGTTTACGCCGCTGATCTGCATCAAGCGTCGGAAGCCTGGCAGGATGGAAAGGCGACTGAAGCCCGCCAACGACTTGAGGCTTGCATCCCGCTGCCGGGAGAAGCCGACCTGCGTTCCTTCCCCTGGTGGATGCTGTCTCATCAGATCCAAAAGAGATCGCATGTCATCGGCACTTTTGAAAAGGGGGCTATGTCTGCATCGGTTGCCATCAATCCGGAGGGAGATGTGGTCGCCTGCGGAGAACCGGACGGTGTCATTCGCCTGCGTTCATTGCCTGCAGGCCAGCTGATCGGCGAACTGCGCGGGCACGCACGAGGTACTATTAATGCACTGCACTTTTCGCCCATTGCGGACGAGCAGTTGCTCGTCTCCGCCGGGGATGATGGGACGGTTCGCGTCTGGGATTTGAAGCCCCAAAAAGAACTCCATGCCTTGCTGGGACATCAAGGCAGGGTTTTCGATGTAAAATTTATCGGTAAACATGCGGAAGCCATTGCGTCTGGCGGTGCTGACCGCGTGGTCCGTATTTGGGACAGACATTCCGGGCGGTTGCTGTCCGAACTCTCCGGGCATTCCGATACTGTCCGTTCGCTCCAGGAACAATCCGACACGGGAGTTCTGTTTTCCGCCGCTCAGGATTCCACCATCCGCCTGTGGGACTGGAGATCAGCGCAACCCGATTTTCATTTACCGGAGGGCCAACTGCTTCTGCCACAATATTTCAGTTGGGCTCGCTCGCTGGCACTCTCTCCCGATGGGACGGAACTGGTGACGGGATTCCGATCGGGACACCTAGTTCGGTGGAACGTCGCAGCGAAGGACAGTCGGTTCGGCAGCATCCTTCGCGATCAGGAATTTGCCAGCGGCATTCGCACAGTGACCTGGCGTGATAATCAGACACTTGTGGTCGGATTTGCCGATTCGCGGATGTTACTCAAGCGGAAAGCCATCCTGGACGGTGGTGACGACGAATTCCTCGCGGGCCATTCCGATTGGATTTTGGGGATCGATGTCGTCCCCGGTGGAAAAGGTCTCGTGTCGATCTCGAAGGATGGAGCGATTCGCTTGTGGCCGGGGGAGGAGATCGACGGGACAATTCGCATCGCATCCCAACATGACCACCTTCAATCCACTCCCTCGTGGCACGATTCCATATTGACCGTCGTGATGTCGGGTGAGGTGTTTGGCTACGCGATGCCAGAGGGAACTCAAATCTTCAGACTCACGATCGATGACATACCACCTGACGCATGGACGTGTCGGACGGTCGATGGTGCCAGACTTCTGACGACGGAAAGAAGCACTCTCGGGACGTACTTGACGTCGTTCGAGATCGCCACGGGAGAGCGCGTCTGGCAACTGCCGCTGGTGAGCCACTATCCAAGCAATGGCAGTCTCTCACCGGATGGAAAGCGAGCCTTCTTGTGCGTGAATAACGAATTGTGGTCGGTGGACGTGGAAAAGGGCGAACGCCTCTGGCTTACCAACCATCCCAGGGCGGTGACTGATATACAGTTCGTGCCTCGGGGAGATTTTGTCGTAACGGTGTGTGCGGATGGGGTCATTCGGATTTGGAACTCTTCCACGGGTCAGTTGCTTCAGGAACGACCCGCGCATCAAAACTCCGCACAGAAATTGGCCGTGTCTCAGGACGGACAACTGTTGGCCACTGCGGGTGAAGACTTGTGGGCTCGTGTCTGGCAGATGTCCGATGGAAAAGAAATCGCCTCGTTCGGTCTGACTTCGGAACTCGCAGCCCTCTATTTTGCGGACGAAGGTCGGACACTGATTGCACACGACAACAATCAACTCAGATTCTGGAGCGTCCCGAACAAGGCCGAAGTGCTGCGTTGGCATTTGCTGCCGAAAAGGTCGCGGACCACCACGAGCCAGGACACCAAAACAATTGCGGTCCAGGATGGACGGTCGATTCGATTGTTTCGGGGCGATCGATTTGCCACAGGTGGTCAAGCAAGCCACAATCAAACCAGGCCAGCGCAATGACTACCTTCATGGTGACGTTTTGCAGTACAGACCGTGCTCGATCACAAATGCTTCCACAGAGCGTGGTGTCAGGAAACGCAGACTGCGTCCACTGTGAATTCGCTCTCGCAGTGCTGAAGCAGAAATATCTGTCCCAGGCATCTGCACGGTCATAACGCGAGCCGCTATCTCAGGTCCGACCCATTTCACAACTTGTTCGTCTTGCAGCGCTGCCAAACCTGGTCGATTGCAGGCTACTACAGTGGCGAGCTTCGAAATGCGTTCCGGGTCTCGCCAGGCAAGCAAATCTCGCAGGGAATCCGCTCCGACCAAAAAAAACAAGTCGGCACCCGGAAACTCAGCCGCATATTCAGTCAGTGTATCGACCGTGAACGATGGGCCTTTGCGCTTGAGCTCCCGTCGATCAATGACAAACTCCGGATATCCTGAGACCGCAAGGCTCAGCATATCAGCCCGCGCATGGCCATCAGAAATTTGATGATCCAGCTTATGAGGCGGCGTCGCGGCAGGAACAATTCGAACCTGATCCAGTTTCAATTGTTCCCGGCACGTTTCTGCCAACAGCAAGTGCCCATAGTGAACCGGGTCAAACGTGCCTCCAAAAATACCAAGCCGCATGATGTCACCCGTCCTCAAACGCGATCACTGTGTGTGTTGTGCCGATCATAACATCTTTTTCATTTCTTTCAGCAGCGCAGCTTGCGGCAGGTGCGGGTTTGCGGAGATGTTCTCCGAACGGCTGACAGAGAGAAACTGCTGAAGATGTATCGGCTGCGTCGTCGACTCTATGCGTGTCGCTTCCCCACCGAACTAAACGACGAAAGCCCTCCCAGGAATGAATAGCCATGCCAGCAACTGTATCAACCCGGATGAATGGCATCGAAACCTGCTCGAAGGATGTAATGATATTGCCAACCGACTCATCCATGTCATCGATGTCCTGAAAGCATGCCATCCCATGGATACTCCAGTTCCACATCGACTGCGGCTTGTCAGCGTCGGTGACGACCTGCTGGCTCCCTCCACGACGCATATTTGCCGCTGACCCCGTCTTTCTTCCTGCAGGACCATAGAATCACAGCATCAACCAGCAGTCGGCCCATTGGCCGAAATTCTCTTCGACGCTGATGCGGAGCCGTGTCAGGCCGTGCTGGTGATTCAGGTTTAGACGTGAGATGAGCGATTGACCGATCCAGCGGGCAATCAGCTCTGCCGTTGTATTTTCGACGGGCAGGATACAACAGTCCTCGCGTGGAAAGATCCAGCGTCGGTTCTCGAATCGAGCCGTGACTTCACGGTCCTCGTTTGATATTTCCACCTGAATCATCGGATGCTGATCGGGCAACAGCACGCGATGATCCAGTTCCTGCACCAGCGTCTGAAGCCCATCTCGGAGAGCAATAAAATCAAACACGTAGTGATTCTCGTCCAGTGGACCTTCAATCTCCGCTTCGACGCGCCAATTGTGCCCATGGATACGTTCGCAAATATTCCGATTAAACGTGATGAAATGTGCGGCACTGAAGACGAGCGTGTCCTTAGTGACGCGGACGCTCCAGGTTTCCGGGGAAGACTTTGTCATCGAACGAATTTCCTCTTGAACCAGTCGCCAGCCGGAATCATCAGCCCTTCGCGAAGAGCAGTGAACAGAATCGCGGCGATCAAATCGGCCGTGGTGCCGGGGTTACGTCGATTGCCGTCTTCACGCAGAAAGGCGTCGAAATCAGAGAATTGTGATGCTGCATGGTGCTGCATTGGCCAGCCACTGTCGAGCAGTTCCTGAGCCTTCTCGCGCACAATGTCGGACATCTGCTGACCACATTTGCGGGCAATCAGGCTGTCACCGTACTCCGCCAACAGTCGCACGGCAAGCCATGAAATCTGCCGCGGCTGCGACACGGTGATCGCTGCGGCTTCTCGCAACCAATTCTGACCGCACGTCAGCACCTGCTGAAATCTGTTCGCGTACTGCGCCGCAATCATGTCTCGATCTGAGGCCAATCGCATGCATTCCACCAGATTGAGCGTCGGTTCATCGTTCAGATCCTGCTCTCCGGCTTCGCCCAATCCTGCAGGCTGAGCCATCCGAATGGCCTCATAAACCAGCCGACTGTCTGCCACGGTTGTCGCATCCAGCACTTCCGAAATGCCTTCCGACAGCGGCCTGGCAAGGGAAACCTTTGCGAGCGGTGACAACAGCAGAATGATGCCGAGATTCGTATTGTGATTCACGACCTGGCGAGTGGCCTGAACCGCTCTGAGAATTGTTTCCCCGAGAGTTCGTTCACCCGCTGCCGCAAGCACCGGTGCGATCGCCCGCGCGGACTTGAGGAAATCATCGATGGACGCATCGACGAATTCCTGCCGCGGCGCGACGTTGCCCGGTTTGGGGCTCATCACTTCCATCGCGCAGGCAGTTTCGATCAGTTGAGCAAGAGACTGGCGGCGCGATGCGTTTGAAGCGGGACGTGTCATTGGGAGATATCTCTCAAACGTCGCCACTCCAAATTCAACAGGTCACGCGCTAGTGAACAACAGCCACAATTCATTCAACATCGCCACACTGGTTGTAGAAGAACTAGCGGCGGTCAACACAAACAGTCGTCAAGCAGAGTAAACCCTCGCCCTGCTCACTGCAACCCCACGCAACTTAATTCCAGCCGCAACTGGGATTGGACTCTCGAATCTCATCGAACATCCCGAACAAACGACCGATCTCCTGAAGGGACGGCTGGCCAAACGTCCTGCGTCGGTCGGGATCGACCGATGCTTAGAATAGCGTGACTTTGTCGCGCGAAAGATGCGACTAATTTCGTTGACGGAGATCGTGCCGGATGACGTCATTCATCATCCAGAACTCGTACCATCGTTATCGATTTCACAACGTCGTGAGCGGCGAATTTCCACACGACCTTTTTTGTTTCGTCGTGCGTAACCTCAAATGCATGCGCGCCTTTGCCTTCGTGCCCACGCAGGAAATTCCCAATCACAAGGTTGCCATTCTTCAGGATTTGCAGGCTGGTGATCCATGACAGGTTCAGTTCCGGCACGTCGCCGGCAGTCAAATCCCAGACGATCTTCTTCTCCGGTGTCACTTCGATAATCCGTTTATCCGTGCCGCAGCCAATCAGCGTATTGCCGCTCGGCAAGCGCAAGGCTTCAAACACATTTGTAACGTTTGGAAACTCCCACACGATCAAGCCGTCTGCGTCATACTCGCGCACGACCGCTTCCGCTTCGTGACATGCAAGCAAGTGCCCATTCGGTAACCGGTGCAGGCAGCGCAGCTGGAGGTGGGCAGCCTTCTCGGTGGTGCTCAATTTCACGGTCGACACAACGTCGCCATCGGCGTTGATTTCGACCGCTTGACATGGACCTTGCTCCGCCAAGAGAAAATTGCCGTTGGGCAGGACGTCACAGGTCAGCAACTGTTCGCACTTGGCGCGGTAGTCGAAGGTGACGTTGTGGTTTCGATCGATCTCTTGAATGCCTGTAGGATTGCCGCCATCGGCGAATACGACTTTGCCTTCGCCGGTCATGCGGAAACAAACTGCGATTGACGGAAACCGATGTTCCCACGTCAACTTGCCCTCGGGCGAAATCTCGACCAGCCGATGTGCGGCATCGCTGTACTCGCAAACCATAATCTGGTGACTCACCACTCCTGGTTCGTCCGCGTTCCCTGAAAGTGCCAGCGAGGAAGTCAGTAACACGAGGACAAGGAGACCGCATCCAGAGAAGACCTTACAAGCCATGGGAGATCTCACTTTTGAAAGACTGTTGAATCATGTGCTAGCCAGCTGACTCGCGATTGTAACGCATTGCGTACCAGGTTTGGAAATGAGCGATCGATCTGCCCCTCCGCTCGCCGCGTTTTTGAAAACCCGCACGGCGTGGGCTTTTTGCAGAAGATGCTCGTGGGTATGGCACCAGGTGCTTGACCAGGACGCCAACTGCGGCTTGCGACGCATCGACCGCTTTCTGAAACTGACACAGCTCCACTGCATACGCTCCCGAGCGAATGCGACAGAGTCAGTACGCGCCGACCACACAAAACAGGTTGAAACCCGTCCATTCGTACGCATTTCCCGGCATAATTTCAGCCCCGCAGACTGACATTTCTGTGCCGAAACTTATTCAAACCCAGATTTTCAAGGAACTTTCCCCACGGCTGAATTCTCGGACCACACGGGCTCACAAGACTTTGTGCGACATCCGACATTAACGCCGTAATTAGAGCAGCGGTTGAATTGGTTGTCCGCGATAGACGCGGTAGGGACGACCGGTCGAGTCTTGGAACTCTCGATCTGGTCCAATGCCCAGACAATGAAAAATTGTGGCGGCGAGGTCTTCCCGAGTATAGGCCTCGCTCTCCGGCAATCCACCATCTGCGTCGGTGCGACCTATAATACGGCCCGGCTGAATCCCAGCGCCTGCAAAGAAACACGGAAACACATCGCCCCAGTGGTGACGTCCGGGCGTAAAGATCTCTCCAGACGCATTCGTACCGCCTTCCGCGATCGGCGAAATTTTTGGCGTACGGCCCATTTCGCCACACATGACCACGAGCGTCTCATCCAGCAAACCACGATCGGACAAGTCGTCAAGGAACCTGCTGAGACAATGAACACCAATGATTTGGCGGACCCCTGTCGGCGATTGCCGGCCGCTGTTGCCTGTGCCTCTATCCGCAACAGATCACTCAGCCCCATCCCGACGAGGCTCATCCCTCCGACCTGCAACAGGTCTCGCCGCCCAAGTCGCGGATGATCTTGGCGAGTACAGCCAACACGCCGGTCTGCTGGAAGATGCTTCATGCATGAGCCTTCTTGAAACCCTAACCATACGCATCAAAACACCTCGGACAAGATGGTCTGACGGTCACTCCTGAACTTGTTGATAATGATCAAGCGATAATCTCATGCACCGGCTCACCGCCGTGAGCAATGAAGATGGGGCGACCACTGCGGTCTGGCACGGTCATATGGGGGTCGATTCCCATCAACTGGTAGACCGTGGCCACAAAATCCGCAGGAGAAACGGGATGCGAGTCCGGGTAGGCACCGATCGAATCAGTCGAACCGTAAACCAAACCTTGCTTGACGCCTCCGCCAAACAGAAGACTGAAGCCGCATTGCGGCCAGTGGTCGCGACCTGCCGAGGCATTCACCTTTGGCGTGCGGCCCATTTCTCCCATCACGACGACCAGAGTCGAATCCAGCAGTCCCCGCGAATCAAGATCCTGCAGCAGAGCCGGAATGACCTGATCGAGCAACGGCAGGTTCAGATTCTTCAGCATGCCGAAGTTGTTCGAATGCATGTCGTACGCATGACCGTAGTGATCGAAAATTTCCTGATGCACGCTGACGAATGGCACTCCCGATTCCACCAGCCGTCGCGCGATGATCAGACTTGCTCCGGGGAGATGTCGACCATAGGCTTCGCGGATCGCGGCAGGTTCCAAGTTCAGATCGAACGCATCGCGCGTCCGCCCTGAAGTCAGCAGGAGAAAGGCTCGGCGCTGAGCATCATTCATGGTATCGATGGCACGCGATCCCTGCGTTCTGGCAAATTCGCTGTCGATCTGAGAGATCAGGGAACGTCGCCGATCGAGCCGCTCGACAGTCATGTCGGCGAGTGCATCTGCTGTCGGCGGGACGGGCTCACCCAGCGCCATCACGGGGTCGTAGTCATTGAACTTTGGCTCACGAGCGAAAGTTGGTTTGCAGAGCGTGAACAGCGGGTCGTACTGCTTGCCGAGGAAACCGCCATACGGACCGCGACGACGATGCCCCTTCTGACCTGATCCCGGAAAGCACGGCATGCAGACAGCGCCAGGCAGGTCCTTCGGACCGAGTCCCAGATACTGGCAAATGGCACCGATGTCCGGCGGATCGGTGGGCATCGCCTGAGCCGCCGGGTTGCCATCCGTAAAGCCCGTCATGAATGGCAGCGGATCGTGAGAGTTGAACATGTGACTGAAGGTGCGAATCAATGTCGCGCGATGCATCCACTGCGAAAGTCTCGGCAGGTGTTCGCAAATCGTCAAACCGGGCACCGATGTTGGAATCGGAGAAAACTCGCCCCGGATCTCCACGGGCGCCTGCGGCTTCATGTCGAACATGTCGATGTGCGACGGACCGCCCAGCAGATTGAACATGATCACAGACTTCGCCGGTCCGCGACCTGCTTCAACGGCAGTTGCAGCTCGAGCCACTCGCGACCAGTTCAAGCCCCCAAACAACGACAATCCACCAACTCGCATGACTTCCCGGCGAGTGATGCCGTCGCAAAGTCGATTCGCTGTGCCAAGGACACGCAGCATGTTGATTCCCCTTCGTTGAAGGACTGAATGCGTAGACGAATGTTTCACCCAAGCTTGCGTCGTGTGAGCGGCAACGTCCAATCCATGATCACTTATCAGGTGATCAAGCGTAACAAGTCATAAATGGAACAGTCAATCGGTAGTATCAAGTTGCAGAGCGACGGGTGCAGTCGCGGATTTCGCCAGGCCGGACTGAACGGAGTGAGTTTCGGCAATTCGACTAGCCAGAGGACCGGACACTAAACAAATCGCAACTCCGAAACATTGAGCCAGCGTCGTCGGCTGGGTGGTGAACCACTTTCGCGGTACGATGCCGCGACCGGCATCAAACAGGATCGCCGGTCGCTAAGAATTCAATCCTCGATCCGCCGCCGTCAGTTCAGGAGTCAGTCATGGAACACGACACGAACCGCCACCTAGATTTCGATCCTGCGGCTAGGCGATTCCTCTACGGGACCGCATGGAAGGAGAACGAGACGAAGCGCCTGACCGAGCTGGCCCTAAGACAGGGCTTTCGTGGGATCGATACCGCGAACCAGCGGCGGCATTATCACGAAGCGGCGGTCGGGCAAGCCATCGCGGCGGCAATTGAGAGCGGACTGGTGGTCCGCGATGATCTGTTCCTGCAAACGAAGTTTACCTTCCAGAGCGGGCAGGATCATCGGCTGCCTTATGATCCGACGGCATCCGTCACCACTCAAGTGGAGCAATCGTTTGCCAGTTCGCTTGAACACATGGGGACCGAGTTCATCGATTCCTACCTGCTGCACGGACCCACTCAGCGCACCAGTCTGGCTCCAGACGATTGGGCGGCTTGGCGTGCCATGGAAGTAATCCACGACAGCGGTCGAGCACGTTTGCTTGGTGTCAGCAACGTGACCCTCGAGCAACTCCAGTCTTTGTGTCACGAGGCACGCATCCGACCTCGCTTCGTCCAGAACCGGTGTTACGCCGTCCGGAGCTGGGATCGGCTCATCCGGGAGTTCTGTGCCGTCAATGATATCATCTACCAGGGCTTCTCGCTGTTGACCGGCAACCGCGAAGTGATGGCGCGTCCCGAGTTGGTCCAGATCGCCAAACGCCATGGTCGGACCGTCAGCCAGGTCGTTTTTCGATTTGCGGTCGATATTGGAATGTTGCCACTGACCGGAACCACCGACGCCGATCACATGCGAATGGATCTCGACGTCTTTGATTTCCATCTGGAACCCCAGGAATTGCAGAGAATTGAACGTCTTGGCTCACCTTGAGTTCACGATCCTGTAGTGGAACTTTGGCTGCTGATGGAACTCTCACGACACACGAGCTTATTGACGACGATTGCGGTTGTACTATTCACAGGAATCGTGGGGATCGGCCTGGTGAGATGGCAGGGGCTCATCACATTGAACGATATCCAGCGGCAATTAGCGTCAGGCCAATCACCATCACGATCGATTGTTTCCGGTGTTCTGATTCTGGTCGCCGGAGCACTTTTGCTGACACCCGGACTGCTTACCGATACGGTCGGTTTTCTGCTGCTGATCCCCTTTGTTCGATCTGCCGCTGTGACCTACCTGCAACAGCGTCTCGTCTCCAGCGTTTCTACACGGTGGAAGAGTTCGGTCAGGGTGTACTCCGCGTCATCTGACTCGATGTCTGCTGAAGATGCACAGTTGAACGAATCCGAACGCCCTCATGTGCGAGTTGTCGAACCCGATCAACCAGGCATCGATGGTTGAAATCACGATGGCGCAGGGTGAACGCGATGCGAATGCGCACATCGTGCGTTGTTCAGGAAGCTTTTGTGCGGCTGGTCGACACCGACAAAATCCAGCACTAGCCCGACTTCCCCAGTTCGATGAAAAAAGACAATGTTTTCATCGGTTTCGTGGTATTTTTTCTCACTACATTTTCTTCTGGATTATTTTTGAGGGCAGTTTGAGGCGGAGTTTTTCCAGCAGGATTTGTTGGTGGTCAGTGGGCTTGGAAATGCAACGAGTTCGGATTTCCGGACCAGTGCGCGTCGGGAGCACGACGTCCATC
>CANJQC010000105.1 GCA_947476295.1 Planctomycetaceae bacterium | reverse complement strand
GGCCACTGTGGGGAGCAGGAGGATGAATATTGCTAAGCGTGGGAGGTTCATGAGGTAGTTTCCAGTTTTCACAACCGTTGCAGACACATGTGTCAGTTGATCGATGAATCGTGTACTCGCATCCTGACCTTTTGCGGCGATGCTCGCACGATCCGTCGTTGATCCTGAAGCATAGCGACCAAGGCTGTTGACTTCACCTGACGCCGTTTCAAATGACCACCGATTCCTCCGTGCGCCCACGATGACGAGGGATGCGTCACGAATCCGGGCTTCCTCTCGCCTCGCTGTCGGGCAGCGTTGGCTGCTTCGGCAGTCGCGACTGCACCACGATCAGTGCCATGAACAGAATGCCAATCGGCACGAATAGTGCCCGGCAAACTCCTAGATCCCTCCCACAGCTATACGCGACGTGTCACAACGAACGTAGCGCGACCAGAGATTCTGGCAAAGAATATCACACGGGGAGTTGCGGTGCCGGTGGGGAGTTGGCGTCGCACAGTGTCGGCATTCGTGGGGATGCGGCGGCATTTGATTTCGTAATGCGTCGATGGATCAGAACGCAGATGCTGCTTCAGATCTTTCAGATTTCCTGACAACACCGCTTCGATCCGGAACGCGGTGACGAAGCCGGACGTCACGCATTCGGCACCGGTGAGATATTCTTCCTCCGCGTCGAGGCGTTGCAATGAATGTGTTTCAGCCATGACATCAATCAGTCCGGAGCGCACAACCGCAGGATCGGGATCGAAGATATATTCTGCGGCTGCTGGAACAACATTTGTCCAGGCCGACAGCGGATCAGCACTGATCGATTCGCCCGTCGGCAGCGCAGTTGCTCGAAATGTGTGTTCACCAGCCAGACTTCCGAACCAGACCGTGGCTTCGCGACATTCACCCCTCAGGCTAATAAGTTCAATTTCGCAGCCAGGAAATTTTTGCAGAAAATTACTGGCTGGGCTGATCTTAATCCCGCCACCGGCCGCAGTGCGTGTCAATTTTTGCATCCATTCCAAACTCGGCTGATAGAGCTCCAGACGCTTCGTGGGACGATCGCGGCCCGACCTGCGATCCGGATCGACATGCACGACTTTGCCGGACCAGTCAATGTCCGTCACATCAGCACACTGCGTCGTTATATTTTCGGATCGATTCCAAACAGCTGCATTCCACTCTGCTCTCAGGCACATCGATGCCGCTGTGTCGATCGCGGTGACTTGAGCAAACTCAGCAATCGTCGCCGCATCCACACCGACTCCGCAGCACAGGTCCGAGACGCTGTCACTTTGCGAAAACCGTTTGGCCTTATGCGTTGCCACGTCCCACGCTGTGGATTGTTCCAGTCCCACTCGCGTCAGCCACAACTGATCCGCATGCGGCAGCAAATCTGCAGCTCGCTGACGCGCGTCATGTACAGACAATGCCGCACGCACGAGGTCGTCGTCGAATGTTTCGCGCAGCTTTCGCTGACTGTTGAGCTCTGTCGCTGTGCTGGCTGCTATCGCGGCAAAAATTTCCGGACAGTCTTTCAGACGGCGGAGCAGAAAAGATTCATCATCCGCATAAAAATATGCATCGTCCATGATCAACCGGATTTCTTTTTCATGCGAACGATTCCGTCCCAATCGGCGGGCGATTTGCGATCGTGCTGCGTAATCAACATTGAAAGGTAGTCCTGCGCGCGGTCTTCGGCAGGCATCCGATGCAGAAATTTCCATGCTTCTGACCAATGGCCCGATATAAACAACGCGACACCCTTTTCGAAATCTTTCAGGTGCTGATCCGTGAGCGATGGACTGCGGGACTCGGGTGGCACAAGTTCACTGACAAGCAGCGTACGTTCCATACCATACGGCAACACCTGCAACAATCTCCGCACACGACCTTCGTCCTTCGGAAGTTTCTCACGAATCTGCTTGTCCAGGAATTCGTCGATCAGCACCGAAACATGCAGTTCTCGCGTCATACTTTCCAGTCGACTTGCAAGATTCACGACCGGCCCGAACACGGTCACTTTGACCTGCTCCCGCGTTCCGATCTTCCCGGCGACGGCACGTCCATGGGCGATGCCGATGCTTGTTTCAAAATCTTTCAGCGGATGATCTGGGTCAGCCTGAGCTTTGCTGAATTCTTCCCGAATAGCCAACGCCGCGCGGCAGGCATTCAGCGGTGCTTCTGCCGACGCGATCGGCCAGCCCCAGAATCCGAGAGCCGCGTCACCCTGAAAATCGCCCGTGACACCGCCGAAACGCAGAATCTGACTGGTCATCACCTCCAACGCCAGACTGACTCGTTCGAGCAATGCGGTCAGGTTGTCGGATTCTTCTTCGGCCCGATGACTGAAGCCACGCAGATCACAGAAGAGTACGGTTACATCACACTCACGCGGTTCCAGCATAGAGGTGTCGAGATCCCGACCGAGCGCTTCCAAAATGGGCGGCGAAAAGAACTGACGCAGGCCGGACTGCTGACGTTCCAGCCGTCGCTGTCGCTGCAGCGAGCCGACGATATCCGCTATGAATTCCGTAAACTTGATGTCGGCATGTAACCGTCGTTCCCCCGAGCCGACATCTTCCGGCAGACTCTTCCCGGTCACATACAGCGCGCGATCGCCGGTGATATCCGGGAACGGGGTGCAGAATGCCCAGCCGTAGCCGGCAACCTGCGTATACTCAGGGGTATTCGTTTCCGTATTGTCCCAGATGTGCAGAATCGTTGTTTGCTGCTCCATGGCATTGGAAATCAAACGCACGCTGGGCTGCATGAGCATACCCGTTTCGAATCGCTGCTCCTGATGAAACACGCGAGGCCGCTGTGTGTCAGAAAGTCCGACGATAGCAACACCATCCGCGTTCTGAACTCCGGCCAGCAATAAACTTGCAAGTCGAATGTGCAAATCGCGTTCGACCCCGGATTCACGGATCACCGCCGGAAGACTCGTGAGCACCTCAATCCGCTTGGCCGCATCGTCGTAGCGAACGCGCTGAAGCTGCTGACGATCAATCGCCAGTTGCTGTATTGGCTGGCGTCCCGGCGAATCGCTTTGAGTCATCTGTTGCACTTCAAAGCGTGTTGAACCAATCACGAAGGCATCGCCGGAGGCAAGATTCGCCTCGGACACGACCATGCCATCCACAAAGACGGAATTGGAAGTGTCGGCCAGTTTGCGCAGCATCACGCCATTCACTTCGGGATGAAGTTCCACATGCCGACGAGAAATGCGTTCGTCCCAGTCTGCGTGCAGATTCACATCATCGCCACGGCCGAGAACGTACGTGTCACCATCCACGAGCAGAAACTCGCGATCCAGACGACGTCCATTGTGAAATGCCAAAAGGCGAAACATGGCTAACTCATTCCATCCCGCCGACTTCCTTCATCTCCAGTTGCTTCATTTTGCGATACAGATTGGATCGATGAAGGCCGAGAAGTTTTGCGGCGTCGGTCATGTTGTCGACGACATGATGAATACTTCGTCGAATAAAATCGCGTTGAAATTCGCGCGTCGCCGCGTCCAGACCCAGATCCAGCGCAGGCAGTCTTGAGTTGTCTGATTCAGGACTTAAAATAAACGCCAGATCATCGGGTTCCACGCGATCCGCAGGGCATAGAAACGCGATGCGTTCCATCAGATTTTTGAGCTCGCGTACATTGCCTGGCCAAGCATGCGACTGCAAACGCCGCCGCGCTTCGGACGCGAGCTGTAACAGCGGCCGTTTCGCCTGAACCGCAAAGCGGCGAAGGAAAAACTCCGCCAGCGGGAGTATGTCTTCGGGACGATCGCGCAGTGCCGGCAGATCGAGCGTGACGACTCCCAGCCGATAATAAAGATCTTCGCGAAATTTCCTGGCTCGAACCGCTTCGCTCAGATTTGAATTCGTTGCCGCGATGATTCGCACATTGATTGGGATGGTTTGCGAACCACCGACGCGCGTAATGACCTTTTGCTCCAGCACACGCAGCAACTTCGCCTGGCCACCGACGCTCATGTCACCGATTTCATCCAGAAACAGCGTGCCGCCGTCCGCCAGTTCAAACTTGCCCTGTCGCATGTCGCGCGCGTCGGTGAAGGCACCACGTTCGTGGCCGAAAAGTTCACTTTCCAGCAACGATTCTGTCAGCGCGGCACAGTTGACGGCAACAAAGGGACAGTTCGCGCGATTGCCCTCGTAATGCAGTGACTGCGCGACAACTTCTTTTCCTGTCCCACTTTCCCCCAGTACAAGGACCGGTAAGTCCGTCGATGCCAGCCGTCGCACGGTGTCGCGAAGCGCGGTAATGGCCATGCTGTCGCCAACGATCGATACGCCTTTTGTCACTTGTTCGGCCAGTTGGCTGTGACTGCGATGCAGAAGATTCCGTTCCTGAAGACTGTGGAGCGCGACGGCGGCCTGCGTTCCCAGTTGAGACAGGCATTCGATATCGTCCTGAGTAAATGGACGATTGTCGTTCTGGTTGATGCCTTCGAACGCGCCAACAATGTTGTTCTGCGCATCACGCAGTGGAACGCAAATCAAATTCCGCGTACGGTAACCGTATTTGAGATCGACCTCCTGATTGAAGCGAGAATCTTCGTAGGCATCATCGACGCTGATGGATTTTCCCGTTCGCAGCGTTTCGCCCACAATGCCTTCGCCAGCCGGAAGCCGTAGTGATGCGTTCTTGACACCCAGCGCCGGGCGGGCTTCCACTTCGTTGCGATCGCGATCCCACAGAAAAATACTGCTGCGATCGCAATTGAGCAGCCGAGTTGCTTCCTGTGCAATGAGTTCCAGCAGCGGCGCGGCGTCTTCGGCCATCGACAGTCGTGAGGCAATGCTTAACGTTGACCGCAAGCGATCCACCTGCTTCCGAGTTCGCAGATCGTGATCAACCAGTGTCAGTGCGATCGAGAGCGACCGCGCCATCATCAGCCCTGTTTCGGCAAGGTCATCATCGGCATGACGCCCGGCGGTAACCATCAGATGTGCATACGGCGAATTCGCTGTGAGCGGAAATGAAGCAAGAATCCGGCCCTGTTCCGTGCGGCTCACACCAGCTGAATCCCGATCCAGCGACTCATCCCAAAGCGAAACCGGACGCACCGACATCGCCTGTTGACCATGCTCCGCAATCACGTCCCAGCTCGGTCCGGGCACCCGCTGCACCAGACCAATCCACTGAACGGACAATTCTGACGCAATTTCCGACAACGCCGTGCGGACGAAGGAGTCAAAACTCTGCACTTTGAGCGCATCTGACAGCAATTTGCCACTCAACTGCATCAACGTTCCGCTGGCGGACCCCGGCGACAACATTGAAACCTGCGACAACGTTTTCCACTCAATCACAGCCACTCGATGATCCTTCATGAACTTCGCGGGAGTCAGCCGCGTGATCTGTATTCCATTCCACCTTAGATCGGCGGCGTTCGGTCATCCCGATCTCAAATATCAACAATGAAAGCTATCGATATGACTACTTCATAATCAAGAGCGCCATCGGGGTGACGGCATGTAAGATTAACCAACGAATCAATGCCGTCAATTGGGTTTCCGCCAATTTGAGCGGGTACCCGACTTGCTTCTGCTTTTTTTGCCGGTCTGGAAAGGAACAGTCACCGGTGGCTGAACAGCCTGCACGGCAAAGGAATGAAATCGCTGATCATTGACCTGCGGGGTAATCCAGGCGGACTACTGACAACGTGCATCGAGATCAGTGACCGGTTTGCAGCATGCGGAATCATCGTATCCACAAAAGGTCGACTGAACTCCGACAACATGATTCAGGAAGCGACTTACTCAAGAACCTAGCGCGTCCCTTTGGTGGTTCTGGTTGATAGTGAAAGCGCTTCTCACGGTCGCGTGTGCTTCCCGGAAGTTGTCCTGCCTCTGCAGGTACTGGCCTCAACAGGAAAACGGGCGAATCGAGTGGCTCGATTCGCCCGTTGGATAAGTTGAGTTGCAGGCAGAAATCTGTCTGGTGAGTGTGGCTCACGCAGCCGCAGAATCGCCTCGATGAAGGGCTTTACGATTGCCAAGCACAATATCTTCTGTGATCACAAACTTCTGACCGCGTTCCAGTTCCGGCAGCTCGAACATCAGATCGAACATCACCTGTTCCAGAATACTGCGAAGTCCTCGGGCACCGGTTTTACGAATACGAGCCAGTCGGGCAATCTCGCGAAGGGCACCTTCTGTAAACTCCAGCTCGCATTCTTCCATTTCGAACAGCTTTTTGTACTGTCGAATCAGTGCGTTGCGCGGTTCGGTAAGAACCTGTACGAGAGCTGCTTCATCCAGCTGAGCCAGCGTGCCAATGACCGGCAGTCGGCCAAGCAGTTCGGGAATCAGTCCGAATTCCATTACGTCTTCGACCGTGGCATCGTACAGCAGTTGTTCGCGTGCCAGATCTTCATGTTCTTCGTTCTTGTTTCCGAAGCCAATAACCTTCTTGCCCAAGCGGCGAGCAACAATGTCTTCAAGTCCGACGAACGTGCCCCCGCAGATGAACAGAATGTTCGTGGTGTCGATCTGAATGTATTGCTGTTCCGGATGCTTACGTCCGCCTTGCGGTGGAACGTTGGCAACGGTGCCTTCCAGCATCTTCAGTAGTGCCTGTTGCACGCCTTCACCGGAGACGTCTCGTGTGATGCTCAAGTTCTGACTGGTCTTGCCGATCTTATCAATTTCGTCGATAAAGATGATCCCGCGCTGAGCCACTTCGATATCAAAGTCAGCAGCATGCAGCAGTTTTAGCAGCAGGTTTTCGACGTCTTCGCCAACATAGCCAGCTTCTGTCAGGGTCGTCGCATCGCCTATTGCGAATGGAACCTGCAGGGACTTCGCAAGTGTCTTGGCGAGCAGAGTCTTTCCCGAACCGGTCGGGCCAATCAGCAGAATGTTGGATTTCTCAATCTCAACTTCCTCTGAGCCTACTTCCAGGTTGTGCATCAGCCGCTTGTAGTGACTGTGAACTGCCACAGACAACAACTTCTTGGACTTGTCCTGCCCGATCACGTACTGATCGAGCTCTTTGACAATTTCGCGAGGCGTAGGGACTCGATTAAAGAGTTTCTTCGATGAACCGCGACGCCGTCGTTCCTGATCCAAGATCGACTGGCACAGTTCGATACATTCCCCGCAGATATAGACGTCCTCTGGACCTTCGACCAGCGGGCCGACCTCCCGGTAGTTCTTCCGGCAAAAAGAGCAGTTGGCATTTCGTTTGCCCTGCTGCGCGGTCTTGCCAGTACCAAATTCCTTACCTGATGCCATTGTTATCCCTTTGGATGTTCTATCGCATTGACCTAGCGGCTCTTCTTGACTCTGGAGTCGTGAGTCCGGCAGAGTTCGCTTCAGTCAACGTGTGCGGTTAGCAGGTCGTGGATGCTCCGGGTCGTCGGCGTCCCTGCCAACCGTGTCTTGTAATTGCGTATCGTCTGAAGTCCATTTTGCCGTAACCGGCGATGGCTTTCATTGCCAACTTCAATGGTCATCATATAGAGACGCTGTCACTATTCTAATCACTGTTTCCATGAACTGATTCTTCAGATTCCTTCACCGTTTTCGGCTTGGGGAGCCACTGACCCTGCGGTCTTATTGGCGGTATCGTGAAGTGGATCAGGAACTTCTGTCAAACTGTAAGTGGTTGTCGGTTGGATCGATTCTGACTCTTCGGATCCCGAAACTTCCGACTTTTCTGTGTCACTGAATGGCTTTTGAGAAAGGACGGTCGAGGTCGCTGGGGTTGGTTCTCCGAGATTGGCGTTTGGCTGAGTCCCTTTCGACTTGCTCGAAAAGGTGGAACTCATCCGTCCCAGCAACTGGCTTTTGATGGATCGGTATTCGTCTTCCGTCAGATCACCCTCACGCCGCAATTCACTGATTGCATTAAGCATATCTTGATCGGATTCCGCAGGATCAAGATCTTCGTGTACTCTCGAAATGAAACGCACAATTGACCAAATCAGCACCACCAGACAGGCCGCCGCAAACAGAAACTGCCACCATGTGAAGTCCGGCAATTGCAGCAAGTCGAGCCAGCCATTTGTACGCTTCGCAACGATCACAATTCACTCTCTAAGCAATTCGAATGCCAATGCAAAGTCTACAAGACCTGAAGCTTCTTTCGCAGCAATTTTTTCTGATTACGCAGCAGAATTGCCATTCATGGCATGTACTGAGCAGAGTTTGCCGAATCGCATAACCGCAAGGCAAGAGACGATTTGCAATTTCAACAACTTAGCCAACTTAACCGACCAACAAATCCGCAAGCACGGCGAAAAGCCCAAGGATCAACAGCCATGTGATTCTAGTGACAAGGGTCCGTCGATTCATTAATTTTGCTTCGAGCGGAGGAAAAACATACCTACCCGTTTGTTTAACGGCTAGCCGAAGGCGGGGGTGTGTATCACAAAAACGGTCGCCTGCGGCTTGCCGTGAAACGAGTCCTCTTACCTCCTGCCCCCTGGCTGCTCAATCTGCGGTTCACCGGCAAATGGTCGGTTCCCGTAGGCAGATCGAGGCGGTTCGGCGGTTTCCTGCACTTCAATCTTCAGACGCTCAAGTTCTGCGTGCAGTTCTTTGACCGTGTCGGCATAGGCAGGGTCGGCATAAAAGTTTTTGACTTCCAGTGGATCTTTTTCGCGATCCAGCAATTCCCAGTCATCAACATCCGGCTTGTAATAATGAACAAGCTTGTAACGATCCGTGATCACTCCCACATGAGGCCGGACATGATGCGGAACCGGGAATTCATAGTAATGATAATAGAGAGACTTGCGCCAATCTGACGGTGTTTCTCCCTGACACAGCGGCAGCAAACTGCGGCCCTGCATTTCAGAATCCGGTTGCTGACCGGCGACGTCCAGAAATGTCTCTGCAAAATCGATCAACGACACAATGTTCCTGTTTGTTACTCCCGCTTTGATCTTTCCCGGCCAGCGTACCAGCAGCGGCGATCGCAATGATTCTTCAAAGATCCAGCGTTTGTCGAACCAGCCGTGTTCGCCGAGATAGAATCCCTGATCGGATGAGAACACCAGCAGCGTGTTTTCCGTCAGTTTTTCCGCATCCAGAAAGTCCAGAATACGTCCGACGTTTTCATCGACTGCCTTTACGCACGCCAGATAGTCATGCATATATCGCTGATATCTCCAGCGCACAAGATCGCGGCCCTGCGGGTTGGCTTTGCGAAATGCTTCATTACGAGGTTCGTAATATGCGTTCCACTCCTTCAGTTGTTCGTCCGTCAAATTCGGAGCTGGCACCAGCTTCGCGTCGAGATCCGTAAAAGTCCGATCTAGGCCCATGTCGTGATCGCTGATGGCCAGACTGCGGCCTGAATAATCATCGAATAGTGTTTCAGGTTCAGCAAAATCCTGATCTTTGTTCCAGCCCAGGTGTCGCAGCGCAGGAGCCCATTCGCGGTGCGGGGCTTTGTGCTGACTCATCAGCAGAAACGGTTTTGACTTGTCACGGTTCCTGAGCCAATCGAGTGACACGTCTGTGACGACATCTGTGACGTAACCATCCTGCCTGACTCGGCCGTCTTTGGTTATCATCTGCGAGTTGTAGTAGAGTCCCTGACCTGGCAGAATATTCCAGTAGTCGAAACCTGTTGGATCTGAGACCAAATGCCACTTACCGATCATCGCTGTCGCATAGCCGGACTTTTGCAGCAGCTTTGGAAACGTTACCTGATCACTGTCAAACTTGCAGTTGGAATTGTTGTAGAACCCATTCAGATGCGAATACTTACCTGTGAGGATTGTCGCACGGCTTGGCCCACAAATGGAGTTCGTGACAAGACAACGATCGAACCGTATGCCTTCACGGGCAATACGATCGATGTTCGGCGTGTCCAGCAAATGACGATTGTCGCCGTAACAACTGAGCGACTGACATGTGAGGTCATCGCAGAAAATGAACAGAATGTTCGGACGGGCGGACTCCTGAGCGCTGCCGTCTGACTGTTGAGCAACGGCGATGATCGCGGCGAACGCAAAGCAGAAGGCAAGTTGTTTCATTGAATCGTTCTCCTTTCGAAGAGAATCACGGTTTATAGCCAATTTCCTGAAAAGAATCCGGTCGCAGTGCGTCGAATGCTGACAAGTTTCTGTCTGATTGCCTGCAACCATGCCGAATCGTTTGGCCTTCGCTATCTTGGCGGGTATCATCCGACTTCTGAGCAGTTCGTCTGAGCTGCGACGTTTTTCATCCGCTGTACCTACGGCGGTACCTTTTTTCGGGCATTGAATTCGTCGCTATGGACGAACTGCAACACGAATGCGGCGTCGCTGCCGTATACCATCTGGAAACCGGCATCCTCAGTCCGCTCATTCCCATGCACGACAAGAAGCCTCGATACGATGAATCGGTCGAGCCTCTGGAGGAACCGGAATCGTTCGACGAAGCGGTCACTCGCACGTCGCGCATGATTCCTGGAATGCTTCTGGACATGCAGAACCGAGGCCAATTGGCTGCCGGATTTACGACCTATAAACCAGGCCGTCCGCAGTTAATGCTGACTCATAAAGATGTCGGCGGCGTCGCGGAAGTCTTCCAGATGAATCAGGAAGAACGCTACAAAAGGTTGATGGGTGAGTACGCAGGTCATGCCGCGATCGGACATGTTCGCTACGCCACCTGCGGCACCGATCATCCAAGTTATGCTCAGCCCTTTGAACGCCAGCACATCGCTCGTTCAAAATGGTTCAGCTTTGCATTCAACGGACAACTGGCCAACTATCGCGACCTGTGCAAAGACATTTTGCGAAACAACGATTTCCATTTGACACGCGAAACAGACACGGAAGTTCTGCATCATCTGATCTCCCATGAGTTGTCTCTGAATGCAGCCGTTACTCCGGTTGAATTGCTCAACAAGCTGTCAAAGATTCTTGACGGTTCATGGAACATCGTGTTTCTAAACGCTCGCGGCCAGATGTTCGTGTCACGCGACCCGCTGGGGATGAGGCCGCTTTGCTACGCCCATGAAGGTTCACTCTTTGCTGCCGCCAGTGAAAGTGTGGCACTCACGCATCTGGGATTTGCGGAAGAAAGCGTGCACAATGTTCCGCCTGGCCATGTCGTCATCGTTGACGGCGATTCAGTCACAGTGAAGAAATACGCCGACAGCCCGAAAAAGGCACATTGTTTTTTCGAGTGGATCTATTTCGCCAACGCTGGAAGTACATTCGATGATGCCGGAGTATATCTGTCTCGCAAACGCCTTGGCGAAGAACTGGCTGCGAGAGAATTGATCGCAATGGGCGACGATGTGATCGTTGTTCCGGTACCGGACACGGCGAAAGCCGCCGCCGACGCGATGGCCTTTAAACTGGGTGTTCCGTCGCTGGAAGGCCTCATTCGCAATCGCTACATCGGCCGCACCTTCATTGAAGGCAACAACCGCGCCGACAAAGTTCGCATGAAGTACACGCCACTGCCGGAGGTCATGGAAGGCAAGCGAGTGCTGTTGGTGGACGATTCAATCGTCCGCGCCACAACACTGCGTGAACTGTTGACGCTGCTGAAGACGCGGGGACGCGCCAAAGAGATTCACGTCCGCATCGCGTGTCCGCCGATCATCGCACCTTGTTTTTACGGTATCGATATGTCGACGGTGAGCGAACTTTTTGCACCGAAATTTATGGCTGGCAATGTGCTTACGGCTGAGGAAGAACAGGCAATGGCCGATTCCATCGGCGCGACAAGCCTGCGGTATCTTCCCGTCGAAGCGCTGGCCGCTTGCGTCGGACTACCCGAGACTTCGCTTTGCCAGGCGTGCGTCAACACCGTTTATCCAACACCAGCCGGTGAAGCGATGTTCGAACGAGCGCGTGACAAGGCAAAGGGCGACCAGGCCGCAAAGATCAACGGCTGCATCGCTGAATGCACACCAGAACGCTCCGAACGCGTTTACATTTAGCGCCCAAAGGCGAGCGGCAGGGCGTCAGCCCTCCGTGCTTAACGTAACTTATAGCTTATCTTGAGAACTGTATTCACACTCGCCTTGTGGTGAGTTTTTGAACCGCACCTCATGCTCCTGATGTTTCGGAGGGCTGACGCCCTGCCGCTCGCCTGTTGTTGGTTGCAAATTTGCCATGCCACGCCGTCCTTCCAATGAACGTTCATCGCGTCCTCCGGACAACCAGCGACGCCGGAACTTCGCGCCCCGCAACACACCGCGCGAGCAGCACACTAACGACGAAATCGATGAGCCATCCGCATACCCCGCTGCGCCGGCATCAAAAGAAATGACGTCGCTCATGGTGCGGCAGAGGACGCAACTGGGGCCTGTGGCATCGGAATCAATTCCCATCATTCATGCCAGAAATCGCACGCGGCATCCGATACTGTACCGCAAACAGATTGCCCGGATTGAAGACGCAAAGCCAGGGGATCTGGTTGCTGTCTACACCGAGGGACGACAGGAACCGCTTGGGTACGGAGTATTCAATCCCCGCAGCGAAATGTCAGTGCGAATGCTGTGGAATACGCCCGACTTTCCGACAGACGACGCATGGTCTGAAAAACTTCGAGCAGCCATTTCGCTGCGTCGTGATACGCTGAAGCTGGAATCGCAGTCCGATGCATGGCGAGTCGTCCATTCGGAATCCGATGGCCTGTCCGGCATTGTGATCGATCGTTTCGGCGATGTGCTTTCGGCAGAAACATTTGGCCTAGGCATGTATCAACGTGCCAGTCTGTTGATGCCGATGCTGGCCGCGCAGATGGGACTTAGACACTGGCGAGTTCGTACGAGTCCGCAGTTTCTGTCTCAGGAAGGCTGCGATCCACCACCGCTGATGTCGGAAGGCTGTCCGTCGCAAGTTGTGATTTCAGAACACGGAACACGTTTTCGGGTACACTTTGAAGGCGGACACAAGACTGGGTTTTTCTGCGACCAGCGTGAGAACCGTAAGAAATTGGCGGAGTTCTGTCAGGGTAAAAGTGTTCTGGATTTGTGCTGTTACACGGGCGGATTTTCCGTGCAGGCTAAAGTCCTTGGCAAAGCGGACGACGTCACGGGTGTGGACCTTGATGAAGAACCGCTCAAGCTGGCGAGAGAGAACGCGAACCTCAATCAAGCCCGCGCAAAGTTCGTGCAGTCCGATGCGTTCAGCTACATGCGTGAGATGCTGCGAAATGGAAAGCAGTACGATGTCATTGTTCTGGATCCGCCAAAACTGATTCGCACCCGCGTGGAGATTGAAGAAGGAACGCGCAAACATTTCGCCATGAACCGCCTGGCGATGCGACTTGTCAAACCCGGTGGGTTGCTGCTGAGTTGCACCTGTGCCGGATTGTTGCCTGAATCAGAATTCCTGCAACTGCTTGTGTCAGCATCGAAATCACAGGGCGAGGATCTGGATCCCAACGGTTCAAGCCGGATTATCAGTCAGTCAAGAACACTGCAGATCATAGCCCGGACTGGTGCCGCACCGGATCATCCGGTCATTTCGACGTGCATGGAAACGGACTATCTGAAGGCCGTCTGGATGATTGTGAATTAGTTTACTTGGCGAGCGGTGTGGCGTCAGCCCACCGGTACATTGCGATTCCGTGACAGTCGCAACTCCCACGAATCGCAATGTACCGGCAAGCTGACGCATGCCGCTCGCCGGTTCTTACAGCGGAGCTAATCCGGCAGCTCATGTCCCTTCGTTTCCGGTCCCAGCCAGATGATCATCACGCCGATCAGATAGATGACTGCCAGCGCGGACCCCGCTTTTGGCAGATCACCGCCGAAGTAGGCTTTCAGATTTGCGGTTTGCAAGCCACCGATTGCCGCGATCACGCGACCAAAGTTGAATGCAAAACCTTGGCCAGTCGCCCGCACGGCTGTTGGAAACAGTTCCGGAAAATACAATGGGAAGAAACCATAGAAACTGGCCGTCACACCGCCAGCCAGGACGGCTGCGAACAGGAAACTTCCGTTGAAGGTTGTGTGTCCCTGATAGAAATAGACTGCCGACGCAATGGAACCTAGGCACAGAATCGCGTAAGTAATGCGGCGGCCGAATTTTCCTGCAGCCAGTGCAGCAAGAATGGTTCCAACGACCGCACCGATGGCCAATGCGGCCTGCGTTTTTTCCTTCGCATAGTGTTTCTCACCTTCCACGATCGTGCCATCCTCCCGTGTCACGTTTGCTTCGTTAGGCTGCAGCGTATCGGCCCAGCCCGGAGCCCACTGAATTGATCCCCAGGTTCCTAACAACGCCACACCGGCAAGACTGGCCCCGAAGAGCATTCTTCCGACCACTCGATTTTTCTGTTCGGCGGCAACCTTTCCGGAAGCGATGGCACGACTAAGAAACTGTCGCACGGGATACAGAAACCCGACTAGGCACACGATCAAACCGAGCACAGTCACTGTGATGCGGATCCAATTGGCAGAGTCGCTGTTCAATGGCGACCAGACATATATGATTCCGATCGCGGCTAGGCAACCGATCAGCACACCAAGCAGATCAATATTATTCCAGTGCGACGTCTTGCCACTGTCGCGTTCTTCCTCCCATTTGGATGACTCAGGAACGAACAGGCGTATGAAGAAAATCAGCAAAGCAGGCACCGCTCCGCTGATCATCAAGAATCGCCATGCAGAATTTGACAACAGATGCTGTGACGTGATTTCTGAGACGCCGACAGTCAGGAGCACAGACTGAGTCCTGCCAATGAATCCCGTCAGCCCCATACTTAGCAGGGCCACCAGCAGAAAGCCGACATTTGACGCTGCTCCAATGAGTCCCGCGATGAACGCGCGTGATTTACCAGGCCAGATTTCATTCACCAACGCGACGCCGAGCGACCATTCGCCGCCCATGCCAAGCGATGCGATAAATCTTAGCACAGCAATGTGCCAGGCTTCGGTGGCAAATCCACACAGGCCGGTAAACACAGCGTAAGTAAAGATACTCAGCGACATGGCTCTGACACGACCCATCTTGTCACCCAGCCAGCCGAACAACACGCCTCCACTGGCCGCACCGACCAGAAAAACGGCAATGATGACGCCAAACCAATCCGCCTCCGATCCTGCCTGCTCGGTGCCAGCCAGAAGATCCTTCAACGCGGGGCGACCGATGAGCGGAAACAGTCCCATTTCAAAACCGTCAAACATCCATCCGAGCAGCGCAGCGATCAGTGTTGCATTGCGGCCGCGATTCGAAATAGTTTTGGATTTATTCGCTTTTGTCATCGCGGCCGGATTCCAGACAAAGTAGGAAGGCAATTTTCCAAGTTACTCAATCGCTTCTACACAAATGCAGCCCGTCAGGCAATTCAGCACCCTTGATGACCATGTTTTTTAGATTGGCTTTGACCTCATTGGCCATTTGGCCAATAATGCTATCAGCGACTTGTGGAATGTCGCGTCGCACTGAAGAAGGATGACTTCGATGGATTTCCGAATACCCTTGTTTTCTGCCCGATTTTGTCGCGGATTGCTCGCTGTGGTTGTCGTCCTTGCCGGAATGTTGCCCGGTATCCGTTGTTGCTGCGGATCACCGGACGAAAACGGTTTGTGCGCAGTCGATCTATCGCAGGAGTGTTGCTGTTGTAACCAAACCGGCAGCATCAATAGTCCAGAAGCCGACTGCTATTGCTCGAAAACATCGCAAAATCCCGGTGCGGGATGTCCGGGTACTTGTCGCTGCACCGAACGGCCTGTCATCGAAGCTGTCGTGATTCACGATCAACGCGGTGAACAACATCAGGATCGAAGTCGTTGGCTCACAGAGCCCTGTCCATTCATCGAAGTTTCTGAATCGCTCGAGACTGATGAACTTTGTATCGGGCAACAGGATCGCATCGATCCGTGCGCCCATAATCTCAGGCAGGCGATCCTATGCGTGTGGAGGAATTAACCACTGTCCGGAACAGTTGACTTTGTGTCTCTTGTTTTTGTGAAATTCAGTGGAGATTCCTTCGATGAAAAAGTTCATCAGTGCGTTTGTCGTGTGTCTGTTTGTTGCTCCTTTGGCATTTGCTGCAATGCATATCCAGGGAACCAGTCAGACTTCTGCATCTGCAGCGTCGTGTGACTGCTGCATCGACTGCAAATGCGAAAACTGCGTTTGCAATGACCTCGGCTGTGCCTGCGACAAGGGCGGCGACTGCGCGTGTGACGCAGGTTGCTGCTCAACTGGTTCATGTTGCACGGCCGGAAGTTGCTGTGTGAAATAGCGCCGGGAAGCGATTTCGTGTCTTCTCATGCATTTCGCGATGTCGGGGACAGGCTTGGCTTGCCCCCGATTTTTGTTGAATTCAACTATGCGGTTGTCAGATGTTCCGTGAACAGGCATGCTTCCCACAATCCTAGGCAATGCCAGCATCGCATCGCTCCTCTTGTAATGTTAAATGTTAGTCGTCATCATCATTTCCGTTATCGTCTGGACTCAAACTAGAACCAAAATGAGCATTTCACACAAAGGAATCATAAATGAGTGAAACTGCGATCGAATCGATCTAGGCGTTCTCAACATTGCCACCCCACGAACGCCATGCTGTACTGCTCGAGCTTGCCCGGATATCAGAGGGCGACGACGGACCGCTCATTGACGACGAATTGACTTTCGCAGGCGAGCAGGTCTTCGCAATTTGCGACGTTGAGGAGACCGAGCGTGGCGAAACCAGCGCGGCAAAGCCAAGGTTCCACAAACCGTATTTCTGAAAGTCATTTTTCACTGATGAGTTCCAGCAACAGTATTCGACAACTGGTGGTTATCAATGTTGTCGGATTGACGCACGAGATGATCGGTGAGAACACACCGAACATTCGACGGTTGCTGGAGACCGGATTTGCGCGGCCGATGACAACCGTGCTGCCTGCGGTCACCTGCACCGTCCAGGCGACGTTGCTCACGGGGTTAATGCCGGCGCAGCATGGAATTGTTGCTAACGGATGGTACTTTCGTGACCTAGCGGAGGTCATGTTCTGGAAGCAGTCGAATCATTTGATTCAGGGCGAAAGAGTCTTTCAGACGGCAAAGAATCGCGACGCATCGCACACGACGGCGAAGATGTTCTGGTGGTACAACATGTACGCCGATGTGCAATGGTCAGTCACACCGCGACCGTCGTATCCGGCCGATGGTCGTAAGGTTCCTGATATCTACAGTCACCCGCCGAAATTCCGCGACGAGCTGCAAAGTCGACTCGGACGATTCCCGCTGTTCAACTTCTGGGGGCCGACGGCTGACATTAGAAGTTCCGCATGGATCGCTGACGCCAGCGTCGAAGTGTTTCGCCGCTGGCAGCCTTCAATGCTGCTCGTCTACCTGCCGCATCTCGATTACAACCTGCAACGCCTTGGGCCGGATGATCCGAAGATCGCCGAGGACATTCGACTGGTAGATCGCGAGGCCGGCAAGCTGATCGATGTGGCTCGTGCAGCGGACACCGACGTAGTCGTGTTGTCTGAATACGGGATTACAGAAGTCAATCAACCGATTCACATCAATCGCGCACTGCGGGATGCAGGATATCTGTCAGTTCGCATGGAACGACTCGGCTGGGAGACGCTCGACTGTGGCGCATCAAGAGCGTTCGCCGTGGCCGATCATCAGGTGGCTCATGTGTATGTCAAGCATGCCGGCGAAGTATCGAAGGTCCAGTCGCTGCTGGAACGACTGAACGGCGTCGAACAAGTCCTCGACCGTGAAGCACAGCGTGCCGCAGGGATTGATCACGAGCGCAGCGGTGAATTGGTATGCGTCAGTGAGCGAAATGCGTGGTTCACGTATTACTTCTGGCAGGACGATCGACTGGCTCCCGATTACGCCCGGACGGTCGATATTCATCGCAAGCCGGGCTATGACCCGGTCGAATTATTCGTCGATCCCGCAATCCGATTTCCAAAACTGCGAATCGCCCACCGGCTTGCTCGCAAGCTGCTGGGCTTCCGTTACTACATGGACATGATTGGCTTGGATGCGAGAATTGTGCGGGGAAGTCACGGGCGGTTGCCTGACAGAAATCGGCTGTCACAGGACGGCCCGGTGTTTATTTGTTCGTCGAAACGGGTGGAACGTGACGAATTGCACGCCACGGACGTCCGAAATCTGCTGTTGAATCTGCAATTTGGCGGTTGACGCTGGAGGCTTAGCCAACTTCCCGCCAGAATCCTGCGTAGACATGAACGGCAAACTCACCTCGCTGGCGTTTCGGGTTACAAAGTGAGTGCCTTTGGGCATCGGCCCCGGTATAAAAGTGGGTTCGGCTGCGGCTATGATTGACCGCCGCAGTGAACAGGTTTTGAAGAATTGCTGAATTGTACAAGGACAAGTGAATATGGCTGGCCCGAAAAAAAATGATCCGAAGAAGCCGGACCCGAAGAAAACTGTGGCTCTTCAGGATCAGGAACCGGATGTGGAGCAGGTGCTGTTTCAGGGTCCGTTGTTTGATCGGGAATGCAATCTGAAAGCCAACGCCAAACTGGTGCAGATCGCTCTGGTTCCCGTCAAGCAGATGATCTCCGATGCGCTCGCGCGGCGGGCTCATACGATTCTTCTCGAACCTCGCGAAGGTCGCGTTGCAATTCGGTTTGTGATCGACGGCGTTCCGTATCCGGCAGCGGCAATTCCCGGTCAGAAGGGATCTGCGATGGTGCAGATGATCAAGCTGCTTTCGGGACTTGATGTTAACGAACGTCGCACCGCACAATCCGGCGGCATGAAAACCGAATACGAAAAAATCCCATATCATCTGATTGTGGAATCCACCCCACTCGGAGGCACGGCGGAAAAAATTCGCATCAAAGTTGACAACCGCAAAGTCGTGCGTCAGAAGCCCCGGGAAATAGGATTTCCAGACCATCTGAAGGCACGAATTCGACACTATACAGCAGAACGGAGCGGTGTGATTCTGGTGTGTGGACCACCGGATACGGGCGTCACGACGTTAGCAACGATCGTGTTGCACTGTATCGATCCGTACTTGTATTCGGTTTACAATCTGGCCGATCTCAATGTTCGTGAACTGATCAATGTGGCCGACTTCACGCCGGAGCCGGGACACGACCTGGAAATCTCATTCGACCGTATCATTCGCCGCGAAGCCGACGTGCTTTACATGAATCCGCTTAAGTCGCCGCACGATACGCAGACGATTTTTCAGTACGCCAATCGTCTGTCGTATGTTGCTGAGATTCCTGCGAATAATCCGGCTGAAGCCATCCGAAAACTGATCGAATGGGTTGGGGTCGATGAAGTGATCAAGAATCTGCGCTGCATTTTGACTCAGAAGCTGATTCGAAAACTGTGTGATGACTGCAAGCAGGCGTTCCGTCCGAACCCGAAGTTGCTTAAGCAACTCGGACTGCCACCGGAAACGTCTGTGCTCTACCGAGCCCCCCTGCCGCCGCCGCCGGATGACCCAAAGGCCCAGACCATAGAAGAACTGTGTGCCGATTGCGACGGCGTGCCCTATTACGGTCGCGTCGCTGCATTTGAAATGTTTGAAATGACCGATACCATGAAAGAAGTGATTGCCCACGGTGCATCTCCAGAAGCGATCCGCAGGCAAATGATTGCAGACGGTCAGACGACGTTGCAAAAAGATGCCATTCGTCTGGTGGCTGAAGGAAAAACGTCGCTGGAAGAAATTCAGCGAACCTTCAATCCCGGGGGGCCAAAAAAGAAACCCGCGCAGGCCCGGCCAACACCACCGGCGAAGTGAATGTGATCCGCAGGGGATCTCTCAATGCCAGTTCGCGTGGTTTCGTGTCATTCATTCTGCCAATCGCCAGCCTTGTAGTAATTCCCTAAGTTGAAGCCGGCGCCCCACGCATTCCGAGAATGCATACCGGGTTGATAGGTCGCGAACCCATGGCCGTTAGCGTTGTCCGGCGCCGCAATGACCGCTGGATCGATTTGCAGCGTGCCGATATCAAGCAGCGGGCTGATGGACACAGAGAGTTGATCATTCACGTCATAGACCCCAGGCCGCAGCGAAGTTGGCATTTTGAGGGAAGTTGGGGTGTCGGGGTATTGTGAAATCTGTTTCGCTGCGTGAAGTGGATGCAGGTGGTCGAAACGTTGCAGGGAGGGGCGACAATGGAAACACAGGTACAGGCACGCGCTGAATTGGCAAATCTGATGGCAAAAAAAAAGGCGATCAGCAAGGGGATGTGAGACCGGTCGGTGGTTCAACGCCCGTCGCTGTCATCGACAAAGTCCGTCGCCTAGTGATGATGGCCGGTTCATCACTGCGATCGTTGCCTCGCATCTTCGAAATTTTCCAGAGCGATCCGGATCCGGACGTTCATCTTCCGTCCGCCAGCGGAGCGCGTTGGTGGCTGCTGCGGATGGGGCTGTACGCATTGCGAGAACCGCTGGAGCAAGCGTCGGACTGGGTGTTCGGGAAACTC
>CANJQC010000104.1 GCA_947476295.1 Planctomycetaceae bacterium | reverse complement strand
TACACACCATGCAGGGGGTGACACCTTGACTGTAGTCGATCGCGTCTGAAATTCACCTGTAATCCCGTAGATTTTCCTGTAACTGTCCAAATGGGGCCGCGCCTTCTTTTGAGGGCGGCATGGTAACCGC
Source organism: Planctomycetaceae bacterium (assembly GCA_947476295.1). Classification (GTDB taxonomy): domain Bacteria; phylum Planctomycetota; class Planctomycetia; order Planctomycetales; family Planctomycetaceae; genus SXXK01. The sequence goes on along the minus strand of CANJQC010000104.1, from coordinate 20,245 downwards.
AGAGAGCGAGGATGAGGGTTTCGAGCCCGCGCCAGAAGAGCCACCGCCCTGGCCGGTGACGGTGACGTTGTTAGATGCGGAGGTAATACTCGAATTCGTGTCTCTGACCTTAACGCCGTAGTTATCGCTGCCAGAGGCAGAGCCACCCGTGCCGGAGACGGTCACGGCGCCCGTTGCGGACACTACAGCTCCGGATTGCACCGTCACGCCAACGAAATTAGCGTTTGTGGGCGTCGCCTGCTGGTTGGCACTGAGGCTCAGGCCGCCGCTGCCACCGGTGAGATTCGCATTGACAATGATGTCGCGAGCCGTGATCACGCGCAGGCCCCGGGCGTTCGCCGGTACCACGGCCCAAATGGAACCGGTCTAAAGATCCAACTTTCGCTGCCGGGCATTTCGTGGATCCATGTATTCAGGCACCAGTTCGGCATGCCGCCTGTTTCAACAGGCCGTTAGGTGGCTTTTACGGGAACTTTGCCGGTGATGACCACCGTTCGCTAGGACTAGAGCTGAGCTTGCGACTGAGTTCGTGTCCAGAATCTGCAGTGCCCCACTGGTTCACCCATCTCATTCTGCTAGAAATCAAGGCGTAAGCGAGATTCCGCAAAGATCTATGTCTATGCGCGGCAATGATTTACGTAATGATCTGAAAGAAATATCCCTCGAACACCCGGCCTGATCTTCATGCCTCCCGAAGAAAATCACACGTTGACGCAGGTACGATTACAAAGGCCCACTTTGAGAATGGATTCGCAACCGACGTGGTTTTTTTGGGCACAGATGAATCGGAAATCCTTGTGCGTGGTTTCCCTTTCCGGGTTGATCCTGTCATTGACCGGATGTGGCGGTGTTTCTGAGACTCCTCAGAAACGGATCAACGTTGTGGCACGGCCGGACGCAGCACTGACAAGCGTGGCAGAAGAATGGGCGATCCGTTTCGAGGATCGATCGCGCGGTGCGGCTGGCTATGAATTGTCAGCTATCATTAGGTTGTGGCTGCGCAGTCCTAGATCTTGATCGCAATGGCTTATTGGACGTGTTGTTTGTTGCAGAAGACTCCGAGATCACCAACGTTGGTCTGTTTAGTCAGGAGGGCTAGGGACGGTTTATTAGTGTTCTCATGTCAAAGGACTGCAGAGCGTCTCTGGTGCCGGCATTGCCGTTGGAGATGCAAACAACGACGGCTGGCCTGATTTGTTTGTAACGAATTATGTCGACTACCAGCATCGCGAATGTACGCGTCTGGAAGGTGGGGATGCGGACTTTTGTACTCCGGGACTGTTCCCACCAACGGCCGATAAGTTGTTTCGAAATTTAGCAGGGGAGTCCTCAAATGGCCGGCCGGCCTTTCAGGATGTTTCGGCAGTCACGGGAATCTCACAAAAGCGATCCGCTGGTCTTGGTGTAACGGCACTGGACTGGAACGGCGATCAATGGATAGATATTTATGTCGCCAGTGATCAGCATCCAAATCTGCTGTGGATTAATCAACAGGGGGCGTTCCGGGAAGAGGCCGGCATTCACGGTTGCGACCTTGATTTCCAGGGGCGTGCCTAGGGATCAATGGGGCTGGCGTTCGGACATTTCAATGATGATGGAATTGAGGACCTGGTTGTTTCAAATCCGGACGGTGAATCTCATGCGGTTTATTGCAGAGACGACCATGGGTTCTGTATCGATCGCTGTCGAGAGACCGGGATTCTGGCAGCCACTCGTCCGTTGATGGGATTCGGATTCGCAGCGAGGCCAGTTTCTGAGCCGTGGCGGCCGGCTGTGCGTAGCGGTACGGTTCACCAGTCGTCAGAATCCTCTATGCAATCACGGCCAGCTTGCGTGCCGTGGCTACCACCGCCACGTTGTGGTTCTTGCGGCGTTTGATTCGCTGAAAGAAATGGCCCGAGCGGACCTGCCTGGCGTGAGTATTGCTGTGCGGCCAAGACCAGCATACAACCACACAATTGTGTTGCGGGCGAAGCCCGCGCCAAGAGTAAAGGTACAACAACGCTTTCTCAGGCGAACCGTCATTAATCAGTCAATGGTTTTGGAACATGGTAGCGCTTGAGTTTTCTGTCAAGAGTTGAACGTTCAATTCCAAGGATCTGCGAGGCTTTGGACTTGTTCCAGCCGGTATGTTCGAGCGTCGCCAGGATATGCTCCTGTTCGACGTCGGCCATGGACAATTCACGATACTCGCCCGTTGGGGAGCGATCCGCCGCGGTCGTTGAGACGCGGCTGCCGAGACTTGAAAGCTGAATATCGGCCGCTCGGACCAATTCGTTGCGGCAAAGAATCACCGTGCGTTCGATCGTATTCTGCAACTCGCGCACGTTGCCCGGCCAGTTGTAGTTCCTGAGCAGATCCATGGCGTCTTCGGTGAACCCATTGATCATGCGACCGGTTTTCTGGACGAATTTCTGCAGGAAGGCATTCGCCAACAACTCGATATCGTCACGCCGTTCACGCAGCGGACTGGCCGTGATTTCTGCCACCTGCAGCCGGAAGTAAAGATCCTTTCGGAAATCACCGTCTTCCACAGCTTCTTCAAGATCACGATTGGTTGCTGCAACGATTCGCACATTCACCTGAATCGGTTTGCGACCACCCAGACGTTCAAAGGCACAGCCCTCGAGAACGCGAAGGAACTTTGCCTGTATCGAGGGACTCATTTCACCGACTTCATCCAGAAACAGAGTTCCGCCGTCCGCTTGCTCAAAACGTCCGATTTTGCGTTCAACCGCTCCGGTGAAGGCTCCCTTTTCGTGGCCGAAAAGTTCACTCTCGAGCAGACTTTCATTCAGCGCAGCACAATTGACGCAGACGAACGGGCCGTCGCAGCGCGGACTCTGACGATGGATACTGCGGGCGATGAGTTCCTTTCCGCAGCCGCTTTCACCGCGAATGAGGACACTTGCATCGGTCTCCGCAATCAGCGCCAGACGTTCACGCAGATCGACGACGCTGGACGTCTCGCCGATCAGTGACTGTTCTTCAGTCAACTGGGCTCGCAGTGTGCGGTTCTCGTTGCGGGCCTGCGCGAGTCCGGTTTGAAGCGAATCACGCTCCTGCAGCTGCATGAGCGACACTGCCAGTTGATTCGAGACGGCCAGTGTGAATTCCAGATCGTGTTTGTCGAGGGGATTATCGGGATTGGTAGAGTACAAATGGATGAGCCCGAGGACGCGATCGGGGGCAATGATCGGCGCGCAGATGACGCTGAGTGCTTTCATTTCACCCAGACTGTCAAAGAATGACAACTGATTGTCATCGCCCACGTCGCGAGCCAGAATGGCTTCGCGCTTCGATAATACGACTCGCGACAGATTGTCGGAAACTCGGCGATAGGGCAGATCTCTGCGGCTGTCATATGCAACAACCTGTAAGTCTGCCGGCGCCGGTTGCCGCGATGCGTCCGGTCCGGCAAGCAGGATCGCTGAGATGCTTGCAACGGTCTCTCGGGCAAGATTGGCGAGCACTACTTCTGTCAACTGCTGGCGCGTTCGCGCGGTGCCCATTTCCAGACCAAGCCGATAGAGTTTGGCAAGTTCCAAAGCGTAGTTTGCGTCGGGGCGTTCTCCATTGCCGGCAGTCAGAAACGCGGGCATCGCCGTGCGATGCAGGATGCTGGGTTCCGGAACCGTGCTGACAGCCGTCTGCGTGGCGGATGTCACGTGGTCTCCGGGGGTTGCGACATCTGGAGGAGAAAACTGAGCCGATTCCAGATTGGTCGTGAATGCCAGACGACAGTCGCCGATGCCGATGACGTCTCCGGATTCAATCGCCGTGTCGCCACTCACGCGGTGTCCGTTGATGTTCGTCCCGTTGCGACTTCCCAGATCACGCACATGCCATTCGCCGCCGGAGCAGAATACTTCGCAGTGATTCCTGCTGCACGCATCATCCTGCAGGACGATGCGATTCGTGGCGGACCTGCCGATCGTAGTCACCTGGCCGTGTCGCAGGCGAACGACGTCTCTCCAGATTGCACCGTCCCATGTGAGCAGGAAGGCGATTTCGGCGGCGGACAGTACGGAGACGTGTTGGTCTGACATCGTATTTGAGTTTCAGGGTCTTATTTTAATGACGTTCTTTGCTCCCGAGCCTGTCTCGGTGATTTATAAGGTATCCCAGACTATCAGTGTGGACAACAGGAGGAACATTTTCCACTGAGCGGCGAATACGATGCAGAAAGGGCAGACAATCGGCGGAACGTTGCATCCGAACGGCAGAATACTTACTGTGCTTAGCAATGGTTGAGTTCCTGAGCTTTTCTACGAGGCGATTCCATGCGTCGGCTGCCTTTACTGTTCGTTGCCTGTGTGCTCAGTAGCTTGGATTCTGCACAAGCACAGAACTGGCCTCGTTTTCGAGGTGAAAATGGGGCTGGAGTCAGCGATTTGAAGGGCATTCCTTCCAACTGGAAGGACGACGATTATGCATGGAAAATCGAATTGCCGCACGTTGGGCATTCATCGCCGATTGTCTGGGAGAAAATGCTGTTCGTGACGTCTGCCACGGAAGGCGGCGGTGAACGCTTTGTACATTGTCTCGACGCCGATTCTGGAGAAGTACACTGGCAAGCGTCGATCAAACTCAATGAAAGCAAAAAGCACCAGAAAAACAGCTGGGCATCCAGTACTCCTGCCACGGACGGCGATCGTGTCTACGTTTTATTTGCAGACGACGCGCGGCTCCTAGTCGCAGCGTGGGATTTCAATGGTGAAGAAAAATGGCGGCGCGAACTTGGGGCGTACAACAGCGAACATGGTCTTGGCGCATCGCCGATTCTGCAAGATGGCCTGTTGATCATTCCGAACGATCAGGTCGGCCCCAGTTCTCTGATCGCTCTGCATGCAGAGACGGGGGAACCGGCCTGGCAATTGGAGCGACTGCCTGGTACGACGTCGTATGCAACACCGTTCATTGTTTCGAACGGTCATCACGTGTACCAGATTATTTATCTCAGCGAATCGAATGGTATCACGGGCGTTGATCTGCTGACTGGAAAACTCACCTGGCAAACACAAAAACTCCCGAGCAGAACAGTGGGGTCACCGGTCGAATCGAACGGTTTAATTTTCGCAACGAGTGGCGGAGGCGGGACCGGGAAATACCTTGCGGCAGTGCAGTCCGATCCAGCGGTGAGCGATGAGTCAAGAATTGTGTTTGAACGCAAAACAACACTGCCGTATGTGCCGTCCCCGATCGTTCAAAACGGCATGTTGTTTCTGTGGGGCGACAAAGGGATTCTGGTCTGTCTGGAACTTCCAACGGGCAAAGAAATCTGGTCGCAGAGAATCGATGGCGGCTTCAGCGGATCACCGATCTGCATTCGTGATCGCATCTATTGCGTAACAGAAAGCGGAGAGGTGGTCGTGATTCGCGCTGGCGATCATTTCGAAGAACTCGGACGCACCGCGCTTGGGGATGATTGCCATGCGACACCGGCAGTTGCGAATGGTCATTTGTATCTGCGAACATTTCGACATCTGATGGCGATTAAGGCGAGGTTCGACATAGACGAATGAACGGGGAAACGAATGAGTGGAATTGTGGATTTGGAACGAACTCGAGGCGTCAGCGAGGGGTCCTGGCATTTCACTTTTCACCGGAAAACGCCTCGCTGACGCTTCGGGTTGGTGAGGACCGGGTCGGAGCGAGTGCCTTCCTTCGTTGAGCAGGGTCTACAATCTTCTCTGCGGTTGCTGTCAAATTCTGTGAGTCTGTCAATGACAAGGGTACCACCAGTAGGTTAGAATGCGGAAAGTCAGTCAGGGTCGGGGAGTTTAGCCGACCACCACGAAGGCATTTTGTGTAAGGCGGTTCCGATGAATGGTGCATGGCCAGGAGGTCCCTGTCCTCAATGTGGTGATCACATGCCGTCACGCGTAATCCATTGTCGCTCCTGTCGCGCGCTGTTGAATTTGGAATTGTCGGAAGACAGCGTCGAGATCCCTTTGTTTGTACCCCTGCCGGAGCTTGCCGTGATTGCCGCCGCATCGCCAAGAGGTCATTATGTCAGTTGCCCCGGTTGCGGTGAAGAACTGCGCATTCATACGAAGTACCGCAACATGAAGGTGCAGTGCAAACACTGCAGTAAACCGTTCAATTACGCGCCGACGGTCGTCATCAAGGCCTTCTACGCTCAGTGCCCACACTGTAAGAATGAACTTCGTGCGGCGATGAAGTACATCGGCAACAAAGTCGTGTGCAAACACTGTGACGGCCATATTGAATTGATGCCGGAACCGGCATAGTGACTCAAAACTTCCGGCAGGAAACAACGCTCTCGGTCGTAGTGCCGATCTTCAATGAACAGGAGAGTCTCGTTCAGCTCATTGATGAGCTTAACGCCGGTATTGGCAGCGCGGTGACGAAGTTCGAAGTGATTTTGGTGGACGACGGTTCTACGGACGAATCATGGCGTGTCATCTCGGAGTTATCTCAGTTGACCACTCCAAATGCTGCACCCGTTTTCGGAATTCGACTGCGACGTAACTTTGGCAAAGCAGCTGCGCTGACAGCTGGTATGAAGATTGCCACCGGGGAACTCATTCTGATGCTGGATGCTGATCTGCAGGATGACCCTGCGGAATTTCCAGCACTGCTCATGCAGATCGATGACGGCTACGATGTGGTGAACGGATGGAAGGAGCTTCGTCTTGATCCGTGGCACAAGGTGTATCCCAGCAAAGTCTTCAATTGGATGGTCGGTGCAATGACCGGCCTGAAGCTGCACGATCACAATTGTGGATTGAAGTTATTTCGAACCGACGTCGTGCGTGAAATTCAGATTTATGGCGAATTACATCGCTTCATTCCTGTACTGGCTCATGCACGAGGGTTTAAGGTCGCGGAAGTTTCCGTCAATCATCGTCCTCGGCAGCATGGTCATTCCAAGTACGGCGTGCGACGTTTTATTCGCGGACTGCTTGACCTGCTGACCGTCACGTTTCTGACAGGTTTCGGTCGTCGTCCATCGCACGCCCTTGGAACTGTCGGGCTGGCATTTTTCGTACTGGGATTGCTTGGTCTTGGATATCTGAGCGTGCTCTGGATGGCAATGCAGACCGGCTTCATCAGACCAGCCATACCGATCGGCAACCGTCCGCTGCTGGCCTACTCAATCGCGGCCTCGCTCCTTGGCGGCCAGGCGCTGTCACTTGGCCTGCTCGCCGAACTCATCGTCGCTAACAGCGCCCGTACCGCCGAAAACTACAGTATCCGTGAAACAACGCAGGGATTAAAACAATGTTGAGATCACCACTCGAGCGAATTTTGGAAAACTCAGGTCGCCGCCACCGAAAGGCATGCTCTTCTTTTGGCCTAACTCCGGCCTCCGAGTGCCTAGAGGAGCGCCAACTCCTGACTGCGGATGTAGTGCTTCAGTGGAACGACGTTCTCCTAGATGCTGTGCGGGTCGATAAAACGGCACCTCCGAAGGCGTCTCGCGATATGGCGATTGTCCATACCGCAATCTACGACGCCGTTAATTCGATCGACCGCGAATACGCTCCGTACCTGACGATGGTGGATGTTCATCCCCGAGCTTCAAAAGAAGCTGCGGTTGTGTCGGCCGCTTATGAAACCCTGGTGGTGCTCTTCCCTGCCCAGAAGACAGCTTTCGACGCTAGGCGTATGTCTTCCCTTGCGGAGATTCAGGACGGACGTGCCGAGACTGATGGAATCAATGCTGGCAAGGCGGTTGCTGCTCTTATTCTCGCTCAGAGGGCGACTGACGGATCCGACACGACAGTCACCTGGACTCCAGGGACCAATCCAGGCGATTGGCAACCAACTCCACCGGCATTTGCCAGCCCATTGTTGCCGCAGTGGGGGAATGTGCAGCCATGGACGATCACAAGTGGAACTCAATTTCAACCGGGTGCCCCTCCACTTGTGACCAGCGAGAAGTATGCGACCGACTTTAATCAGGTAAAGCAGATTGGATCAGCGACAAGTACGACTCGAACGACCGATCAGACCGCTATTGCGCAGTTCTGGGCGAACGGACCAGGGACATCGACGCCACCTGGACATTGGAATGTGATTGCTCAGACGGTTGCTGAGAACAGGCACACTTCACTGGAGGAAAATGCCAGACTGTTTGCATTGTTAAACATTGCACTGGCGGATGCTGCGATTGTCTCCTGGGATGCAAAGTACGAATTTGATATGTGGCGGCCCGTTACTGCCATTCAGCAGGCGGACACGGACAATAATTCAAAAACAGTGGCGATCGCCGGTTGGACTCCTCTGCTGGTCACACCGCCATTTCCCACCTACACGTCCGGGCACAGCACATTCAGTGGCGCAGGCGCAGCGGTACTTAAAGCCTTCTTCAAAACCGATAAGATACGCTTCGTTGTTCCATCGGAGACGAGCGGCATTGCAGATCGAAGTTTCACCAGCTTTACCCAGGCAGCAGACGAATCCGGGATCAGTCGCATCTACGCTGGTATTCATTTCAACTTTGATAACACCGCTGGCCTTCAATCCGGGAAACGTCTCGGCAATTATGTCGCGGCCAGTTTTTTGAAAAAAGACGTCGGAACAGCGACGGCAAAACTGATCAATGGCGAACTCTTCGTGAACGGCACATCGCGAGCGGATACCATTCGAATTCACCAGGGAGCCGGAACTTTGAGCGTCACGGTAAATCATCGAAGGCTGGGCGATTTCTCCCGGTCGCAGGTTATGAACATCATCGTTGACGCTGGCGACGGTAACGATTTCGTTTCGTTGAATGGCGTGGATGTAACGAGCGAAATCTACGGTGGAGCTGGTTCCGATGTCCTCATTGGCGGAGCTGCTGCAGATCGGATCTTCGGAGAGGCTGGCCGCGATCGACTTTTCGGACGACGTGGAGATGATTACCTTGATGGAGGTGAAGGCAGAAACCGGATTTTTGGAAATGCAGGCAACGACGTCTTACGGGGCATCCACGTATTGGATCGGCTATTCGGTGGCCAGGGAATAGATGAGCTGCTTTGGGTAGTAACGACATGAATCGCGACACATCAAAGTTTGGCCAAGATGCCGGGGCTGGATACCGCGTGACTATGAATTGTCCGAACTCAGCCGCCGAACAGCGATTCCTTCGGTGCCAGATAGGCGATATTCAGTTCGGGAGTCTCCAGACGAATATTGCCGGAGACTTTGGAATCTAGGCACCGGTCCAGAACGGCACAAGCCGTTTGAGTTCGCTGGACAGGATACGGTGCCCTACCAGTCACCAACATGCGTTCGATCTGCGCCACTAGGCAGGCCGAATAGGTCACATTGGGGGTTGGCGGCAGAAAAAACTGAGTCGATAGCAGCTCGCCGCTCTTCATCCGCGTGGCAAAGGTGTAGTCCTGAACCGCGCCGTTCAGCATCAGCAGTGTCGTCCGCAGACCATCGTTTCGTTCAATCAGGTAGGCCACGGGATCTTTGACCAGCTTTGGCAATTCTCCGTTATTCGCAAGATCCTGGGGGCGTGAGTCCAGGTCTGACAACCCCTGCATGGAATCACTGCGGGCAAATGCGGCTTCCAGCAGACGACGAGACCACAGGCCGTCATTGCCTGCCTTCCAGACAGCGTCTCCCTGCAGCAGTTGGACGGAACGGATTCCCGTCTCACCGCCTTTTCGCCGTTCTACCATGCACTGCATGGCTTCCAGTGCATGGTAGTCCATCGGGTCCGACCCACCCACTCCCACCATCAACGCTTCGTCGAGTTCCGCACCCCACGGCACTTCCACTGCAGGCAGCCTCCATGTCACCGGCAATGAGGAACCGGCTAGAAATGGAAAATCAAGCCGCTGTGAATCCTCAACCATCTGCTGCGCTTTCTGCCAGCTGTACGAAAGATGTTTATCATTGAAGACAGGGACAGCGCGACCATCCTGCTCAAAGACTTTGACCGCCTCCTGAAAGAATTCAAAACGTGGGTACAGCACCTGTCCTTTCTCGTTGATCGGGTACTTGCCATGTTCCGCAATAATCACGACGCCATCGACAGCCAGTTTGCTGCTGCCACAGCGGAGGGCCTCGGCAATCGACGGGTAAACAGTGAACCCGTGGTCAGCAGCTCGCTGTGCGCTCAGATCACCCTCCGGTTTTTGATCCACGTACAGAGAGACGACCTGAATCGGTGGCCGATGCCAGCGACCGTGCCGCGGATATCCGATCAGAAAGCGATCGCCCATGTGCTGTGCATGTGACTGATACGTCCACACGGTGGTAACAATGGCGATGCGAATCGGCCGCGCCGCCTTATCAGACGGACCGCCTGCTGCGGACCTGGCCCACAACCCCGCGCCGGTCAGACCGGCCAGTGTTGTACCGGCGGCAGTGCCCAGAAATCTGCGTCGTGTCTGCATCAGGTTCTCCGGAATGTGGATTCAGTTGTGGGTTGGTACTTCACGGCCGCCAGATGCGGAGTTTCTAGGCGTTTCTGGTCCTGAAACAGAGATTCGATCCCGGCTGCTGTCATGCCGGTTGTCAGCAGAGTCCGTTCGATGGGATACGGAGATTTGCCGGTCTGAAACAAAGTTTCGATATGATGCACCTGCGGACTGAAGAAGTTCCGCATCGAATAATAAGGCAGGTAGAACTGGACGGAAAAAATTTCGCCGTCGTGCAGACGAGCTGCCATATTGCAGTCACCCACAACCCCACCACCCTGCTGATCCGGACCGGCCTGAAACTGCACGATACTGACCTTCAGACCGTCGGCATACTCAAAACGATACGCATAGGATCCGCCAGCCAGTCGTTTCAGATCCTCTGTAGTTGGCAGGACGTCGCTGTAAGTGGGACGAGCCGGATTGAGCTGGTTGCTGCGGGAAAGACTGGCTTCCAGCAGTTCAGGATCCCACCCACCGGCCTGCCATGAACCGGCTTCGAATGCATTCCAAAATCGTTCACCGCGAAATGCTTCCACAGCCACAATTCCGGATTCACCGCCCCGACGGCGTTCCACAATCGACTGCAGTGCTTCGATGACATGAATATCGCCGCCATCAATTCCGCCGCCCCAGATCCCGACCGCTTCCTTCACTTCGGCACCCAGCGGCAGATCCACGGACGGTTGCCGCCAGGTCACCGGTAATGACGAACCCGCCATCAGGCCAAAATTCATGCTTTTAGATGTCTCCACCATTTCTTTGGCATAATCCCAGTTCCACGACAGATGCTTGTCGTTGAACAGCGGTGCCGTCCGGCCAGTACTGCGGTAGACATCCACAACCTGCTTGAAGTACTCGTACCGAGGATATAGATGCTGCCCCTTTTCGTTATGGGGATAGTTTCCGTGCTCGCCGATCAGAAGAACTCCATCAACCTCCAGACTGGTGCCTCCCTGAGTGAGTGCTTCCGCAATCGTGGGGTAAATTTTCAGGCTCGGATGCCGCGACGCTCGTTCACGGCTGAGATCATTTGCTCCCACCTGTTCAACGTACAGCGAGACGACGTCCATCTCGGGACGATGATGTCCATTCTCCCAGCCATAACCTTCCAGAAATCGGTCTATGATATGTTCTGAATGGGAATATTTATGATAGATCGTGGTCAGCGCGGCGATTCTGAGCCGGCGCCTGGCACTGTTAGTCCCGAAGGCTGTCTGCCCCATCGTCAGTGCTGTTGCGGTACCGAGAGCAGCCGTGCTATCTGCCAAAAATCTGCGGCGGGATTGAAGCATCGCAATCGTCCTAGATAAGTAGAGTTCGACTGTCCCGAATTGGCAGAAAAAGGTGTCTGGAACTCAGACACCTTATTTCTAAACCAGCTGATACTTGATCAGAACCGAATTGATAACGCCTTGACGATGCGATTGCAAACGATCGTTACGTCTTTCAAACGTCGTGTAAGTGGGCGATTAAAAGCGATCCGGCATGATACGTCACATTTTCTGCAGCATGTCCGGTGTCACGATGCAGCGGAATCCCGTGTGAAATGCGCCGGTGTCTTCTTCGCCCTTCATGCGGGCGCTCACGCGATATCCGACACAGTATTGATCGCTGCACATGAACGAGCCGCCTCGCTGGACGCGTTTGATGATGCCGGGGTCCTGTGGGTCATAACTGGAATCAGGGCCGGGGGGATTCCTCGATGGGCTGACGGCGTAGTATTCCGGTTGATAGTAATCGGCACACCATTCCCAGACGTTGCCGGTGATCTCGTACAGACCAAAATCGTTCGCGGGAAAACTCTTCACCGATGCCGTGCGCGTGAAGCCATCCTCCCCGGTATCCTGGATCGGAAACTCGCCCTGCCAGATGTTGTGCCGCCATTTTCCGTCAGGGTTCAGGTCGTCGCCCCATGGATAGATTGCACCACTGCGTTTTCCACGAGCCGCAAATTCCCACTGGGCTTCAGTGGGAAGTTTTTTGCCAGCCCAGTCGCAGTACGCCTTTGCATCCAGCCAACTTACATGAACGACCGGGTGATCCATTCGATCTTCGATCGTGGACTCCGCTCCTTCGGGATGCATCCAGTCTGCACCCGGCACGTACTGCCACCAACTGTAGGCTCCTTTTTGAGGATCGATGTCATCCCGGCTGGAAAGCTGAAGACTGCAGATGGAACCCGGCTTATTCAGTTCCGGCAGAATCTGCACATTTGCCAGTTGCGAATCCGGCTGAATGCTCCGCAGTTCCGGTGGTCGTTCGGCCGTGGTCAGATAGCCGGTGGCATCCACGAATTCTTTGAACTGTTGATTTGTGACTTCGGTCGTGTCCATCCAGAATCCATCCAGCGCAACAAGGTGCGGCGGAAATTCGTCGGGCACGGTGTTCAAGGCCCCCATTTCAAATCGTCCGCCGGGCAACCATTGCATGTCTGCGACGCGCGGATCGTCCGTCGTCAGAGCAGGCTGATCAGCAATGGCGGTGGCCTGTGTCGCTAAGATTCGAGTCGCTGGTTCCGATGACGCGAACTTCTCCGAAGACTTGTTCTTCACAGCATCATGTGTCGGTTCCGGATTGGCAGTCTTTAGGATTACCATGACCAATACAGCGGCAGCGACAAGAAACGTTACGGCAGCAAATACAACTTTGAACATGGAACCGAACTTACGATGGAAGCATGTGCTGACGCACAATGGGCAGCAGTTGATCGTGCAGCAGCCCATTGGATGCCAGCAGCGTTGTTTTTTTGATCGGTGGGGATTGGCCGTCACAGGTTGTGACGACGCCACCCGCTTCTTCCACAAGCAACTGCCCTGCGGCAAAGTCCCAGGGCGAAAGCTGATATTCGAAGTACGCACCGTACAGACCTGAGGCCACATGCGCTAGGTCTAGAGATGCTGTGCCAAATCGTCGCACGCCGTGAATCTGTTGCCGGAAACAGTCACCGACCGCAGCCAGCGTGGCCTCCATCATTGCCCCGCGATCGTAGGCGAAACCGATCCCAACCAGCACTTCGCTGAGATTCTGCTGGTTACCGACACGAATCGGTTTTCCGTTATGCGTCGCACCGTGACCACGTCGAGCCACATACAAGTCATCGCGGATCGGATTCAGGATCACGCCACATTCCGCCTTGCCGTGATGGAGATAGGCAATCGACACGGCAAAGTGCGGAATATGATGAGCGAAGTTGGTTGTTCCATCCAGTGGATCGACCACCCACAGATGCTCGGCGTTGATGTCACCGGCGTTTTCTTCTTCACCCAGAATTGCGTGATCCGGAAACGCTTCGCGAATGACGGCTGCGATGCGACGTTCGGCCGAAACGTCCGCATCCGTCACCAGATCGGACACTCCTTTCAGGCGAACGGAGAATCCTTCGTCGAAAAAGTGTGACAGAATACCGCCCGCTTCCCGAGCAGCACACATCGCGACATCAAACGTGTTGAGCATTCAGCCCTCATTGTCAGTGGAACGGCGCTACGGAGTCTGTGCCACACTCGGTTTCCCGGAAATATCATCCAGCATTCTCTTCAGATCAATCTTCACATACGGCATTTCGGCCGCTGGTTTGTGGTGGCTGGCATTCGCAACATAAAGGACACCATCGGCAGGCACGAAAAGCACATTGTGCAGGTTGGAACTCATCGCCACAGGGCGACTCATCAGCCACTGACCGACTTCGCTGTCGATCTGGCCATGCTTGTCGGTCACACGGCGTCGCAGTTCGTCCAGACGACTGCCAGCCGATAACACGACAGCGTCCTTAATGCCTTCGCCAAGCAGTTCGTGCGTCTGACCAGGTTGAATGAACTCAATCGATTCCGGCGTCGCTGCGACACCAACTGCCTCGTTGGTCTTGCCGTCCGCGAACACGTAATAGTATTCGCAGGTCCGGGGACTGTTGGTCCAGAGTTCCTGAACTTCCTTCAGCGTATCGCACTCTTCCATCGCGCGGCGCATGAGCGTTGCCATGGGCGCTCCGTCCCATTGTCCTTCACCTTTGCCACCCATTTCGCCCAGAGAGATTCCTTCCGCATTCATGCCGCTCACACTGCCTATGAAACCGGCATAACCCACGTTGGCAAACGGAATCTGTCCCTCTGCGCGCACAACAAACGTCGTCGCAGAATCCTGCAGGCCGATGGTTGTCATGTAATCCAGTACGCGACCGTGGTACAGCTTGCCATTTTTTGTGGCCGTGCCGAACACTGCAAAGCCCGAACAATGAAACAGTTCCGGGAACACATTCAGAACCTGAACAATTTCGGGTTCCATGCCCAGCGACACGGCGAGTGCTTGTGTTTCACGTTTATGGCGTTCCGGAATGTGCGGTGACAATCGGCCATATGCGGCTTCCAGATCATGTCGGAACCAGCGTCCGGTGCGAACGGTGTTGGCCGTACCAAAACTATACAGCACTGATTCAATGCAGCGACGTGATTCTTCCGGCAGCAGTTTTCCATGAGCTGTACCGATTTCTTCCGGAGTTCCCCACAATGTCGCAACGCGCTGGCCGTCGATCCATGTCAGACGACCGTTCTCGGTCAAGCGCGGCGACTGCGAGGGTTTCGTCAGTTCGTTGCCAGGCTGCAGCACTTCAGTCGCACGACGCACGCCACACAGCAGAGTTCTTTCCAGTTCTGCGCGAGGCAGTTCGGTCACTTTCATGCCGGGCCATTCTTCGGCGGACGGAGCGGCACCGACTTCGGCTTTGGTGTCGAGCGATACGGTGACGTCTTTGGTACTCACGCTGATGATTTGGTCTTTCGGACAGGTGACGGTGGCGTCGCCGGATTTCCAGCAGCCTTTGCTCGGATCATGAATGAAATTGGCATTGGCCAGCAGACCACGCAGAGTTGCCTCGATGTTGCCAGCGGCAAGCAGATTCAAGCCGAAGGAAACTGTCCCGAGGCTTGAACTTTTTGAGATCAACCGGTCAGCGATTGCCATCGGCTTAAGACTGTCAGTTGCATCGACTGTGCCATGTCCGATGAAAACACGGTCATGCTTTGGCAGCGCCATCGCAGTCACATTGGCGCGGCGTCGGATTTCAACTGCGAAATCCGCATTAGTCAACGAGAGGTCAAACGACTCTTCATCATAACGCACCATCCGCACATCAATGGGCAGAGTGCTGCCATCGATCGGGACGGCCACATGCCCGGTAATTTCAAACTGCGGCATCCGGCCTGACAATGCCGATGCCAGCGGAGTCAGCGCGCAGGCAAGGTCTTTCGGCTGATCAGCCACAGCCAGTCCCTGACCGACACAGGCCAGAACGGAAAATGTAAGTACCAGAACATACAGCTTTATGCAGTGACCGAATCGCATGCGAGTGGGCTCACAGTCAGTTGTTAGAGAGGAAAAACGCAACGCAGGGCCGGCGATTCTACCGTTCGGCGAAAGAATTCCTACGTCAAGTTGACGGAAATCCGTGTACCCTGGACATTACTTGTACGAGACGTCACAAAATCGCGTCCCATTCCATGAGTACACACACGGCAAGGGAACGATGGCTTCGGCAATGTCGTTTGATCGAACGACGGACAAGAATGTCCAATCTACAAATCAAATCGCGGGAATCGCGATGTACCGGCAAGCTGACGCAAGCCGCTCGCCAGTCTGTTATGCTGTACTCCAGCGGAATTTTGTCTTCCATCGCCGATCGCCAACCGGGATTTGACGTCTTCCTATGTCCGTTCACTTCGAGCCAGTCTGGTCATGGACGCTGACGCTCATTGCCTGTGTGGCAATGCTGTTGGTGTTGTGGCTGGGATACCCACGACGTATCCGGCATCTGCCAACCGGATGGCGCAGAATTCTGATTACGCTGCGACTGGCAATCGTGGTCGTGTTGTGCCTGTTGCTGTTGCGGCCATTGGTAGTTTTTGAAAGCCAGGATCAATCAGATTCCATTCTGTACATCCTGACTGATGCCAGTCGCAGTATGCAGACAGAAGATATCCCCGGCGGCGGAACGCGGCGTCAGGCACTGCTCAGAATTCTCGAAGCTGCAGCGTCAGATTTAAAGGCCATCGGCAAAAAATCCGAAATTCGTTTTCGCAATTTTTCGGACTCGCTGCAAACAGTTCAAACCCCTGGCGAAACCGCTGACGGGACCATGACGGCCAACGGTAAAGTCCTGGAACTGCTGTCTGAAGAAATGGGAAAAGATCGCGTTCCAGCTGTAATCTATCTGGGCGATGGACGTCAGGCAGCTTCCGGCGCGCTGGATGTTGATCCGACTCAAGCCGCCCGCTTGTACGGCAAGCTGCAGCGTCCGATCTATTCAGTCGGATTCGGGAGCACAGAAGCGTCCGCCGCATCGCTGGATCTGGCACTGGATGAACTGGATCTGTCGCGGGACGTGTTTCAGGGCAACGTGCTGCCGATCCGAGTCAAACTCCGCGCGAACGGAGCGCAGGGGCAGCCCATTCGAGTTCGTGTGCTGCTGGAAAATCGGACTGGCAGGCAGGACGGTGAAAGCGGTGAAATGGTGCCCGTGCTTGTGACGGAGGAAACACGTCCGATCGCCATGCACACGCCACAGACGGCATCAGAAGAATCGTTCCTCCAGCTGCAGATCGCGCCAGAACAGTTCGGTGATCTGAAACTTGTCGTCGAAGCAGAACCGCTTCCGGGTGAAGTTCGGAAGACGAACAATCGTGTTGAGACCATCATCCGAGTGCGACGAGGAGGCATTCGCGTCGCGTATTTTGACATCATCAGATCAGAACAAAAATGGCTGAAGCAGATCAACGACAGCAGTCGCATACAGCTTGACTATCATCCAATTCGATCGGGTGTGTTTCGTGATCGCAACAAAATCCCCGTGCGATTCTTTGTGCCAGGCAACTATGACGGATTCATTATTGGCGATGTCCCGGCAGATGCCTTCACGGCTCAGCAGATTCAGGAAATCGCCATCTGCTGCGATCGTGGCGCGGGTCTGATGATGACAGGCGGGCGGGAGAGTTTTGGTAAGGGCGGCTACGGAAAAACTGTTCTGGCTCCGTTGTTTCCGATTGAACTGCCTGCCGAGAATCAGCAGCTCACAGAGCCACAAAAAATGCTGCCATCGCGGGACGGTCTGGGACATTACGTCATGCAGATCGCGGCTCCGGATCAAAATCGCAGTCGCTGGGATCAGCTCCCGCCACTGTCAGGAGCGAATCTGCTGGTGCCGCGTCAGGCGTCGCTGGCGCAGATACTGGCTGTTTCGGACTCTGGTCATCCGCTTCTGATCGGGCAAACCGTCGGGGCGTCGCGGGTACTGGTGTTCGCAGGAGACACGACATGGCAATGGTCGATGCAGGGCTATTCCGAGGAACATACGCGGTTCTGGCGACAGACAATTTTCTGGCTTACGCGGAAAGAGACAGACGACGAGCAACCCGTCTGGGTGCTGGCAAATCCGCGTGATCTGACGCCGGGGCAACCGACGGAACTTTCGTTCGGAGCGCGTGATTCGGAAGGGCGTCCGCTGGCCGATGTGACGTTTGAATTGTCCGTCACCGATCCGAAAGGAACCAGTATTCCGCTCACGCCAAGGGCCGGTGTCGGAATGAGTTTGGCTGATTTCACTCAGACACTGGATGCCGGCGACTACTGGGTTCGCATCAAGGCGAGCAAAGACGCACAACCGATTGCCGGGATCGCGACAACACGTTTTCATGTCAACGCGCGTGATCCGGAACTTGATGATCCGTCGTCAGATTTTTCGCTGCTGCGTGAGATTTCACACTCCAGCGGTGGAGAATTCTTTACGCCGGATGCGTTCCTTGCCCGAATCAAACAATGGGCCAAAGACGGCCTGCCCGGAGTCGCATTGACTCGCCAAGAACGCATGAGTCTGTGGGACAACTGGTTTGTCCTGCTGCTGCTGGTGCTGTTGATGGCGAGCGAATGGGCGATTCGCAAGAAGCGCGGGCTGGTGTAGCGAGGACTTACGGGCTTGCTGTCTCTAGTGCCTGCACGCGGACGTTCAGTGCGTCCACCTCATCCTGCGCATCATTCGCTGTATTGTTTGCATCGAAAGCAACGACGCCTGCGGCAACCGCCCCAGCCAGAACGACGAACATCGGCAGGTTGAATGCACCTAACTGGCCGCGAATAATTTCCGCATCTGACACAACTGCTGGTACCGAAGTCGCCGTTGGCGGTGCTGTGTCAGCATTCCACAGACGACACGCAGTCGTGCCTGTGGGAGTGACAATGGCGTGCAGACCTGGACGCAGGCCGCTGGCAGTCGCAAAGCCGTCCTCGTCACTAACCACGGCGGCAATTTCTTTGCCCCGGAACATGACTGAAACGTGCTCACCGACAACAGGATTGCCCTGCAAGTCAACAACGCGAGCCGTCAAAGTTCCCTCCGCCTGCAGTTTCACATCCTGCATGACGGATTCGTGCGAGGGTGTCTGTTCGCTTTGCGTGCCCGACGCACGCTGTTCGGCCGACAACATCGGTCCATGGGCAACCAGCGCAATCGTTAACGACCATGCGACGAAGCGCGTACACGGCATTTTGAGGAATGACATTCTTGGTTCCTTTGACGTAAGCAAGTACACCAGGGAGGCGAGTGAGTAAGGTTGAGAACGGCCGTCGGAGTTGCAGACTCTGCGACAATCGATTCACAACGAAACCACGGAAGGCAGGAGAGAGACAGGTTCAGCACTCAGAGATTTGACAGGGACAGCAGTTCGCTGATGCTGCGAAGTGCGACAGCGTCGGCAGGCGTCATTGACGACTTGAGCCCGAATCTAGCCGAATCGACATTTTTCTGAAATAGGAGTTTGCTCTGGGAATAACACCGGAATCCACTGCTTTTTGAAATTTGCTGAATGGCCCCGGTGCTTCACCTTTGTGAATCACTGCAAGATAGTCCCGCAGAGCCTGTCGACTGGCTTCGGACTCGTTAAGTAACAGGCACGTCATAGCCCAGCTATCGCGATATTCGTCAGCATTCATGCTCTCTGCATTTGGTATGTTTTCCAGTGATTGAATCGATGGCGACCAGCCCACTCGTGCCTTCCAGCGAGCGGATTTTGTGCGGGATGATTCGGATCGAAAAGATTCTGGTTCTTCCAGATATTCGGCAAGCCCTTCATCGATCCAAAGCGGCAAAAACGGCAGGTGCTGATGCAGAATGGCATGAGTCACTTCATGCCGCAGGTCAGTGGTCAGTGTCCGGCTGCGAAAAGCGTAGACCTGATAAACATCGCCGTTTTGATAAAAGATTGCCCTTCGCTGTCGTGACTGCGGCACAGACGACGCAAGATAGCGAACATAGCTGCCATGATCACGAAACAGGATAATTTGAATCGGCTTGTCAGTCGGTTCGACTGCGACCAGATCCTTGAGTTCGCGAGCGACATTATCCACGTTTTCCCAAAGATCCTGCATTCCCGGATCGAACTCAGCATAGATTTCGATCGAGCCGCGTTTGCCCTCAACCGTCCACCGCGACTGCTGCGCGTGTGCCGTAAGCGTCAGATTGACGAGTATGAAAACTCGGAGTGCTGATTGCCGCATAACCGATGACCAACCGCAGGGCACTCGAGAGAACTGAACGGAAAACACAGTGCTGGAATCGTCACGCATTCCTGAAATCTGGTCAACGGGAGTTTTGGATGACGGCATTCCAAAGGCTGCGAGTGTCTGCGAGAATTCCGTCAGGACCCCTCACCCTGCCCTCTCCCCTTCGATGGCTCACTGTACCACACAAAGTTGTAATTTGAAAAAAAGAGAGGTCAGGTATTGGGGCCGAAGGTTTCCCAGGCGAGGGAGAGGCAGTGTAGTTTTTGCAGGCCGATCCAGAGAGTCTGAGGGCCGGGGTCTGAGGTTCGGCGTTTAAT
>CANJQC010000103.1 GCA_947476295.1 Planctomycetaceae bacterium | reverse complement strand
GATGACTTGTTCGTCACAGCATCGCTCAGCTTCTCGCGACAGCCAGCGGTTCGATAACCATACGGCCGGATGAAACCACCATAGACTCTGCACAATCGCCTGCAATGTGCCGGTGCGCAGGTCGCCTCGACGGATGTGGAGGAGTTCATGGGCGAGGATGGGATCGAGGAATGACGGTTGTACGTCGAAGGGAGATGATTCGCGGTCAGCCCCCTCATCCGGCCTGTCGGCCACCTTCTCCCCCGATTTCGGGGGAGAAGGGACAGAGTTGAAAACGGAGGGTTCTCGTTTTTCGAACAGGCAACGAGGCAGCACGATTGTGTGCCTCAGCAGGCCGAGAACTGCGGGGCCGAACAGGACGTCGGAAACAATGATCCGCGGAATTCTGCGAATTCGAAGCTGTTCTGAGAGCTGTTGAATTCGTTCGCAAAGCTGTGCATCGAATTCCGTTGTGCGATGACGATGAATCAGTCGGAGGCATCGCAGGCACCGGACGATCATGATGAGCAATGTCACCATCGCTCCGGCCAGTAAACCACTGAGCAGCAACCCACTCGCGTGTGATTCAACGCTTTCCAATAGCAACGCAGGTTCTGCTTGTGCAATGTCAGCCAGATGTCCGTCGAGCGTCAGGATAGCGGCGTCCGACGGTTCTGTATCAGTCAGTGAGAGTAAATTATCCGGCTCGAAGGACTCAAACTGTTCGTATTCCGGAATCGGCACAGCGATTTGCAGTGGCAGGTTCATATTCTCTGCGATCGCGACCGGTGCGATTTTCGGTCGGCCGGTTACGTCATGGAGGGATGCAGACTCATCGGGCACGAGCAGCGTCTGAAGCACGCTGAACACTCCCAACGAATGTCCCCACAGCGGTGGTGTGACGCATTTGATCAGGACCAGCACCCATAGCGCATGAGCCAGATGCGGGCGGTTCCTGGCGGCGAGTTTTACGACAACCGCGACGACAATCGCCAACGCGGCAATCTGCCAGATTTGGGTCGTCAAGAGACCAAGAATGTGGTCACTCATTGCGGCCTCCTTCCAGTCGATCCAGCAACTGGCGAAGCTGATCGATGTCGTCTGGCGAGAACCGGCGTTCTTCAACAAGATGCTTCATCAGTGGCAGCGTGTCACCGCCGAACAGCAGATCTACCATCTCACCGACGGTTTCACGGATAACCGTCTGAGGCCGAACTTTGGGCGAGTAAACTCGATTCCGCCCATCCAGCTTCGCGTGGAGATAGCCTTTTTCTTCCAGGCGACGGAGATAGGTCTGTACGGTTGTGAAATCGATATCACGTCCTGCGGGCAGCGCCTCAAAGACCTGCCTCACGCTGGCGTTTTTCAGTTCCCAGACAATCCGAGCAATCTCCAGCTCAGCTTTCGACAATCCCGGTCTCGGCGGCATTTCGCGTCCTCCCTGCCCTGTACGATCTCAACTACAAATGTCCCTGAAGAGGAACTATAGGCGTACATTTGTAGTCGAGTCAAGGGCAGGATCTCCCTATCATTCGTGAGCAGCAGTGGCAGGGCCAGTGGCACACCTTTTTATCACCGCGTCAGTGCTACCCAGGCCGTTTATTGAGCGGTCACCGGTTGCTGGCTGAAGTCTTTCGCGGCGCGGATGAGGCCATTGGCATCGAGGCCGAGTTCCGCCAGCAGTTCATCGCGGTCGCCGTGTTCGACAAACTCGTCCGGGATCGCGAGAACTCGGAAGCGTTCGGTGTTGAGACCCCGGCGATTGGCGGATTCCAGAACAGCACTGCCGAAGCCACCCATGACGGTGTTTTCTTCGATCGTGATCACGAATCCAGCGGCAGCGGCTTTGGCAATAACGGCTTCATCGACAGGTTTGACGAAGCGAGCGTTCACAACACCGACGCTCAGACCGTCACTCCGCAGTTGTGCAGCAGCGGCAACGGCCTGGGCCAGCATGGTGCCGCAGGAGAGTATATTTCCGTCTTGGCCCCATGACAGGACTTCGGCCTTGCCCAGCTGAATGGGCTCGACATCGCGTTCGACCTGTTCCACCTTCGTCTTTGGATAGCGAATCGAGACCGGCGATGTGCTTTCCAATGCAAATTCGAGCATCGCGCGGATTTCCAGTTCATCCCCAGGTGCCGTCACGATCATGTTGGGAAAAATTCGCATGTAGCTGTTGTCAAACACACCGTGATGAGTCGGTCCGTCCGGGCCGCACAGGCCAGCTCGGTCGAGACAGAACACAACTGGCAGATTCTGAAGCGCGACTTCCTGGAAAATCTGGTCAAAGCTGCGTTGCAGGAAAGTGCTGTAGATGTCCACAATCGGCTTCATGCCCGACTTAGCCATGCCGCCGGCAAACGCGACGGCGTGGCTTTCGCAGATACCAGTGTCAAAAAAGCGATCGGGGAACTCATCGCGAATCCGTTCCAGCTTGTTCCCGGCACACATGGCGGCCGTCATGACGCAGACTCGTTCGTCTTCGCTCATCGCTTCGTGGATTGCGTCGGACATGACTTCGGTGTATGAAATCTCGGACGACTTCCTGACCGGAACGATCTCATTTTCCGCATCGCGATGAAATGGTGACGGAGTGTGAAACTTCACCGGATCTTTACAGGCCGGTTCGAAGCCGTGGCCTTTTTCGGTGAAGACATGCAGCAGCACCGGGCCCTTCACGTCGCGGACCAGTTCCAAGTACCGACGCAGCGTTTTAATATCGTGACCATCGACCGGGCCGATGTAGCGGAAGCCCATTTCTTCAAAGAGCATCCCGCCGTGCAGAAATGATTTCAGAGCGTCCTTGAAACCACCCAGCATTTTTTCTGTGGATTCACCTACCAGCGGCAATTTGTTCAGCAGCCATGAGACATCGCGTTTCAGCCCGTTGTAGAATGGGGCGACTCGGGCTTTGTCGAGATAACTTGCCAGCCCGCCGACGCGTGGACAGATGCCCATCTTGTTGTCGTTCAGGATCACCAGCAGGTCTTTGTTCAGACCGGCTGCGTTGTTCATGGCTTCAAACACAATTCCGGATGGCAGCGCGCCGTCACCGATGACAGCGACGGATCTGCGACCGTCCTTGAAAAGCAGATCGTCAGCGGCTTTCATACCGAGTACCGTGGAGACGCTGCTGCCAGCGTGGCCGGTGACGAAGAGATCGTATTCGCTTTCAGCGGGGTTAGGATATCCCATCAATCCGCCGCGCCGACGAATGCTTGAGAACTGATCAAAGCGTCCGGTGATCAGCTTGTGAGGATAGATCTGATGGCCGGTGTCCCAGATCAGGCGATCTTTCGAAAAATCAAATGTCAGATGCAGCGCAATGCAGAGTTCGACCACACCGAGATTGCTGGCAAAGTGTGCCGCGCGGTCGGACACGATCGTGAGCAACGCTTCACGAATTTCATCCGACAACTGGACAAGATCCGTTTCGCTCAGGTCGCTCAGATCTTTCGGGGATCGGATGCCGCTTAGAATCTCAAATGACATTCTGTCTTGCCTTAGTGATCTCGTTCGACAATAAATCGGGCCAGTTCCTTCAGCCATCGGCTGCGATCACCAAAGACGGCGACCGCTTCACATGCTTCCTGCACCAGTTGTTCGGCCTTCGCGCGGCTGGTTTCAATTCCCAGTAGTCCAGGATAAGTCAGTTTTCCAAGATCCGCATCACGACCTGGTTTTTTACCAAGTTTCGATTGATCCCCTGTCACATCCAGCAAATCATCCGTAATTTGAAACGCCAGCCCGATGCAATGGCCATAACAATGCAGGCGTTTTCTGTTTTCCTGATTTGCCGACGCCGTTGCCGCACCAAGTTCCAGTGCCCCTGCGATGAGCGATCCAGTCTTCATTCTATGGATTTGGCTGAGTTCTACTACGCGAGTCTCAGCCGATTGGTTGGAAACGTTCTCACCTGAATCAGATCTTGAGGTCGATTTCACCACTGGAACACTGGAAAAATCGGCAAAGCTCACATCCTTCCGGACCGCAGTCGCCCCCGCGTTACAACTGTGCTTTCCTGCGTTTTCCGCATGTATTCCTGAGTTTTCGACGTTTACGAACGCCCCGCGTTCCGCTTCCAGATCCAGCACCTGACCACCCACCATGCCAGATCCACCAGCGGCTGAGGCCAGAATGCGCATCTGTTCGGCGATCTGCTGGCCGCTTACTGAACCGGATGAAGTGCCTGCCGACGCGATAGTTTCAAATGCCAGAGTCAACAAACTGTCACCCGCCAGAATTGCGAGCGCTTCGCCGAATACTTTGTGGCTCGTCAGGCGACCGCGGCGAAAGTCGTCATCATCCATCGACGGCAGATCGTCATGAATGAGCGAATACGTATGAATCATTTCGATCGCACACGCCGCCGGAATCGCGTCTTCCTGCCTGCCGCCACACACCTCATTTGCCAACAACACCAAAATCGGACGCAACCGCTTGCCGCCAGCCATCAGGCTGTATTCCACCGAAGTCTTCAGACTATTCGGCCACCCGGCATGATCCAGCGTTCCGACCAGCGCCACCTCAATGACGGTCCGCAGTTCTTCGAGATGAACGTTGAAGGCCGAGATGGTCATGGAGAGCCTAGAGCCTGGGGGGTCAGGATATTGTTCTCGGCGGGCCCGTCCCGCAAATCAAACGCATGCAGCATAACGGTTTGCTATGCATCTGCGAAAGCATCGCGCGACCTTGAGAAGTCTTTGTCGGCGTCCTGACGGACTCAAAGCCTCAATCGTCAGATTTTCTTGCGAATCGCAGATTCTGCGTTTCCGCTTTCCTGCTGGATTTGTCCTTCTGCGGATGGGTGCGATGCCGCTCGGGAATGTATTCGCGAGGCAAAACGCGACTCGCAGAAAGAATGGTCCAGATGAATGGCGAAGTCGGGTTGACGGACCGGACTATGATCTATCACGATTCAGACGCCAAACGCGCCAAATCGTGTCGGTGGTCCTGTGAAAGTGCAGCACGTCGTGTTACGGAGAAGTGGAAATGGGTAGTAGGGAATCTCGGGAGCAGAAACAACTCCGCCTGGCAAAAGAGCTGGCCGATTATTTGCGGCCCCGTCTGAATACGGTCGTTTCAGTCCGCTTGTGGGACGGCTCGCTGATTCCACTCGGTGAGAATGTTGAGCCCGGTCTGGAGATTTCGATCTCCAGCCCCGGCGTTGCTGGCGCGTTTCTGCGGTGGCCGACTGCCGATACTCTGTTGCGACTATATGCTCGCGGATCGATCGGATACTCGGGTGCCGACCTGTTGACTTTGATTGAGAAAGCGCGAGTCAAGAATAGCCGGAAAAAGAGCAGGAACCTCCCATTGGGCCTGCTGTTTCGATTCGCAACCGCCTTTCTCACCGCTCGCGGCGAATCTACGGCCGTTGACCATGTCTACCAGGGCGACGAATCCGGACTGAAACGGGCGCCCGCAGAGAATTCCGACTTTATTCAGTTTCATTACGATGTCAGCAACGACTTTTACAAGTTGTTCCTCGATAAACAAATGCTCTATTCCTGCGCCTACTTTCACGATTGGAATGAATCACTGGAGCAAGCGCAATTGAATAAGCTGGACATGATTTGCCGCAAGCTGCAGCTACAGCCGGGGGAACGATATCTGGACATTGGCTGTGGTTGGGGCGCCTTAATTTGCTATGCGGCAAAGCATTACGGCGTCAAGGCTCATGGAATTACGCTATCCAAAGAACAGCTGGCTTTGACTCAACAGAAAATTGTCTCGAATGGGCTGCAGGACCGTGTGACAGTCGAGTTCTGTGATTATCAAAACCTTGAAGGCACATTCGACAAGATCTCCAGCGTTGGCATGGTCGAACATGTTGGTATCGACAACATGGCCGGGTATATGACCAAAGTTCGCTCGCTGCTGCGAGATCGCGGGCTCTTTCTGAATCACGGTATTACTCGTCCCGGCAAGATGTCGGACAAAAAATTTCGCCACATGTCAACTGAACGTCGATTGTTGGCAAAGTACATCTTTCCTGGCGGCGAACTCGATCATCTCGGACACATGATTCAATGTATGGAAGCGGCGGGCTTTGATGTGCATGATGTTGAAGGCTGGCGAGATCACTATTCCATGACATGTCGGCACTGGGTGCAGCGACTTGAGGCAAACCGGGAAGAGGCTATTCGTCAGGTCGGCGTTGAGAGGTTTCGCATGTGGACTCTGTATCTGACGGGCTGCGTGTTCGCGCTGGGAGATGGCGGGGCGCGCCTCTATCAAACCGTCGCAACAAACCAGGGCAAACGCGGCATCTCCGGAATGCCTTGCACCCGTGAACATCTTTACCGACTGCCAAAGCCAACCGTTGAATCGCTGGACGAGATACGTCATATCGACTAATGCAGGGAGTGGGAGTATTCCGGGCCTACGCTCCCGTCGCCAATGCCAAGCCGACTTTGCACGCAGCAAGATACTCCGGGATGAACAGCCGTTCTCTCTCCGTATGAATTCCGTGCTGACCACAGCCCATGGTAACTGCTGGGTAGCCGTGGAGTGCCAACCAGTTGGCGTCGAGGCCACCGTCGCAAATCTGGGCGACGGGTTTTAGACCGACGGATTCAGACGCAGCCTTTGCTGCAAGTACGCAATCGCTCTTTTCGTCGATGCGGAAGGCCTCGTAGCGGACGTCTTCTTCGAATTTCAGAGAGCCACATTGACCAGTGGCGTTCGGGACACTGTCGATGGCCGCTTCGAAAGCATCTCGCCAGGCGGCGACAATCTGTTGTCGAAATTTCCTGTCGTGGCTGCGAGCTTCCGCCTGAATTGTCACCAGTGGCATCACGACATTCGTCGCATCTCCGCCGTGAATGATGCCGAGATTACTCGAACCGCGACTCTTGCCTTTGCGGACAAGTCCGTGCCAGCCGGACTTTTGCAATTGAGCCATCGCGATCGATGCCACCACCGCGGCGTTGACTCCCTCCTCCGGATGAACACCCGCATGACTGGCAATGCCTTCGATGCGGATCGACAGGTTGTTTGCTCCAACAGCTCCTGTGATCAGACTGTTGGGATCCCTCCCGTCCCAGTTGAAACACAACGCGGGCTTGCCAAGTTTACTCGCGTTCAGAAACTGTGCCCCACGCAGTCCGATTTCTTCCTGCACGGTGAAAAGCAGCGTCAGCGGCGGATAGTCGAGTCCCTGACTGAGCGTTTCCAGAATCGCCGTGAGAACCACGGCACAGCCCGCGCGATTGTCACCTCCGAGCGCCGTGTCCTTTGACTTCGGACGAATCCACTCGCCTTCGCGTATCGGCTGACACCCGACACAAAGCGGCACGGTGTCCATATGGGCCATCAACAATCGGCGCGGTCCTTTGATTGTCCCTTTGAGCTTCACGATCAGATTGCCGGTAGTGCCACCTGCGGGGCTCTTCTTGTGAGCCGTGTCAATCGAAATCGCCGACGCAGGAACTCCGGCATCCTTCAGCGCCTTTTGAATCCACGCCGAAACATCGTGTTCCTGACAACTGCCTCCGGAAATCGCAATCAGATCCATCACGCGCCGGACGGCTTTGTCTTCTTTGAGTCGAATCACAATCTCGTCTCACTATTCGTTTCGAAGTCTGTCGTTTATTAAAGTAGCCATCACGCTTCGCATGACGAGCATTCAGGCAGCGCACATCGTCTGCAGATAATTAAACAATGCAGCGCCCCAAAAGCTCGTTTCGACGGAGTGAGACGGCTACATCGTTATCGTTGCGTACCTATCGCTTCCACACACTGAACAACTGCTCGATTGTCGCACAGCCGACCGCACGTTCAAGGACCCGAGCCTTCATTGGTTCACAATCGGGAATCTTTGCCTCTCCGGCATCAGCTGATCGCATCGATTGTTCAAGTGCGAAGTTCCCCGTTCATGAATCCACGACAGACTGATTCCGGGAAGCAGCCGAGCCAGTGGCCACGATTGCTCGTCTATGTCGTTGAACTTTACCAGGCAGCAAGTGGGGATGTCTCGCGCTAGGACGTCCCGGGGATCGAGTTCTTCGAGAGGAAGGTTCGTCATGACGACGCTTCAACGATGCCTCCCAATCAATCGCGTCTGTCGGAAGCAGTCGTCAACACGTCTGTGGTATGCGGATCACCATACGCATTCGAGGCAACTCTCCAAAACGGCCAGTTTCATCTCTCGCCAGCCATCTTTCGTCAAATCCGCTTCACCCGTGGACTCAGGGAAATCGCAGTAGTCCGCGACCTGCGAACAAATTTCTGGGAACTCCAGATATTACCTTGAGGTTTCTTGCGAATGCCTGATTTAAATCACCACAATCAGTGGGTTTCGAACGCCCAATAAAAAGATGCATGAGTATTAATCTGATTGCGGCACTGAAATACTCTGCAGTAATTTCGCGAGGGCATTTGGCAGGGGAATGTTGTTTTCGATGGGGCACTGACTGTTGCCGCTCATTTTTCCCTCGTTGTTGGCGTTCACCGACCCAACACAACGCAAAATCGATGAGACTCCCGAAACCTCAACGGCGAAACCTCTATGGCGAGACGGCGTATGATCAACAGTCTTGTTGCAGGAGGGGGATTAATCTCAGCGTCAGTCATCCTCGTAATCTTTGTGGTGCCGGAGATCTCACTTTGTTCGCGCGGCATTGCCAGCCGCTCTTGGCCGAAGGTACGCGGCAGGGTTACGGAACTGATCAGAGACGAAAACTCCCACGCGGTTGTCAAATACCAATATGCCATGGCTGGAACGATCTACGACAGCACATGTTACAATCTCATTAACTCAAATCCATCGACCTTCTACGCAGAAACTTATTTTCCCCCACAAGTCGAAGTTACCGTGTGGGTTGATCCCGCAGATCCAGGCATCTCCGTGCTTCAGCCAGGTGCTTCCTGGGTCAAGCTCGTTTTTTCGATGGTGTGCTTGTTGATGGCATCTATGGTCTTGGTTGTTTACGGCTCGCTTGCTATCTGGCCAAAATCAGAAACTAAGGAATCACAAAGAACACTTGCCGACTGGATGTAATGTTGAACATCTCGAAGACCGACGTTCGGAAATCAACAGGCGACATCCATTACCCGGCGTTCTGAGTATCTCGTTGTCCAAACTTACTTCAGGCAAGCGAACAACATGATATTCGAATCTGCTCAAAAGGGTTTCCTCCATTTTTCATGGGTTGTCGCTGTTGCCGTGTTAACGACAACCGTTTTGGCTGAGAGGTGCGTAGCGGAGGAAACAATTCGCGTTGCGGCGATCTCGTACGAACCACAAAAGTTCGATCTGGAAAATAATGCCGATCGCCTGGAACAATTGTTCCGAAACGCTCATCAGGGCGGGGCCAGAATTGCGGTTGCTCCGGAAGGTGCTTTGGATGGCTACGTGGTGAACGAAATCATCGCTGGTGAAGAACCTGCCGAGCGTATGAAAGAAGTCTCCATTGACATTGATGGTCCTGAGATCAAACGATTTCAGAAGCTGGCCATAGAGCTTAAGATGTGCCTTGCGTTTGGTTTCGCCGAGAGAGTCGGCAACGATGTCTACAACTGCGCCGTATTTATTAATCATGCCGGTGAGCTGTGTGGAAAGTACCACAAAATGCAGTTTGCCGAAGGTTACGACGAGTCGTGGTGGTACAACCGCCTCGGAAGCAAATGCCGCGCCTTCGACACGCCGTTTGGTCGTTGTGGAATTCTGATTTGCAACGATCGCTGGAATGCACAATTGGCAAGGATTGCCGCACTCGACGGTGCACAGTTCCTTGTCATACCGTCGTTTGGATCGACCAGCGAACGGCAGGATGAAGCGGTTCTCAGTCGAGGCATCGAGAACAGTATTCCGGTGATCGAAGCCAATGTTGGAGTGACTCTGATTGTCGATCAAAACCGCATCACAGCAATTGATCGTGCCAGAGAGGGCATCACGTTTGCGGAGATTACGATACCTGATTCAAGACCCGTCAATACCATATTGCGCGATGAGGAGGAACGACAATTCCTGAAGTGGCGAACGGACGAGATGCAAAGTCGCCTCGTCAAACGAAAGGAGTCTATCAAGGAACAGAATACTCCACCGGCGAGAAAATGACACATGCGTGTCATGAGCACTTCACACAGTGAGGTGCTGACGCTGCGGGTGACTGTCTATTTCGACTGCGTGAGGTATATTGACGCAGCCTCGACAAAGAACCAATCGCACCTGCGGAGAACACTCATCTAAATGCCGTCAGCGGAACGGCGCTAGCCGCCGGTTTCTGGCTCGAAAAATCAGAAATACACCGGGGCTCAGAGAAGTGGCGCTGTCGCAATGAGATTGCATTCATGAATTCGCAACAGGGAACATTTGAATTTGCTGAGACGCCGGAATGGCAGAATGCGGCGAACGAAGATGTCATGGTCGCGGAAGTGGTCTTTAATCTTCCACTGGAACGACCTTACACATACGCGATTCCGGACACGATTCGCGATCGAATCAAGGCCGGACAACGAGTCAAAGCACCACTGGGGCGAGGGAATCGCAGCGTTGTTGGTTACTGCGTCGCCGTGCGACCAGCCGACCAATCGCAGCGGGTGCTGAAGCCGATTTCCGAACTGCTGGACAGCGAACCGCTGCTCGACGAACGCATGCTGGAACTCACGCGCTGGATTGCTGAGCGGTATCTCTGCGGCTGGGGACAGGTACTCGACAGCGTCATTCCTGCCGGCGTGCGGCGTAAGAGCGGAACGCGGGAAGTGCAGAGTTTCATCCTGACGCCCGGCAACGAAGAAAAACTGACTACGACGCGGTTCAGCCGACAACAAAAAGCCGTCATCGAGATCCTGCAGAAGTCCAGCGATCCGATTGCGGCTACGGATCTGTGTGAGCGCGCGGTTTGCGGGCCGGCACCACTCAACAGTCTCCGGAAGAAAGGACTGATCACGGCGCTGCGAGTGCGTTCGGATATCACCGGTGATGAACTCGCAACATTCGAACAGCAGCAGGATCTGGAACTCAACGATCAGCAACAACTGGCGCTCGACAGAATCCTGCAACCCATTCGGGCCAGCGAATACGAGACGTTGCTGCTGCACGGCGTCACAGGCAGTGGCAAGACAGAAGTCTATATCCGGGCGATTCGGGAAGTCGTGAGTTATGGACGGCAGGCGATTGTGCTTGTGCCGGAGATCAGTTTAACGCCGCAAACGATTCGGCGGTTTCGCAGTCGCTTCAATTCGGTCGCCGTGCTTCACAGTCATATGACCGATGCGGAACGTCACTGGCAATGGCAGCAGATTGCCAGCGGCGGTATCGAAGTCATCGTCGGGGCGCGCAGTGCCGTGTTCGCTCCGACTCCGCATCTGGGTTTGATCGTGATCGATGAAGAACACGAACCGTCGTTCAAACAAGACAGCACGCCCAGATATCACGCACGCGAAGTTGCGAGAAAGCGTTGTCTGGATGAAAAGGTGCCACTCATTCTGGGATCAGCGACGCCGACACTTGAATCGTGGCTGCGGGCACAGCGAAAAATCGATGCACTTGTTTCTATGCCGTCTCGCGTGGCCGAACGCCCCCTTCCACCGGTCGTCATTGTCGATACGCGGGACGATCCGCGAATCAAACGCGGCTCTTCCATCGGTCGCGCGTTGTTTCAGGCGATCACTCGCGCGCTGAACGAAAAGGGACAGGTGATTCTGTTTCTAAATCTGCGAGGCTATTCACCGACGGTCTGGTGTCGAAGTTGTGGCACGGGGATCAAGTGCCCGAATTGCGACGTAACGCTTACATGGCATCGAGACCGTCAGGCGGCCGTGTGTCACAGTTGCGACTATGAAATCCCGCCGCCGAAGGTATGCCCGAAGTGTGAAAGTCCGACCGTTCGTTATCTTGGCACTGGGACGCAGAAGCTGGACGAAGAAGTGCAGAACACGTTTCCGAATGCGCGTGTCCTGCGAATGGACAGCGATTCAATGAAGAAGCCTGGCAGCCACGACGAAGCGCTGAATAAATTTCGGCATGGAGAAGTCGAAATCCTGCTTGGGACTCAGATGATCGCCAAAGGTCTGGATTTTCCCAACGTAACTCTGGTGGGTGTCGTCGATGCGGACACAATGCTGCGTCAGCCTGACATGCGGGCGGCCGAGCGAACTTTTCAGTTGATCGCTCAAGTGGCCGGTCGCACGGGACGCGGTGAACGCGGAGGTCGCGTCCTGGTGCAGACAACCTGTCCCAATGACCCGGCCGTAAAGTTTGCTTCAAAGCATGACTTTATTGGATTTGCTCAGCACGAACTGGCAGAACGCCATGACGGCCAGGCTCCGCCGTTTTCTCATGTCGCCCGAGTGATCTTTCGAGGCCCCGATGAAGACCGCGTTCGCCGCACGGCCCGTGATGTAGCGGATAAACTTCGCGCGGCACGAAAAGGAACTACGAAAGACGTGCGGATTCTGGGTGCTGCCCCGGCTCCTGTCATTCGTCTGCGCACACTGTGGCGATTTCATCTTCAAATTGCGGGAAAGACGCCTGAGCTGGTCCGCGAACTATGGCAGTCCGTTGAGAGTTCACTCACACTGCCGGAAGGCGTCGAATTGGCCGTCGATGTAGACCCCATCAACGCACGGTAGCAGTCCACTGACAAACGTTCGGGCATGAAGCCGACATCGCTTTTCTGCAAAAACATTTTAGTCTAGGAGATCTTGCGATTCGTATTCGCGATCTGCTGGCCCGAGAACCTCGTAAAAAGATTCTATGTTCAAAAATCTTCGAGACTTGTTTCGCGGTCCCGTGCCATCGAATAAAATGGAAACGCAGTCCGATCAGTCGTTGGTGCAGATTGCATCAAGTGGCGAATCGATCCTGAACGGTTGGCGCGCGGAATCGCTTGACGGCCGTCAGGTTGATGTCTTTGTACCTCAGTCTGATTCGCCTCCGCAGGCCGCAGTCCTGTTTCTGCACGGCCATGGGCGAGTGCTGTTGAATAAAAACCCGATCTTTAGTCGCCTGTTTCAGAAGCATGGACTGGTTGCCGTCTGTCCGGACGGTGAACGCAGTTGGTGGCTGGACGTAGTCTGTCGCGAGTTCAACGCTGAACAGACGCCGCAACACTGGCTGATGAATTCTGTCTTGCCGTTCATCGGACAAAGATTTTCCATTGCCACTCCGCGCATCGCTTTGCTGGGCGTGAGCATGGGAGGGCAGGGAGTCCTTCAACTGGCGTTCCGCTACGCAGCAAGATTTCCTGTCGTCGCAGCGATTGCACCTGCTGTGGATTTTTGTCAGCTCTACGGTTCCGGCATTCCGCTGGATTCAATGTTTCCGGATGCGGAAGCCGCTCGCCAGGCATCAGTGGTGCTCAATCTGCATCCGCTTTCATGGCCAAGGCATCAATTCTTCTGCTGCGATCCGCAGGACACTGAATGGTTCGACGGAGCCGCGCGGCTGGGGATGAAACTGTCGTCTTCCGGAATTCTTCACGAACGAGATCTGGAAACGTCCGGCGGAGCTCATTCGTGGGTCTACTTTAACCTCATGGCCGAGAAGACACTGAACCATATTGCTGACAGCCTCAGAAAAGTTGAATGACTCTCCAACTCACCAAACAGACGCTGTCCATCGCTGGGCACGACATCACCATTGAGCTGCCGGCCAGCCAGGACCAGATGCTCGCAGAAGCGGTGCAGTGCGAGCGTACTGGATCTTCCGACTGGGATCCGTACTGGGGATCGCTCTGGGCCACAGCGCCGAAAACCGCTGCCATGATTCTGCGAAATGCATGGCCGTCGCGACTGAAAACACTGGAACTGGGATGCGGAATCGGCGTCGCCGGGGTCGCAGCGCTGATCGCCGGACACGATGTGACCTTTGCAGATCATGCGTCGGCTGCAGTGAGGCTGGCGGTTTCCAATGCGGCCCTGAATAACTTTGCTGAGACAATCGGTATGGTGTTCGACTGGCAGCATCCACCATCGGATCAGTTCGATTTCATCATTGCCAGCGATGTTCTGTACGATGCTGCGGGACATGAACCGTTGCTGAAGACACTGGAATCAATGCTGAGCGATCACGGAATCGTCTGGATTGGCGACGCCGGCCGCGTCGCCGCCTCCGGCTTTTCCGAACTCGCGGTCAGAAAAGGCTGGAACGTCGAGTCACTTGATGAGTTCACTCAGCCGTGCCTAAACCCCCGACACATGCAGTTTTGCCTGTTCGTGCTCCATCGCAGTAAACCATAGGCCGCCTACTGCCCAAACCCAAGTTTGCTCAACCATCTCCGAGAACCGCCGGTGCGGGGCGTCGTATTCTGCGGATTGGAAAGCGTGCCGTCCTGCGCGATCGTCAGTCCCAGTTGTCGGGCGTTGTGTTCAATCAAATGGCGTGAATGACCGAGCTGATTCACCTGTCGCGCCAGACGCGCTCGTTCAAGCGAAAGTTCAAGTTCGCCGATTCTCGCGAGCTCGTCGAGTTGCTGCAATGTTCGCAATACCTGTTCCGCCAGATCTTCCGGCAGATGCTCCGCCATGTGCCTTAAATGTTCCGCTGGAAGATGCCCGTTCGACTTCTGATGCTGATGTCGCAGGCGACCTATCAGCGTAGAAATAAATGCTTCGCGTTCGAAAAACACAGCTCGCAGTTCCTGTTCGTTCAGCGTCTCCGGGTCGATTGCGCGCGGAACTTCCAGGATGCAATCCTGATCCAACATTGCCGTGTCTTCGTTCGCGGATTCTTCCTGAATGGGATCGAATTTTTGAAGACCCGGCTCAGCCGGAGGGGCACCAACTTCGCCTTCTAAAATGAATTCATCGCGAATTTCCGCCCATGAACGAGCAGAATTATCCTTCACGGGTGTCGATTTGCCTGATCCGGGGCTTGAGAATACCGCTGATGCTTTTGTTTCACCAACTTGCGACAAGCCTCCGACCTGATTGATGCGACTGAGAATTCGGTCTTCAAGTTCCTCCAGTTTCCGTTCCAGCCCGCCGCCAGAATGGTCATGCATGGACGATGACTGGAAGATGATCTCGGTCAATGTCTTCAGCACGGCGCTTTGACTTGCTGCTGCTGCCGACTGAGCAGATTTCAGATCTTCAATCGATGCACGAAATTCCTGACGCAGTGAGTGTATGAACGTTGCGATATCGGCAGGCATTGCTTTGATTGCGAACTTTGAGTCGATTGATTCCTGCTGCCAAGGATCGGCCTGCGATTCCTCCGTGTGGTTCAAAACGTTCGCGGTTAGTTCGCATTCCATGACTTCCGTTTGACACGCATCCAGTTCAACATTGCTGTCTTCGGTATGATTGGTCTCATCTGAAGAAACTGCATTGCCATCCTGCCGGAATGCGGACCGCAGTGCACCGCAGGATGCGAGCAACGAATCAAGTGAAGGCGCTGACCTCTGCTCAGCGACCGGCATGAGTGTCGTTGCAGTTGCAGACGAACGACTGTTGTCAACTGAACACTGACGGTGATGATTAGAAAACCGGTCCGACATGGAAGATACTTCCTAGTAGTGCAGAGCACAAATCGACTGTCCGAAATGAGGCAAGCGGTGAATTGCAACGGCCTGCCGCAGATTCTGTTTCCAACGAACCTTAGCTCAGGATTGCCCTCACTGAAGTTGCTCACCTCAAATGCCGAAGTCTTTCGGTCATCTGATTATTCCGAAACTGCCGATACGGCCGGTTGTGGTGACAGCAGAATGCAGACTTGCCCGGAGTCGCCTGAAGTGTTTAACCTCTACTCCGGGCACCTGCTTTTTTTCGCTGATGCGTGTTGCAGCGAAAATCTCGGATATGAACGTCCAGACTACGCGACTTTCGTTGCGCGAGGAGTTAAAGTGCTGGCGATGCCAATCCTCGGTCTCGGGAATTCTTCAGAACATGTGACCGGTCAATTCAGAAACGAGAACCTTTATGGCTCGCATCATCCTCAAATCCGCCGTCTTTACAGATGGCGACATTGAACTGTCCGAAGCCGATCTGCCGATGACATTGGGCCGCAGTCATCGAGCAGACATTACGATTAAAGACATGCTTTTAAGTCGGATTCACGCCCGGATCTGCGTTGGCAAAAACGGTGGTTTCGAACTTGTAGACAACGAATCCACAAACCTGACGATCGTCAACGATCAGGACATTGAACGTGCGCTGTTGAAATCTGGTGATTGCATTCTGCTCGGTGAAACCCAAATCCTTGTGGAAATTGATGCTCCAGAAATCGACGTTCATGAAAAAACCACTCGCGAACTGCCCCTCGTGAATCCACGAAAGCCCGTTGAACCACCGCCAAGTTATTCCTGACTCGCAAACGATTCCAGTTCCGCGCGGAACCAGCAGCCCTGTGCTGAATCCATCAGTCGCAAGTCGCCATTGTGAAGACGGGCGAGGTTGCGGGCGATTGCCAGGCCGATGCCTGTGCCTGTCGAAGCACGCAGGTCGTTGCTGAGTCTGCTAAATGGGCGAAACACATTGGCATGCTGGTTTGCGGAAATTCTGGCGGTGGTGCAAAATCGCCATGTCCGGCGGTGGACTCGGCCAGAGCCACCGCGTTCTGCAAATCACGTTCTGTGAGCATTCTGGCCGCTTGCCGCAGAAAGCTCTGTTCGGTCCCGTTGAGCGAATTACCGGGGTTCGGATACAACAATTCGCCGCTGGGTGTCAGTACAAAGACTTGAGTCACCTGCGGCGTGGACCGA
Source organism: Planctomycetaceae bacterium (assembly GCA_947476295.1). Taxonomy (GTDB): domain Bacteria; phylum Planctomycetota; class Planctomycetia; order Planctomycetales; family Planctomycetaceae; genus SXXK01. The sequence goes on along the minus strand of CANJQC010000103.1, from coordinate 4,041 downwards.
ACACGTTCACGCAGCTCGGGGACCGAGAATCCGTCAATCGCTGTGATTCGCTGAAGTCGGCGTTCGGTCTCAGAAAACTGACGTTCGACGAGCCGATTAACATCCTGAAGGCGCTGCTCCATTACGCTCCGAAATCGCTGCTCCGTTATAGACTTCTCGTCCCTCGCCATGCGTAAGCCGAACCATGTAAGCAGCCCGGTCGGAAGCAGCACGATGAGAATGATCAGGATCAGCGAACGAGGTCTCATAAGCAGCGTTTCATGGCCAGGCGACGGACAAGAATGTCCATACTGCATAAACGCTTGTCAAGCACGGCGCATGAAAAAGCCCTTTGGGCGGTAAGCATTGTGCGGGGACAGAACGACGAAGAGAACTGGGGATGCTGCAAGAGTCTGGGTCATCTTCAGGCAGCGAGTGTATTCTTCGTTCAACACTTGCTTTACCGAACCAAAGGGCGGCTGGGTAACTAATCCTCAGTTGCATCTATCGTGCCGTTGCAGACTAATCTGTCAATAATTTATCGCCTTACAAAAAACACTGAAGTAGTCGCATAAAATGCCGAAACCCAGCGCCGAGATCAAACAGCGAGTTCGGCGCTGAAAATTGATGGAGTGGTTGAAACTTGGGCGCTCAATCCGTATCTTTAGAGAAAACTGGGCGCCGAAACGTGCGCCGACGTTCTTTTTTGCTTGGTCTAGCCAATGTCCTTCTTTCTCACTAGTTCTCAAACTGCAAAGCGCGACCTGCGAGGTGTTGTTGCAACCCTTACTGGATTTGTGGTTGCCTACTGCGTTGCAGTATTGTGGTATGTTGCCACATTCCCGGACGTTGGTATTCGATGTCTGCTACCAGATGCAGAGCCTTTGGAGAATGGAGGAATTGAGATTCGCCAGTGGATCGCGGGACTTGGCATGACTAAGGATCTAGGGCCAGCGCCCGGAGATCGGCTCGTCAGCTTGAACGGGAAAGAAATTGAAACGTTTCTTGACTTCGTTTCGTCACTTGAAAGTCTAAGGTTTGCGAAGATTCCACCTGGCGGGCAATTGGTTCCGGGATCTGATCCGGGAGAATTAAAAGTACCACCCTTAGTGGAGGTCTACAGTCGAGATCCGTCCCGACCTCCTGAGCGTCTGGTTGAGATCGTCTATCGGAACACGCATTCGCCTAAGCCGATGCTCGAAAACCGCGTCTACGTCCCTGTGCGTCCGATCGATGTGAGCGAAGTCTCTGTCACAATTTTCTGGTTTGCTTGTCAGTTGTCGATTCTGGCCGTGGCGCTGACATCGTATTGGTATCGGCCCTTTGACCTGGTGTCGCAGAATTTCTGCCTGATGTGCTGTGCGTCCATGGGGGCGTTTGTGGCTGGGTTTCATTGGTGGGTTCTTGCCGGAAACCCATTGCTCAATATCCCATTCATTCTTTGTGCAGCATCGCTCCCTGCGCTGGTGCTGAATTTCTTTCTGGTCTTTCCTCGAGAATCTGAACTGGTTCGCACAAAGCGACTATTCATTCAGATCGTCGTGTTGGGGCCAGTTGCAATTTCATCGTTTCTGCTTGTGATTATTTACTGGAGCAGTTGGAGCCTGAATGGCAGCGCCACCAGCGGTGAACTGAACGTGTTTCAGAAGTTGGCCGTTTTGACTCAGATCGTGTTCCGCGGTTCTGCGTCCGGCCTGGATCTTGTGAACCATTCCACAAAGTTATTGCATCTGCTGCGATCCACGGTTTATGCATCAATCGGCCTCGCCTGCATCTACTTTCTTTTGATTGTCTGTAAGCTGGTGCATGGCTGGTTTACGGTTGAAGCGCCGCGTGAACGACAGCAGGTGAACACCATCCTGGGAGCGGCACTGCTTTCAACCATTCCGATCGGCTACACGCTTTACCTCGCTTTTTTTCAGAAGTTTGAGTTTGCGCTGGGCCGGGCCCAGATCCCGATGTTCATCGCGAGCATGCTTTTTATGGCGGCGTACTCGCACGGTATGTTTCGGTACCGACTGATGCTGGCAGAAGACCCAGAAGACAAAGGCCGCCGATACATTCTAATGTCCGTGCTGGTGTCTGGCGGATTCGCGACTTTGCTCGCGTTGGGCGGCGTTGCGGCGCATTCGTACAGCCTGCCACTGAATTCATCGACCACGCAGCAGATCTCACTGTTTTTGATTCTGTTGCTGGCGGCAGGCATCACGTTGTGGGTGCGGGATCGTCTGCAAACGGTCGTGGATCGCAGTTTTTTCAGCGAAAAATATCAACTCGACCGCGCGATGCAACAGTTGAATCGATCGGCTGCGTACCTGACCGACCCTTCCGGGATGGCCGAGATCACTTTGAAAACCTGCCAGGACGTAATGGACACTACGTCTGCCATGATGTTCGTGCGAGACGGTCAGGGCAGTTTTCGTCTGATCGGCACAAAGGCAACGCTTCATGCACCGGCGCAATTGAAACCTGAACAGATCCCGATGTTTGTCTCGGGGGAAACCGTGATTCGGAGGATTCCTCAGACAAATCGCGACACGATGGATTCTGTGCAGCGATTGTTGCACGATCTGAAATCCGAATTGCTGTGTCTGATGGAAGGCGAAGGCGGTCTGCACGGCGTGATAATCCTGGGACGTCGTCGATCAGGCGGTGCATATACTGCAGAAGACATCGCGTTCCTGCATGCCATCGCGCAGATGAGCGTTTTGGCTCTGCACAGTTCCCGCGCCAATCAGACGATGGCGAAGCTGGATGCCGAATTGAAAATGAAGATGGATCGCATTGCCGAACAACAGCGCCAGATGGCCGTGCTGCGGGCGGAACTGACGTCGTTGCAGCGCGATGCTGGCCAGGCCCCGGTCGTCGCATCGGAACAGGATTTCGACAGTGAAGGAATTCGCGGCAGCAGTACGGCTTTGTTGAGTGTCCTGTCGCAAGTGAAAAAAGTGGCACGCAGTCCATCCACCGTGCTGATTCGTGGCGAAAGCGGGACGGGAAAAGAACTCTTGGCACGCGTTATCCATCGCAACAGCGACCGCGCTGCCGAGAACCTTGTCTGCGTTAACTGCGCGGCATTATCTTCATCGTTGCTTGAGAGTGAACTGTTCGGCCATGTCAAAGGCGCGTATACGGGTGCGCATATCGACAAAGCCGGGCGATTCCTAGCGGCCGACAAGGGGACGCTATTTCTGGATGAGATTGGTGATATTTCTGCTGAGACACAGGTCAAACTGCTCCGCGTGCTTCAGGAACGCTGTTTCGAAGCGGTCGGCAGTGACAAGACCATGCGCGTCGATGTCCGCGTGATTGCGGCGACGAATCGCAATCTCGAAGAAATGATTGCACGAGGTCAGTTCCGCGCGGATCTGTTCTATCGCCTGAATGTTGTCGCTCTGACGTTGCCCCCATTACGCGATCGTCCGGAAGATCTCGCCGAACTGGTGTTCTTCTTCCTCAGCCGGTCAGCTCAGAAGACGAAGAAGCAGATTCGGCAGATCGACCCGGATGCACTGGCAGCAATTGAAGCGCACGCATGGCCGGGAAACATTCGAGAACTGGAGAATGTCATTGAACGCGCTGTGGTGCTGGCCGACAGTGACATGATCACTATGACCGATCTTCCGGATGAGTTTCAATCCGGGCACGCACTCAAACCCAAACCCGCAAAACGATCCGGCAGACCGACGATCGCAGCGTCCTCAACATCGACTGTGCGCAGCGTGTCGCGAAGGATTACCGACGGTGAAGGTTTTTCTGCAAATGGAGGCGAAGACACAACGGCAGACGCCGAAGAAAATCTCCTGCGAGAAGCCCTGCGCGTCGCCGCAGGAAATAAAGCATTGGCCGCCCGGCGCCTGAATTTGCCACGCAGCACATTTTTCAGCAAGTGCCGCAAATACGGAATCGGGTAGACGTTTATTTCCGATCCAGCGTCAGCAGACCAGCGATTGTCAGGCCGATGCCCAGCAGTCCGAATGCCGACAGTGATTCACCAAAGATCATCACGGCTCCGACGGCGCACAATGCGTTCTGAGATGCATTGATCACGTTAGCGCGACT
>CANJQC010000102.1 GCA_947476295.1 Planctomycetaceae bacterium | reverse complement strand
TTGCGGTATTCGAGGCCAGCGAAGAGGCGAGAGCTTCCCTTCAAAGTTAAGAATCGCAATGGCGAACAAACGGCTGAACCGGAGTGGCGGTACTGCCTGTCTTGAAATGGATAGTCGCTCGCCGCCACTCCGGTTAGCCGAGTCGTTCGCCATCAATCAAATACTGACTTCATGCAGTTCGCTTCGATCCTGTTCGGTGGCCGAAACTCGAAATCGGACACTTGCCTTCCTACTCCCTCTTCGTCGAGCTCCTGCTGGAAATTCTCCCATGCACACCACTTCAACCCGCCGTACCCGATCCACGGTTCGGAACTCACTTCGATCGCGGGACGCCCAACCTTGTGCAGTCGGCAGAACTCCTGAAGCTGGTCCCACCACTTGCGATAACTGGACCCAAACATCATGCGTAGACCATCTGGCCACGTCGCTCGAATTGTCGCATCGCCACGTCGTCTGGTAATGGCACGCAATGGCGAACAATCGCTTGAACCGGAGTTGCCGTTCATGGTTTCCATTTCACTCAAAATCGCTCCCGGCAACCCGGTTAAGCGTGTCGTTAGCCCGACACGAAACATTCATCGAACAACGACGGTTTGGGCTCATTCCGTCGCTCAATCTTTTCCAGCATGTGGTCGTACATCGCAACCCCGCTGCCGTCGCAACTGTCTGCTCCGAGCTGCAAGAAATGCTCGAACCGCTTCGGCGTATTCACTCGCCCGACGTGGACCCACAAGCCCAACGTCTTTTCCGTTCTCACGATGTCTGCCGCTTCGCGGCTGTCCTTCCACGGGTCACCGCCTCCGATGAACACCGCATCCATTTCGTCCCACGGAATCTCAAGATCTTCCATGCCGTCCTGAGCAACCATAGCCACTTTCCATCCGTCCGGTATCCACCGGCTTCGCCGCTTGAACAGTTCGATAGATCGCTGTCCAGCCCCGACGATGTCGGGACAGGTTACGAACAGACAGTCAGCCTTGCGGCTGTCTTGTCGTTTCAGCAGTCGCTGAAACTTCTCAGCGGGAAACCCGCTGAAGGCTCCGTTGTCAATCGCGTACACGCCGCCCCATTCGCTGTATCCAGTCAACGGCGTGAGTAGTTGCCCGAGAATCAGCGAGCTTGTTTCCATGCGTCGTCGCAGCGTGTCCTGTTGTGTATCAATCAGAAACTTCATGCTTCACCGCCGCACTGCGTGCGAACCTTCACGCCGCTGTGATGACCGACGAGGACGCAGCACGCATTCACCTTGCGGTGAATCGCTTGGCACAAATCCTCTTGGTACATCTTTTTGCCGCTGAACGCTTTTGCCGCTTCAATGATGTCTTCAACGGGTATCACTCGCCGCGCAGTCACAGTCAAGTGGTACACGTCCGGCAGATCGTCTACAGGGCAAAGGCAAGTGATTTCTATTTCATACTGGTTTAACATCGCTCAATCCCTTCTGGCGGCAGGTTTAATATTGCAATCGGCCCAACCGCTACCTGACACCGTCCACTGGCAAACACCGCAACAATTTTTCCACGTTGCCCGCTGTATCCTTCATCGTGGCATTGAATCACCACTTCATCACCCAGGGAGAAACGCGGGCTAACAATGGCTTCAACCGGAGTTGCGGCCAATGGTTTTTCTGCTTTCATAGTCTTTTCTCCGCAACCCGGTTAAGCCAAGCGTTATTGGGCAATACGAATCACTCCGATTTCATGCTTTCCCGGCACACAGCCGCATTTTGCCATCTCAATATGATGCTCTTCATTCCCCGCGAACTTCATGCACTGATATGGGGTATCGACCTGTCCGCGATAATGAAACCCGCACCAGCAAATAACCTGCGGACCCATCCCGCAACTTCCTCTCCCGCAATCCGCACACCGGTACAGTGGATTCCCTCCGCCGCTTGGCGTCCCTCCAGCGGCAATCTGAAGTACCCTGCCACCACACTCGCGGCACATGTGGTCTGTTATCGTAAATGTTTCTCGTCGCGTCGCCATACGGTGCCCAATAACAACAAGATCCAGCCGAGTTTGCGTTGACTGGTTTCTGACATGGTTCGTCAGCCGCGCAAACCGGCTGATCTTTGTCGTTATGCCGTTGGCGTGCATGAAAGGATACAGTCTCATGTTCAACACGGTGATCCTTTGGCTTCTAGTGCTAATCGGACTGGCCACACCGATTTGGCTCGCGTGCTTGTCCTATTGGTCCGCATCCATGGTCCTAAATGACCCGTACTCCGCTCCAAGAGTAAGTCTTTCGCCGTTCGCCAAGTCCGCCCCCGAATCCGCCTTTTACCATGATCGGTATGTCAAAACGAAGATTGGACCTCTCGCCGTCACCTTGACTCCACGGCGATGGGCATCTGGCGTGATATTCCTCGGGGCATCGCTGATCATTATCGGGATCGGTGTACTGGCACACGTACGATGACGGCCTCTTGTAGCGAACCGAATCGATGGCATAACAAGGCGGTCAACTCGAGCGGCGGATCGGGCGTGTTTTGAAATCGAAGTCACTTTCCCGCCGCCGTGTTACCTTTTACGTTCGCATCCAACGTTGCTGGCAACCAGCGTGACGGACAAATCGCATTCTTGGCTGTGCGTGGACGTAAGCATTCACGCCTCAGAATGCGACCAACGGCATCAACCACAGATAAACACAAATTCACACAGATAAAAGTCAACAGTCAATCTGTGTTCATCTGTGTCCATCTGTGGTTCAAACGGTGATTCCCGATATCCGTGACCGGTTACGCATTGGCTTGCTGGAGGCCGACTCTGGTTGCTTTAGATTTTGCTCGGCGATCCAATCGCGATTCGCATGCGACAAGGACGCTGGGAATGGGCATTGAATGTAGCCCCGGAATGAATTGGCACGTCAACTTTGTATCGAACGTCGTAAGGCGGTGGACGATGATTCCACACAGAATTTCTGCCGCGTCAGAACGATGCACTTGCCATGTCGCACGCACTGTCGTAACCTGACACCTCATCTGTGTTTGATCCGGCAGTGATCGAGCGGCAAAATCCCCACGCGACGAATCGCAAATCGCAATGAATCGCAAATGCGAACAATCCCATGCAGCGGAATGGCGGTAGTTCGCGTCTTGAAATAGATACTCTTCTCCCGCCATCCGCTGATGGCGGTCGTTCGCCCACAGGAAGTAAACCCTGACAAAACGCTCACGGACACTCCTGATCGTGACTGTCGCCGTTGCGACGATCATCACCGCCATGATTCTTGTGCGGCGTGGTGCATCTCGCGCAGCCGAAGTTCAATGTAAGAACAACCTGAAGCAGATCGGCCTCGCCCTGTGGAACTACCACGATACATACTCCGCATTCCCTGCTGCCCGTGATGCTGGTCACAGTTGGCGGATTCGCGTGTTGCCGTTCATGTGGTCGTCGCCACAGTACTCTGTTTATGACTTCGACCAAGCTTGGAACGCGAAGAACAATATCACCATCGATACAAGGCCCCTTCCCTCCAAGAGCGACGAACTTGTGGTTTATGGCAACCCTTACGGTCCACCTTGTGATGTCAACGATCCACACGTGACGTCATACCTCCTCATTGTCGGTCACGACGCCTTTGCACATCCAAACCAAACAAGAAAGCAGGGCGACATATCCGACGGACTAGAGAATACGATTGCTGCTGGAGAAGTCGCGAGCAGTGATGTCCATTGGCTGTCACCTGTTGATCTTGAATTGAATACGATGTCCTTCGCCATCAATAAGGGGCCACAATCTATCTCCAGTTGTCACCCGTCTGGGCCGGCGGTTCTGTTTTGTGATGGCGCCGTTTTCCGCATCAACCCTGCTATTGATGCGGAAATCGTTCGCGGAATGTGTACAATCAGCGGCGGGGAACAGATCTCCCGCGATTCGTTGATTGCAGAAGGTTTACTCGTTCCCTAGTCCGAACTGGGCGAACCATCGCATGCACGGGAGTGGCGGTGGCCAGCGGATTTTTGAAATCAACGTCAACTCCCGCCACCCCGTGATGCGGGTCGTTATCCGCAACGCACTCTACAATCCGCAATGCATTAAGTCAGCGCAAATGACGGTTACCGACAATCCTTATCTCGCGCCAATGCCCCTATCGGACGAATCGTCGCCGGTCGAGATTCGCAAGCGACCAATATGGCCATCTGTTGTCGCCATACTTTGGGTTACCATCTTCTTTTTTGGACTTCCTCTCGTTGGCTCGCCTCGGCACTTAAGTCCACCAGGGACTTTCCTCTGGCTTAAACTCATCACTACCTCGATTTCAGTCATGGCTGGTATCGCGCTCGCGACGATTCCGAGGCGGGTTTGGCTGTTTGCGACTATTCCTATCATTCTGCTTCTCGCATTTGTTCAATATACTGCTTGGGTGCTCCTCCCATAGAGCCACAATGATTTCTCAATGCTCGTCGCAGTGCGTCTACAACAATCGCGGGAGTCACAGCGCCGATAACAATCGCATGCAACGGAGCCGGCGGTCGGGTCGGTTTTGGAATCAACGCATCTCGCGCCGGCCCGCTGATGCGAAGAGTTCGCCTATGAAAGCCAATCATGCCGACAGTCTACATCGAGACATCGATCGTGAGCTTTCTTCGCGAGAATCCGAAGGCAGAGCCGGACTCCGTTTTGCGTCAACAAATGACACGAGCGTGGTGGGATTTTCATAGGCATCGTTATGATCTCGTCACAGCTCAATATGTTGTTGACGAGGCCAATAATGGCAACGCAAAGTATGCCGCAGAACGTCTGGGACATCTTGCTCAGATTCCACTGTTGCCGCTCAGTGTCGATATTGATCGAGTGGCCACCGAAATCCTCTCGCGTGCCATCCTTCCAGCGGACGCATTATTGGATGCTCTGCATATTGCGTGCGCGGCCGTGAACCGTGTAGACTATTTGCTGACGTGGAATTGCACTCATATTGCCAATCCAATGATTCTGCCCCGTGTGTTTCGGACGTTGGACGACTTCGGGCTGCCGTTCCCGGTAATCTGCACTCCGAAAGACATGATGGATACCTTCGAAAATGAAACAGACAATTGATCCCGTAATTGAAGAGATTCACGAAACACGACGTGAAATCGCTAAGCGATTCAACTACGACATCGGAAAGATTACGGAAGACGCGCGACGCCGTCAGGCACTTGACGGCAGACCCTTGTGGCAGCCTGAATCGGCGAACAAAACGATGCACCCGAGCGGCGGTAGCACGTTTCCTGACAATGGTGAGTCGTCTCCCGCCGCCGGCTGATCGCAATTCGTTCGTCCTTGGAGTATGAATGCAGACAGAAACGACGATTCTACTCTACGAGCTTGCTGGACCGGCATTGATCGTCCCCTCTCAGACGGGTGTTAGGTACCGGAACCAAACCGGAGGGCATTCGTGCTACCAGATGGAACTTGAGGGATACCTTGTCCCGATCGCAGGAGACAGGATCGAACTCGTTGAACGACTGACTGCCCATTTTACGGGACCCAAATGGGGCGGTTGACTTCGAACAGTCTGCATAACACAAACACGATGAACCGGTGTTGCCGTTCACGGTTTTACAGATGGCAAGTTGACTGTGAACGCAGCGCAGACTCAATGGCGGCGACCGAAGCGCCACTGGTGATAGTTGGCGAGACCCTGACCGGCGCGACCTCCGGGCCAGTTGGGTCGATCCCATTGGCCGGTTTGGTCATCCGGGCGTTCGCTGTTGTAATATGACAGGTGATCGGCAGATGACCAGCCGCCGTCTTCGGAAGCAGCAACGGTCGGAGAGGAAAGTCCGAATAGTCTCTTCACGATCTGAATCAGTTGCAGACAGCCAACCAAGGACACGAACATGAGGAGTCCCATCAACGGCACGAACGGTCCCATGTCGAAGATTCGTTCGGCCAATGGCCATAGAAACGGCCAGCAGAGAATCAGCAGCAGAGTCGCCAGGCTGAGCCAGGGGCCATAGGGGATCTCGCGATCTCGCCGAGTGATCCATGCCAGCATCGCGGCAAAAATTGCAAGCACCGGCGCCAGGAAGAAAACGGCCGTGACTGGTTGCCACCCGATCACGCTGCCAATCATTCCCATCAGGACCACGTCACCAAACCCCATCGCTTCCTGCCGGAGCACCCAATATCCTGCCAATCGGACCATCCACACCAATCCGCCACCGACAATCAGTCCGGCAATGCTCACAAGGAAGCCATGCACATGCGGATGCTGGATCGCGAATGGCAGACAATCCCATGAAAACAACAGTGGTCTAATCCCGTCTGGAGAAATTGATCGGAGCGTGCTGGCAACACTGGCATCCTGAAACCATAACGGGACGATAAATGTCTGTCCGCAGATGGTTGACACAAGGATCGCAAAAAGCATCATGGGGATAGTACAACCGTCCGGAATGATTCGCAGTTCAAAGTCGATAAACGTGGCCACGATGAGGCAGCAAATCATGGCGATGTGCAGTAAATATCGAATATGCAGCCAGACGGCAGGTGACCACAGCGTCGTGATGTTCTGCGGTCCATTCGGGCTCAACAATCCCGCAGCACCGCCCCCCCCCCAGAAATTCTGAGGCATTTCAAACTGGTACACGACGATAAACAAGATTCCAGTGAGCAATTCCACCAATGGATAGCGAGGTGAAATCGGACGACGACAGCTGCGGCATTTTCCAAAAAGCGCCAGCCAGCCAATCAACGGAAGATTATCGTGCCACTTAATCGATGCCGCGCAACGCGGACAACCAGAGCCGTGGCTGGTAAGCGTTCTCAATTGATCCCGTAATCGCAGCTTCGACGGAAAGCGATGAATGCAGACGTTTAGAAAACTGCCGATGCAGCAGCCGAGGATGAATAAGGACGGCAGCACGAAGAGCCGAGGCAAATCAAAGTAGTTCACAGCTCGCCTCCATCGCGCGTGGCACTTGTCGGTCCGTCATTGGGCGGCTGGTCAATCTGTCGGGCTATCCTGCGTGCAACCTGTTCCGGCCATTCGCGTTCAGAATCCACAATGATAGTGGCACATTCCCGATACAGAGGCTCCCGGATCGCCATCACTTCGGCAACTTCTTCTGCGATCGGCCGACCAGTCAGGCTTGGCCGATTCTCGCCCGCTGATCGATCGCGGCTAAGTCGTTTTGCGAGTGCTTCGATGGACGCATGAAGCCACACGACCGGGCCGGCCGCCTTAATCCGAACGCGATTTTCTTCCGCCAGAATTGCACCGCCACCACTGGCCAGAACCAAATGATCCTGCTGCAGGAGTTCTGCCAGAATTTCCGATTCGCGTTTTCTGAAACCTGCTTCGCCTTCGGTTTCAAAGATATGACGAATGGAACATGCCGCTTGCTCTTCAATCACACGGTCGCTGTCGATCCATCTCCATTCCAAACGCCGCGCGAGGCGTGGAGCGATGCTTGACTTTCCACAGCCTCGATACCCAATGAGTGTAATAACCATGTCATGGATGCTCGGTCATGGGGGAAAGGCTTCCAGCCTGCCATCAACTGTTGAAGGGCTTGTTTTCCCACAAATCGGGCAGACGGAAGAAGCCCGCCATACAGTCAAAACGAAACGAGACAGGCTTTCACCTGTCTCGCTGCATCTTTACGATCACTTCATCAAAAACTGCTAACTACTCTGGGGCTTTTTCTGCGACAATCTGAATGCCGGGCACCGTGATAGATTTTATCTGCACACGAGTATGCTTCTGGCGGTGACCTGTATGGCAGCGGGAATTTTTGCGTTTTCGGAGCTTCTGGATTTCCAGTTTGAGCCCCTTTTCCTGTGCAATAATGACTTCAGCCACAACGGATGCGCCGGAAATTGTCGGAACACCTATGACACTCGGGCCACCGCCATTGGCGAGCAATACCTGGTCAAACGTAATCGAAGCGCCTGCTTCGATCTCGCTTCGGTAATCCACTGACAGGAACGAACCTTCCTGAACACGATGCTGACGATTACCGTCTACGATCACAGCAAACATCGAAAAATCACCTTTAACCAACGTCGCCAACGAGAATTTAGACCACAGGGGCCTGCCTCACGGCATCTGTACAAAATTACAGATTGCACGGCCTGTGCTCAATGGAATGATGGAGTGTAGCGATCACGCTTAGAATTTTCGAGTCGAAAATGCCGCAAGTTTCCGACTTGGGAACAGGAATTTTCCTGTCATCTGGTCCGGCAAATGACTCTTGAACGACTGCCAAGTCCGTAACGGTCAGAAAAAACATCGATTTCTGTCCGCTGTGGAGGTCAAAGATTCAATCGAGACTAGCCGACATTGACTTCCCGGCCATTCGTGTCTTCAGCGCGGAACGACATGTGTTCGAGGCACACATCAGATTTTGCCACAATCACGATCTCGACATCGTGTTCGTCTTCGATCCGAATGAGTTCCTTGCGTTTGCGGTTGTTCAGATAATTGCCAACTCGATCATGTACTTCAATTGCGATCCGTGTGACCTGGTCATGTGCGGATGAAGACATGACCATGCGCATGACTTCAATCGAGAGACTTTCCGCTGTCTTTACCTGCCCTACTCCGTTACACGCCGGGCAGTTTTCATACACGCTGCGACGGAGTGACGGACGAATTCGCTGGCGAGTCATTTCGATCAGGCCAAACGGACTAATGCGGAGCACGCGCGTTCTGGCACGGTCACGTTCGACTGCTTCACGGAGCGCTTGTTCCACACCGCGGCGATGCCGTTCATCTCGCATGTCGATGAAGTCGTTGACGATCACACCACCCAGATCCCGCAGCCGTATCTGTCGGGCGATTGCGTCGGCCGCTTTCAAATTCATCTGATAAGCACTCCGTTCGGGATCATTGTCGGCTCGAAAACTTCCACTGTTCACGTCGATCGCAACCAGCGCTTCAGTCTGATCGATCACCAGTGAGCCGCCGCCAGGCAGCGGCACATGGCGATCCTGAATGCGGGCGATCTCTTCTTCGATGCCGTATTTGTTAAACAGCGGTTCCGTGCCTTCATACCGCTGTACACGATTGACGTGCGTCGGCATCACAATTTTCATGAATTCTCTCGCACGTTCAAACGCGCCGTCTTCGTCGATCAGGACGGTGTCAATTTCGTTCGTATAGATATCACGAATCGTGCGAATGATCATGTCGCTTTCTGCATAGATATCCGTCGGCGCGGCGGTCTTCTTCAGCCGCAGCACAATGGTTTCCCAAAGCCGCAGGAGATAATTCAGGTCTCGCTTCAGATCCGATTCTTCCCGATCGATTCCGGCCGTGCGAATAATGAATCCCAGACCTTCCGGCGGCTGAATAGCCTTCATGGTCTGCCGCAATTGCCGGCGTGTTTTCTCGTCATCGATCTTGCGACTAACGCCGACTCGCTGCAGTCCTGGCATAAGAACCAGGTAGCGGCCAGGGATAGAAATGTACGTAGAAAGCGTAGGGCCTTTGTTGCCGATACCCTCTTTGATTACCTGCACCAGCACTTCACTTCCACGCTGGAAGATTCGCTGAATCGGAGGCTTGTTACGCGCGTTGCGTTCGTTCAAATGTTTCGGCGGACGACCACCGCGACCCGGTTCACGTTCTTCACCATCCTCTTCCGGTTCATCCTTCACAAGATGCTTGTAGTATTGATACTCCACGTCGCTGACGTGCAGGAAGCCGTTACGCCCAACGCCGAAATCGACAAACGCCGCCTGGATACTGGGCTCGATGTTGACGACTCGCCCCTTATAGATATTCCCAACGTAGTTTTCCGCACTGCTGCGTTCGACATACAATTCTTCTAAAACGCCGTCTTCCACAATGGCGATACGGCTTTCCTCTGGCTGGAGGACGTTGATCAGCATTTCTTTTTTCATTGACGCAATGTTCGTTCTATTGCCGGCACGAAGGCTGGCTTTCCATGTTTTAAATGGGCTGACGAACGTCGTCGGCCTCGGTTGTTGTCTCGATATCGTCTTGAAAAAGCGGACAGGAACCAAGAGTGCAGATCACCCTCTGGGCCACTTGGCTATTGGTTGCTGACCCCTTTTTCACCCCCCCCCAAAAATCTAAAACCCGACTGTATCGACAAGATCGGGACAAAGCCGGGAGAGTTCCCCCTGCAAATAATGTTCTACGTCTCGAGCCAGATCCAGCGAAGATGCGTGTTGAGAAATACGCACAGCTTCGGAGATCGACAGGTTCCTGACGACTTCCTTCAACCGCGGGATTGCCTGAGGTGTCGCACTCAGACTTCGCAATCCCATTCCCAACAACAGCGGTATAAAACGCGGATCAGAACTCATTTGCCCGCAGACGGTCACGGATTTTCCGTACTTTTCTGCGGCGCGGAGCACCATCTGGATGAGTCGCAGGATTGACGGATCCCCTGAACGATACAGGTTCGCCACCGCCGGATCCGAACGATCACAGGCGAGAGTGTATTGAATCAGGTCGTTTGTACCAATCGAGAAGAAGTCTACTTCTCTCGCGAATTCTTCCGCCAGAATCACGGCGGACGGGACTTCCACCATCATTCCGATCGGGATATTCCGCTGAAACGGGATCCCTTCGTCTTCCAGATCCTCCATGACGTCCATCAGAATCATTTTCGCCTGACGGAACTCCAGCAGCGTAGAAATCAAAGGAAACATGACGCGCACATTGCCGTGAATCGATGCCCGCAGGATAGCCCGCAGTTGCCGTTTGAACATCGGTGTGTTCAGCAGACTTAGTCGAATGCTTCGCAGCCCCAGCATCGGATTCTGCGTTTTCGAGAACTGACTTTCCAGCAACTGTGGCACTTTATCAGCGCCGATATCGAGTGTCCTGATCACAACGGGGAGATTGCCGCAGGCTTCAACAACGCGACAATATGCATCGTAATGATCAGATTCTGACGGTTCGCGATTGCCGCTCAGAAAGAGGAACTCCGTACGATACAGTCCCACGCCGTCGGCCCCTCGTTTGATGCAGTGACGCACTTCTTCGGGAAACTCAATGTTGCCACAGATCGTGACGCGCTGACCGTCCTGAGTTTCCGCAGGCAGGGATCCCATTAGCCCCAGTCGTTTGCTTGTTTTTTCGCTGCGGACCTGCATGTCCTGCACACGCGCGACCGTTTCGCTGTCCGGATCAATAATGACGCGACCGTTGTCGCCATCCAGAATTACGGTTTCGCCCCCGGACACACCGGCAAGGCATCGGCCCAGTCCAACGATCGCCGGGATTTCCAGCGCACCTGCCAGAATTGCCGTGTGACTTGTGCGGCCTCCAGCTTCGGTTGCGAAACCCAGCACAAATCTTGTGTCAAGCGTTGCGGTTTCGCTGGGTGTCAGATCGTGCGCCAATACGATGACCGCTTCCGTCAGATTCCGCAGTTCCTCACGGCTTTCGCCCAGCAACTGCCGCAGCAGGCGTTTTTCCAGATCGAAAATATCGAGCGCCCGTTCGCACAGATACCGGTCGCCCATTTTTTCGAGCTGCTCCGCATAACTTCGGAGGACTCGACTGACGGCGAATTCCGGGGATCGTGTCTGTTCACGAATCAGAGCTTCGACCTCACGAATCAGTCGCGGATCCTGAGCCATCTGCAAATGCGCAGAAAAGATGGCTCCGTATTGGGCTCCCAATTGTGCCGATACGACCTGTTCGTTGTTCTTAATGTCCCGACAGACATGTTCGAGCGCGGCATGAAAACGATGGAGCTCATCGTCGATCGCATCGCGGCTGACATACTTTCGGGGGATACGAAAGTTTTCCGACCCCAGCACCAAAACTGGGCCAGAGACGACTCCCGGAGAAACCGCGATTCCTGTGTAAACCTTCATGCCGTGAGTTTAGGGTGATCCCGATCACCAAACAACTCAGAGAATCTCAGAGCCAGATATCGAAAAACCTGTCTCAAATAGTTCGCTGATTGCATCTGCGGCGGCGGCAGCATCAGGTCCCGATGTTTCAAGACGGAGGATCGCACCGGTGGGTGCTGCCAGCAGCATGAGGTCAAATGCCGATTTTACATCGGCCTGCCGGCCATCAAACGTTAGGGTTATCGTGGAAGAAAACGTCAAGGCTTTCCGCACAAGCAACTGCAGGGGCCTGAGGTGTAATCCATCCTCTGGCGTCACTCGCACTTGTTTGCAAACTACGTCTTGTGCCTCCACTTTCCATCTCCCTCCAGACTCATCAGAACCCGACTCTCCAGTTGTTTTTGAATTCTGACCTGTCCGAATGTGACTGCCCTTGTGGGTCTAGGCATCCCGATCGCCGTCGTCTGCTTCAGTCAGCAGATCCCAGATATCCGCGGTGGTGGCGGATTGTTTAAGAAAGTTACAGAAGTCCTGACTGCGGAGATGACGGGAGATGTTTTCAAGCCCGCGCAAATGATCTCCCGGCCGATCCGGCGGTGACACCAGCAAAAACAGAATGAAAACGTCTTCGCCATCCAAGCTTGAAAAATCCACCCCAGCGCGGGAAATCGCGACCATTGCTGACAGCTTTTCCACAGATGCATGCTTCGTATGCGGGACGGCCACCCCGTTGCCGATCCCTGTGGAACCCAGTTCTTCACGTTTCAGGATGGCGGCGACTACTGCCTCTTCATCGACTGCTTTCAACGCCCCGGCAGCTTTCAGATGAGTCACCATTTCACGAATCACTTCTTCCTTCGACGTCGCTTTTAGGTTCGGAAGAATTGCATCCTGGATCACGAATTCTGTCAATTTCATTTTGTCTCTCACAATATTCAAATCAGCAACAGCCGGGATGTATTATCAGAAATCATCCACACGAAAAATGAGTCTCTGCCATAACAAACCGATCCGGCACAGTGCCTCAGGCAAAAGGCAACGAACGGAATGCTAACAGACCACATACGCAAGAACGCAGTGAGATCTCCAGTGATCCTGAGGGAAAACTGTAACCGAGAAACGGATTCTGCGAATCGCTCATTCAGCGTTCTGGGATTCTTCAGTCTCAATCGCTCTTTCCGCCTGTTCGGTGGCGTCAGCGATTGATGTCCTGTGCCGATGGTCGCGGTGTTTCTCTTTATGCTTGTGGACCTGCTGCTCCATTTTGTGCAGCGTCTTGTCGAACGTTGCGCCAGTGTCTTCACCTTCGACGTGTGCCACAATCGTGTGATAACCGTCGATTTCAACAAGCATTTCGACAGCGACACGCGGGCCTTCAAATTCGATCGTGACGTCAATTTCGCTGACGGTGTCGAGATACTTGACGAGCTTTTCAGCTTTGCGGGTGATATATTCGCGCAGTTCCGGTTTGATACTGCCGTGACGACAGGTAATTGCAACCTGCATTCGATTTTCCTTCCATCAAATGAATCAAGCTATGCCACTACAAGATTAAGATTACGATTCTAGTGGGCAGGTCAAACCATTAACAGCACGACGTGTGGGTTATTTGCCCGAAGAAGCAATCCCGATCCACAAATTTGTGACCGGCGACACTCCGAGACACAAAGTCCTAGAGTAAAGATTCGTCTGAAGATATCGAAATTAACGCCGAATACCTGCGGTCGCCGTTTTGTACGCCGCTCAGTTGCTCGGCCGATTGCGTTTCACTGGATAAAGGGCGTGGTTCCTTGCATCTGCAGCCGTAGTTCGGACAATTCGGAGGCTTGCAATTCTCGGACGTCCCACTGACCAGGAACTATCTCAATGGTTGAACAAAAGGCACCCAGCGCCCCGGAAGAAATCTACGCGCCTCAGCCTGGCACACCTTATATGCCGGCATGGACGGTGAGTGAACTTCCTGACGCCCCAAGGTTTCGCTGGTCTCAATTGGCGTTAATGCTCGGGCCTGGCCTTGTGATGGGTGGGGCAGCAATCGGCGGCGGCGAATGGCTAACCGGGCCACTCGTCACCGCCCGCTACGGGGGTTCCTTGCTATGGCTAGCTACTTTGAGCGTCGTATTTCAAGTGATCTACAACGTTGAGATCAGTCGCTACACGTTGTACAGCGGTGAGCCAATTTTTACTGGCAAATTCCGAATTGCCCCCAGTCCCACGTTCTGGCTGTGCCTGTACCTAATCTTGGATTTTGGCTCCATCCTGCCCTATCTGGCTTCGAACGCAGCAATTCCGCTCGGTGCCATGATCCGCGGTGTGATTCCCGATCAGGAAGATCTGTTGCCGCATGTCCTGATGACTGTTTTTTCGTGGAAGGTCGTAATGACTGATGCGACGATGCTGAAAATCCTCTCATGTTTGATATTTGTTTCGGTCTTTATTCCTCTCACCATCGGCGGACGAATCTACCATTCGATCAAGATCATGATGACCGTCAAACTGGTCCTCGTCTTGGGGTTTCTCACGCTGCTGGCTGTCTGCTTTTCAACACGCGAGACATGGAATGAGCTTGGGAGCGGCTTCTTCAAGTTCGGGAACGTCCCCGTCGTTCCGGCGGAAGACTTAAACAAGAACGGCCTTCAAGATAACAACGAAAAACTACATGGCCCAAATGTGGACAATGTGTTTTCGGCATGGCGTGCGAAGCGATCAATCGCATTCGATTTTGCAGTCGTTGGAATCTTGGCATCGATGGTGGCGATTTCAGGGAACGGCGGATTGACGAACACTCCAATTAGCTCGTTTACGCGCGATCAGGGCTGGGGCATGGGAAAACACGTCGGAGCCATTCCCAGTATGGTGGGTGGACATGAAATTGGGTTGTCGCACACCGGAACCGTATTTCACGTCACGCAGGAATCCTTAAAACGCTGGTTCCGCTGGGTGGCGCATGTGGAACGCGAACAGTATTTAGTCTGGTTGCCTGCGTGCTTCGTCGGCCTTGCTTTACCCAGCATGTTGTCGGTGCAGTTTCTGCCGCATGGAACTGTCCTGAAAGATAAGTGGCAGGCCGCCGGGATGACGGCCGGCGGAGTTCGCGATGCGGTGAGCCAAGCAACAAACCCCGGGCTGGGTAACGCTTTCTGGTACATGACCCTATTCTGCGGACTGCTGATTCTCGGCACGAGCATGATTGGGACAGCCGACGGTGTCCTGCGGCGCTGGGTTGACGTTTTCTGGACATCGAGCAAACGACTGCAGTCTTGGGATCCGCGGCATGTTGGACGCCTGTATTTCGGTGTGCTCTGTGTCTACATGGCTTTGGGATTCTTTATCCTCCTCTTCGTTCCTGGCCAAGATCTCCTCGTGATGGCGACCGGCATGATGTACAACTACGCGATAGCCTTCAGTTGCCTGCATACGCTTGTGATTAACACAACACTCCTGCCGCCGGAATTGCGCCCCAAAACATGGCAAAGAGTGGGCTTGGTGCTCGGGGCAATCTTCTTCCTTAGCATGGCCATTCTGGCGACGTACGATTCGATCCCCAAGCTGGTCAAATCGTGGCATGAGACATTTCAACAAGCACCAGCATCGGGAAAGTAAATCTCCGCACCATCACGGCGACAGAAACTCCGCATTGTTTGTCGATCGAAATAGTTCAGGATGTTCCAGTTCGGCCTGCGTCAGAAACTTGTCTGCAACGCTGGCGATCTCCAGAACACTGCCATCGGCACTAGTCGCTTTTTTACATTCTTCTGCGAACCGTACGATGGCTCTTTGAGTCGCGCGATCATCGACACACACATCTTTGAAAAGCAACTCCAGCTCTGGCCAGCATTCCCAGTCTTTCCAACGTGCGAGATTGGTAATCGTGAGAATTCTAAGATCATTGTTCGACAGCAATCGTCGCATCGACGACTTAAGACGTGACTGCGGGATCAGACTGCTTTCATAACTCCAGACAAACTGCATCGCCTGCACGGCGGCATGAACGCTGTCCGTCGGAACGTCAGGCTTCAGGCGAGTCTGCTCAAGAAACGCGACGCCGTCTTCACCGGTCAGCAAAAGATAGCCGCCCATGAGTCCATCGGTGCCGTAGCGAAAGAATTTTTCGTCATCTTTACCCGTTGGCGCGACAGTTCCAATCTGTGTTTCCAGAAATGCTGCATCGTCAACATTGCCGCAGAGTCCCAGCATCATGCCGTAAAGCCCCAGACGCTCGGGTGTCATCATTGGATCCGCGATCCACTGCCGCAGCTTTGCACGAGGCATTTGGTCTTTTACAGCTTTGACATCGTCATACGTCGCATTTGCAAACTCCGCCCACGCATCGATCGACAGCAGCGGATCCGGATTTTCAAGGAAGGTGAGGTAATACGGCAGTCGCTGTACCTGTGGTATTGACTGGGCGGGGGCGTGTTTGATGTAGCGAATTGCTTCGAGCGATACGGGTGTGGAAGAATCCCACGAGATCAGTTCCGGGATAACGAGTGACGTCCGCTGAATTTTCTCTGACGCAGGTTTTGTCGTCTTAAGGTCCGCTGTCACAATGCCGCCGTCGTCGGTGGACATCGACTGCGTGTCTCCTGTGTCCAATGCGAATGTCGATTCTGTCGAAGAACTGCTGGTCGGCAGGGAGCCAAACATCAGGAATAGCTCACCTGGTGAGCCCGTCATTTCCTGAGGCACAACGACAGCCTGTCCAGCTTGAAGCCGACCGCATTTCGTCCCAAGTTCAGACCCTTGCAGAAATTCACGAATGCGAACCGTTGATTGAGGAGTCGCAACCTTGCCTGCTCGGACGACTTTAAACTGCAGAAGTTCCACAATCACCACAATGTCGGAAGTGGCAATTTCTTCTATCAGCGTCATGGGCGGTGAAAGACAAAACGGGCACGCATGCAGCACGTTTCCCGCCAGCAACGCCACGATCGCAATGGAACTAATCAACGCTGGTCGCTGCGAGCGATTCCAAAACTTAAATCCTGACACGACTCTTCATCCTTGAAACGGCAACCGACTTATCGGCGGAATGGCGCTTGTTTTCATGGTAGCAGCCACCTTCTAGGTGCTGTAGCCCTGAAAATCGCTGAGAAAGCGGACGGCACAGGGAATGTGCCTGCTACATTCAAACGAAGACAAGTGCCATTGTGGCACCAGCCACCGGTATTTAGGAATGAATCGACGCAAATCCTCACCGGTGGCGAGCGCCATTCCGCTGAAGCTGCTCGCGAATGTGCCAACCTCGAACGACAGGCCGCGAATTTGAGCAGAATATGCCGAATTGGTAAACAAGAACTTGCCGAGTTGACTGTGTGATCCTTGGCTACTCGTCTGTTGCACCAAACTTGCGGATGGTGCGTTTCGGGCGTTCGCGGGTGCGGAAGGCTTCGAAGTGATCGACCTTGTATTCAGGCAGCACCGTATTGATTCGTTTTTCGATGTTTGTCAGTTCACCGCCCTGTTGCAGCGTCACAAACGTGATCGCGCGGCCGCTTTGGTCGGACGACAGACGACCCGTTCGCCCGACGCGATGAACGTAGTCATCACAGTATTCCGGGATGTCATAGTTGATAATGTGCGAAATTCCGCTGATGTCGATTCCGCGACCGACAACATCCGTTGCAATCAGCAGACGCAATTCACCGGCTCGCAACGCCTTGATCACCTGATCACGTTTGCGTTGCGGCAGGTCGCCGTGAATTGCTGCAATGCGACTGGATTTCAGACGTTTTGAAAACTCAGCATACAATGCATCCGCTCCGCGCTTGGTACGCGTGAAAACAATCGCCTGTTGCGGCTTTTCCTTTGCAAGTACGCGCAGCAACAAAGGCTTCTTGCGATCTTCATCGACTGTGATGTAAAACTGTTCTATGGTATCGACGACAACGCGATCTTCAGACAGGTCCACCATTTCCGGTTCGACCATGTAGCGATGCGCCAGTTTTTCAACCGGTGGTGGCATAGTGGCTGACAGCAGCAGTGTCTGGCGTTCTGCAGGACAGGACCGCAGGATGCGCTCGATGTCCGGACGGAATCCAATATCCAGCATGCGATCTGCTTCGTCTAGGACGACGATCTTCAGATCATTCAGTTTCAAATGCTGCCGCCGCAGTAAGTCGATGACGCGTCCGGGTGTGCCGATAACAACGTGTGCACCGCCTTCAAGGTCGTCGATTTGGCGACCGATCGGTCGACCGCCAACGGCCAATGCAAACTTGAGCTTCGACGTACCACTAAGCTTCATTGATTCGGCGTGAACCTGTTCGCCCAATTCGCGAGTTGGCGCCATAACAAGCAATTGAACTCGCCCTTTGGACACTTCCAGGCGTTCCATTGCAGGAAGCATGAAAGCGGCAGTTTTACCAGTTCCAGTTCGAGCCTGACCGATGCAGTCACGCCCGGTCAACGCGATTGGAATGAAGGCCGACTGAATGGGGCTTGGCGTTTCGTAGCCAATCTTAGTGATTGTCTTGAGAGTTGCGGGCGAGAGGCCCAGCTGTGCAAAAGTTGAAATTGTTTCCGTCGCGACGTCCAAAGCAAATTCCGGGATCTTCCGCCACCAGAGAGTCATTTGAGCTTCCGTGTCGGCAATCTAAACCAACGGAACTCCCACGAAGCCTCAGCTCAACGGATGGCGAAAACGGGGTCGCGAGGCAAAAATCCGTAGTTTTGCCACTCTACGCCATCTTTCGAGACCCGTCAATACTCCAGGCTGCATCCTGCCCAGGACGGGCGTTTATGTTGCTTAAACCACCTTCAATCGCCGTTATTCAGATTCCCGAGTTCCGGAGTAAACTGCCTGAATCCCTCATTTGAATTCAGATGATGCCGTTCTCCGGGAAAATGAACGGGCCGTTTACTGGAAGATTCAGAGGCCAAATGGCTAGACTTTCGATGAGTAGTTATACTCAACGCGGTCATGAGTTGAGAGAATTGGCGAGCGGCATGCGTCAGCTTGCCGGTACAAAAACGAGATACCGGAGGGCTCACGCCGCTCCGCTCGCCAGACTGCGTACTCTGTACACTCATCATTTCACAAACGCTTACTTCGGTGACAATTCATGGATGCTCTGTTTGATCTTTTCGGCAGTCTTGTCGATGTGTTTCGGTCGCTGCTGGATGTGGTAATCAATCTTGTCCGTGTCATCCTGCCGTGGCTGCCGCTGCTGGGGTGGGTCGGATTCTGGACGTTTGCCGTGAACTGGTCGAAGGCGTTTCCTATTCTTCGTCGTGGAGGCATCATTGGAGTTCTATTGCTGATGTTTGTGGCCGTGCTGGTCTGGGGCGCTGTGGCGCCTCCGTCTGAAGGCAAGCATTTGTTGCTTGGACTGTCGTTGAGTAATCATGCCGGCAAGTTTATTTACGTCACGATGTTGACTTGCATCGCGCTGCTTTGCGGATCTGCTCAGCTTTCAGGAGCTTTTGGCCGGCTGGGTGAGTTTCCCGAGGAACCTGCTGACGACGATATCGAAAACAGTGGCCACGCACACAACGATCATGGTGGCGGCCATGACGATGCTCATGGCAATCATGGTCATGTTGCACATGCTCATTAGTCTGTTTCGAATCCAACCTTCTCTCCTGCCATCTTGATCTTCTCCTGTCTGGAGTTTTCCCGATGAGACCATTCGCTCTGCTTGGCCTGCTGTGTGCTTCTTCCATATCAATATCAATGGCCGGGGACTGGCCGAACTGGCGTGGGCCGCACGGGAACGGAACGGCAGACGGTGCGGGCTATCCGACAGAATGGTCGGCGGACAAGAATGTTCTCTGGAAGTACGAATTGCACGGGCGAGGTGCTTCAACACCGACCGTTGCCGGAGACTCGATCTTTGTCACGACGACAATCGATGGCCAAAATTCGATCATTTGTCTTGGAATGGATGGCAAAGAGCGCTGGTCAAAGTCGCTCGGGGTGGCTGTGGACGGAAAGCCAGGCAAGGACGGTACAGGAGCCAATCCTTCCACGGCGACCGATGGGACATACGTCTTTGCGTACTTCAAGAGCGGTGATCTTGGTTGCTTCTCTGTTGCCGGCGAAATGCAGTGGCATAAGAATCTGCAGGCGGAATACGGAGAAGACACGCTGTGGTGGGATCTGGGAACGTCACCGGTTCTCACAAAAGACGCCGTCGTGATCGCATGTATGCAAACCGGACCGTCGTACGTTGCGGCGTTTTCAAAAGCCGATGGTGCGGTACTCTGGAAACAGGATCGTAATCTCGGCGCGCCGGAAGAGGCCGCTCAGAGTTACGCGACGCCCGTCGTTGTGGATGAAGCAAGCGGTCAGGTGATCGTTGTGCTGGGGGCCGATCATGTGACGGCTCACGACGCTGCGACCGGCAAAGAAATCTGGCGTGTCGGCGGGTTGAATCCAACGAATCACAAATACTTCCGCTCGATTGCCTCCGCCGCCGTATCTGATGGATTGGTGATCGCTCCTTACGCTCGCGGTGAATCTTTGACTGCCATCAAAATGGGTGGTGCAGGTGACGTAACCTCAAGCCACATTGCATGGTTCAACCAGACGACTTCAGCGGACGTGCCTACGCCAGCTATCGCCAACGGCCGTGTATTCATCTGTCGTGACAGCGGTGATGCGCGAGGAACGATCGATTGTCTAGATCTGCTGACCGGCAAAACAATCTGGTCCGGTCAGTTGCCAAAGAATCGTAACACGTTTCGATCATCGCCGACCGTTGCCGACGGCAGGCTGTATGTGACTCGCCAGGACGGCACCGTCTTTGTGCTGGACGCAATGGGCAGCGAGTTCAAAGTATTAGCGCAGAACACCATCGCCGAGGAGCACACCGTCGCAACACCGATCTGTGTCGATGGTAAGATCATTCTGCGAACTGACGGCCATGTCTATCTGATCGGGAATAACGGCTGATCGACTTTTCGTCTGCGGCTCCAACGGGATGGAACTCGGTGAGCGACGATGGCTACTGTGGCTGAGTCGATCTTCGGCCCCGGTCGCGCAGCGTATGCTAGGGCGGCGAAAATGCGTGGCGTGCTGAAAGAAAAGCAGGGCGGCATTTTTTGAGTCCTGCGGAGCGCCGGACAACTGCGAACGATTCGCGGTCTGGTGGGGAAGGAATCGGATTATGATTCCGCGTACAACTATCTTCGTGGGCACGCGCGATGGATGAACTATGCTGAGCATCGCCGACTTCGGGTTCCGATCGGCAGTGGTGTCACCGAGGCTGCCTGCAAAATCGTGTTCAGTCAGCGATTCAAATGCGCCGGCATAAAGTGGGGAATC
>CANJQC010000101.1 GCA_947476295.1 Planctomycetaceae bacterium | reverse complement strand
TTGTCCAGCCGGCGTTTTAATCGCAGAGCATTACCGACGACCGTGACATCGCTGAAACCCATCGCCAAGGCTGCCCAGAGCGGGCCGCTGGTGCCTAGCAGACCGAAGACCGCGAGCGGGATTGCCAGAGCATTGTAGACAAAGGCAAAGAACAGATTTTGCCGGATCGTGCTGAGCGTCGCCCGAGACAGCTCAATCAGTTCCGTAACGGCCTGCACTCGGTCGCCCGGAATCACAACAGCCGCAGCTTCAATCGCCACGTTTGTGCCTGAGGCCAGTGCAACTCCAAGGCCCGATACGGCAAGGGCGACCGCATCATTCAGGCCATCGCCGACCATGATCACATCACGGCCACGCGCGCGAATGTACTCAGCCTTTGATTCCGGTGTGGCCTCGGCAATGATTTCCGATCCAGAAAGTCCCAGCTCTCGACCCATTTTCAGTGCCGTGGCTGACTTATCTCCGGAAAGCATCGAAACCTGAATCCCGGCTTGCTGCAAGCCAGCAACGGCATCGATGGCGTCTGGTCGGAGCCGGTCGGTCAGAGACAAAGTGCCAATTCTTTTTCCGTCTAGTGTGACTCGAGCGGTCGCATACTCGTCACGATCAACGGTCACCGCACGTCCTTCGACCAGCCCTTTGACGCCAAGTCCCGGAATAGCCCTGAAGTCTTCCACAGCAACAAGCGGAATCCCGCGAGATGCGGCCGCGCGGACGATCGCTTTGGCAATCGGATGCTCGCTGGGGGCTTCGACAGACGCCGCGAGCCGCAGCAGTTCGTCTTCCGTATGGCTCGCATCAGGAGAAATTAGCGTCACTTCCGGCTGGCCCGACGTCAGCGTGCCAGTTTTGTCGAAGACGACGTGTGTTGCGCGTCCAACCCGTTCGAGTGTTTCGGCATTCCTGATCAGAATTCCTCGCCGACTTGCCGCCCCTGTGCCAACCATGACAGCCATGGGAGTTGCCAGGCCAAGCGCACAAGGGCACGAAATAATTAAGACCGTAACGGCGGAAATAATTCCCCTTGAAAAATCTCCGGAAATCCACCAACCGATGACCGTCAGCCCGGCAATGGCCAGCACCGTGGGTACAAAGATCGCCGAGATACTGTCCGCAAGTCGCTGAATCGGCGCACGGCTGGTTTGAGCTTTTTGAACAAGGTCGGCAATTCGAGTGATTGTCGTGTGCCGGCCATCGACAGTGGTCTGCACTGTGAGTCGTCCTGTTGTATTCATGCATCCAGCGACAACCAAATCTCCGGGAGCTTTATCGACTGGAACGGATTCTCCCGTGACGATCGATTGATCGACAGCAGAACCTCCGTCTACAACCAAACCATCGACGGCGATGCGTCCGCCCGGTCGCACAATCAGACGGTCCCCTGCCTTTACGAGCGAGGTGGCGACGATCCGTGTCGAACCATCATCGTCCAGCACTTCTGCCGTTTCCGGCTGCAACCGCAGAAGCTCCCGCACGGCAGACCCAGCCCGAAAACTGGCGCGCGCTTCCAGCCAGTGGCCGAGACTCACAATGCCCAGTAACCCAGCGGCCTCCGCAAAGTAGGTGGGATGGTCTAGTTTCAAGAGCAGCACGATCGTTGAGTACGTGAACGCCGTCGTCGCACCGATGGAGATCAAGGTATCCATGTTCGTTGTTCGCCGGATCGCTGCGTTCCAGGCAGATTTGTAGAACTCCGACCCGGCAAAAATGATGATCACCAGCGCACCGGCGAACATCAGCCAGGACATCCACGGCCCGTGCCAGTGCATTGCGGTGGCCGTCCAGTGAAGAATCTCCAGTGGTGCCCACAATCCGATGCCGATGATCGCTCTGTGACGCCAGATGCGTTCATTTCGCAGTTGGTGCTTCTCGATGTCGCTGTTCTGCTCCAACGAGTCGTCAGGATTGATCAACTCCGCGGCAAAACCTCGGCCCTGAATCACTTCAATGAGTTGACTCGGATCAAGATTTACGCCCTCAACTGTGGCCATCCCTGCAGCAAAGCTGACACTCGCCCCCGTGACCTCGCTGCGAGTCTCAAGGACGCGCTGCAGCGAAGATGCACATCCCGTGCAAGTCATCCCCGTCACGCGCAGCCGCATCGATTCGGGCTCCGGCGTCGTCATTGCAGACGACACATTTTTCGGTTCAGCAATTCTCAATCGAAGTCTCCGTCGCGCAGCAGACAGAAGATCTAGGCCCAGACTTCCTGATCCCATGCGATTCTGACGCCATGTGCGTGTGCTGCATGCTCAGGATCAAATCTATGTGCGAATTTCAGCGACTCAGAAGAATACCGGCTGCATCCTTCAAAGCGAAGCGCATGCGAATTTCCAGAAAATACGTGTCTTTTTGTGGACATGTGGCCGATGCCGTCTGCGCGCCGTTGATTCCTCGGTTTTACCTTGAGCCGCAGGTTTTGAAGTTGCGCATTTTGTTAGGGCTGGAAGCCCGGCACATCGTCTTACCGGTGGCGTGAGCCACCGGAATACGGAACATACAGTGATGCAGTCCTGAAGGGCCGACACAGTCGCCATTGTGCCGGCCCTTCAGGCCTCAGATTTTTGATTCTCGTTTACCGGTGGCTCACGCCACCGGCATACGATATTTCGGCCCTCCGGGCCGGAAACGCGCAACTTCAAAACCTGCGGCTCAGGGTTAAACTATATTGCTGACTATGCACACTCAATCAACAGTCCGTTTTGCCTGCGAAGTCCATTCAATCCGGAACGAAAACGGAATAGACTCCGTACGAACGGGGGAAACACACATTCTTATGCAAAAACTGATCCTGATCCTTGCCGGACTGATATTTCATGGAATTTCGGAAGAGAGGCCTGTGGTTTCAAGGTCAGGGCATTCCAGGCCAGCTGGAACGCATAGGATCAGGCCAATGTCGCTCCGCTCTGGCGACGCGGAAACGAAGACGGCAAGCAGCAGAATCCTAGCAAATCCGGAAAGAAGAAACGAAAGAACGCTCAATGAATGACCCCGTGTTGGAATCTCCGTCCACGCTTGAGATGGCATGGCTGCAGGTGCGAATGGCGTGGCAGTCTGTGAAGAAGACTCGCCTCGATCAGGAAAAAAAAGACGTGATCGCGGCCCTTATCCGGCACTATCGGGAGACGGGTAAGCCGGATCGCCTTCGTTCGGAGTTTGAGCAGGTTCTGCTCAGGCTTGAGGAAGAACACGAGTTGCGAGTGAAGGAACTGGGGCGGGAAGGAAGGCGAGTTGCCAAGCAAGTGAACAACATAATTCAGGTGATTCGCGACACCAACGAGGCCAGGATGCAGCATTGCCGCGACCAGACAGGAGAGACACCCACGATCATCACTGAATGGAAAGAGGTCATGGACCTGCTGTTCAGTCGTCCTGATTCAGGTTGCGAAATCACGAAGGAAGATGCCACATGAACTTTTTACCGTACCGACGCCGAACGGCATTTACTCTCATTGAACTGCTGGTCGTCATCGCGATCATCGCTGTCCTGATGGGCCTGCTCTTGCCGGCAGTACAGCAGGCTCGGGAAGGCGCGAGAAAAATTCAGTGCAGGAACAACCTCAAGCAACTGGCCCTAGCGGTACATAACTACGCCGGTGTCTGCAACGTGCTGCCTCCGAGTGCCTGCATCAATCCGTCCGTTACGGTGACCGGCAATAACGGTTCCTGGGGAATTCACGGTCGGATTCTGCCATTCATGGAGCAGGGGAATCTGTTCGCGAATGTGGACCTCAACCTTGCATGGGATTTCCAAAAGTCGATCAGCGGCTTGAAGATTCCGCCATACGCCTGCCCCAGTGATCCGCAGAGCGACAGATCCCGCGACGCTGGTGGCGGACGAGCGATACTCTATCCGACGACATACGGATTCAACTTTGGAACGTGGTTCGTCTGGAATCCGGTCACCGGGGCTGGCGGGGACGGAGCAACCCATCCGAATTCAAAATTCACTTTTGCCGCCTTTTCCGACGGGACCAGCAACACGCTGTTGCTCAGCGAAGTCAAAGCGTGGACTCCCTATCGCCGCAATGGAGGCCCGCCATCGACGGTAGCTCCGACTTCTGTCGCCCAGGCGCAGGCCATCGTCGCAAGTGCGCCCGACTTTAAGGACACGGGACACACCGAATGGCCGGACGGCCGCGTGCATCATGAGGGCGTCACAACAACGCTGCCTCCGAATTCCAGAGTCCCCTGCATGAACGCCGGGACGACCTACGACTGCGACTACAACTCTTGGCAGGAAGGCCGCAACGGGATCAATGGCCAACCCAGTTACGCCATCATCACATCTCGCAGCTACCACGCCGGCATCGTCCAGGTCGCTCTGGTCGATGGTTCTGCCCGGACGATTTCCAACAGCATCGATCATGGAATCTGGCGGGCGATCGGTACCAGAGGCAACGGCGACGCCGTGGGTGAATTCTGACATCGACGACTGAAGGCTGTTGATTTAAAGTGGGATAAGCTTCCAGCCTGTCAAGTTTGCGAGGAATCGTTGTGTTCTCATCACACGATCCCCAGCCGAGAGCCAACACGCTTTAGACAAAAGCTTTACAGTCCGCGAGGTTGGAGTTTGACTGGCGCGGTCGGGGGACGTGGAGTTCATGTCCGAGATATTGGCCGGGGGGCGATCGCATTACAGCGCCGTTTTATTCGGTTCGCCGGGGATTTCCTGGACAAACCGCGGCACTGCGTAGCCGGGCAGTCGAGTGGCAAGTTGCTGAATCAATTGCCGCCCGCGTTCGCGATTGACTTCAAAGTGAGCCGTACCGGAAACGCGATCCAACTGGTGCAGATAATACGGCATCACGCCCACATTGATCAGTCCTCGACACAACGCTTCTAGGGCTTCGACGCTGTCGTTCACACCGGCCAGCAGCACGGCCTGATTCAGAACGGGGATTCCTGATCGCACGAGCGTCTGCAGCGCGTACTTGCAATCGCCGACCAGTTCGTTGCCGTGGTTTGCATGGACGACCATGATTGGCTGTGCTCGAAATCCGGTGAGCAACGCAATGAGTTCCGCAGTAACGCGCGACGGCAGCACGATCGGTAACCGCGTGTGGAATCGAATGCGTTCCACATGCGGAATCTGATCGATCGCTAAGCACAGGATCTGCAGTCGGGAGTCGCTCAGCATGAGCGGATCACCGCCGCTGAAGATGACTTCTGTAATCGACGAGTCCGATGCAATTTCATCCAAAGCCGGTTGCCAGTCCTGCAAACGTCGTGGTTCTTCAGCATACGGATAATCCCTGCGAAAACAGTATCGGCAATGAATGGCACAGGCACTCGTCGCGATCAGCAGCACTCGACCAGCGTATTTCTGCAGTACGCCGGGCGTTCGTCGAGCTTCCAGATCGCCCACTGCGTCGGGGACGAATCCATCGACGGCAAGGCTCTCGTCGGATAATGGCAGGACTTGACGCAGCAAGGGATCGCCCAGATCTCCATGCGTCATACGTGCCAGAAAATTCTCCGGCACGAGAACCGGAAAGCGTCGCAGGATGTCTTGATCAGCGAGTTGAATCCCTGCGGTTTGCAGCATTTGCTGAGTCCGCAGGTCGTCAGGATTCAGCCCCAGTCGCCGCAGTAATTCTTCGCCGCTGCGGATAGACTGAGCCAATTCTCGTTGCCAGCCGAGTTGTTGAGACAGGCTGGAGACGCCGGAAACATCGTTATTTGCCGGGAACGCATCAGGAACGGACGACATCTGGATTCACTCTGAGTGGTGGATTTGCTAAGTTTTGCCCGGTTTTGGCGCTCTCGTGGGCCACAGTGTGTGGCGGATCGCCGTCGGTCGGTACATGACCGAATGATTTCCAGACAAGATAACAGACTTCAAGAAGCAACTTCAATGGGCAGCATCCAGGCCGGGGATTTCAAAAAGGGAATTAAAGTTGAGATCGACAACGAACCCTACGAAATGCTCGAATGTTTTTTCGTAAAGCCGGGCAAAGGTCAGGCTCTGTATCGCACTAAGCTGCGAAATCTGTTGAGAGGATCGTTATACGAAAAAACCTACCGCAGCGGCGATGCGCTGGAATCGGCCGATGTGCATCGCAACGAAGGCGTCTATTCGTACCGCGACGGTGACAGCTATGTCTTTATGGACAACGCGACATTTGAACAGCACAGTCTGCCGGCGGCCATCGTCGCCGACGACATGCGCTGGCTGATGGAAGGAGCAACAGTGGGCTTGTTGTTCTGGAACGAGAAGCTGATCGCGATGACCCCTCCGCAACATGTCATTCTGACGGTGACATACACCGAACCCGCCGCTCGCGGAAACACGGCAAACAACGTCACCAAGCCGGCAACCGTCGAAACCGGTGCCGAAATCCAGGTGCCGGCGTTTATCAAAGAAGGCGACAAAGTGAAAATCGACACCGAAAGCGGTCAGTACCACGAACGTGTGCAAACATAATGACTTCAGAATCCACATCCCATAACGGCCGTGTGTATATCGAAACCGTCGGTTGCCAGATGAATATGCTGGACAGCGAACTGGTCGTGGCTGCACTGCGCAAGGAAGGATATGAACTCACGGATAATCCAAAAGATGCCGACACAGTTCTGTTCAATACCTGCAGCGTCCGCGAACATGCAGAACACAAGATCTACAGCGCACTGGGACGGCTGAAGTTCAGCAAACGCAACCGACCTCAGAAAGTCATCGGCGTGCTGGGCTGCATGGCTCAGAAGGATCAGGATTTGATCTTTCAAAAAGCGCCGTACGTGGACATTGTGGTCGGCACCGGGCAACTGGCAGAAATTCCGCGAATGATTCGGGAGACTCGCGAATCTGCAGTTCGAGTCCAGACGAAAGCCGTGAGTCTCGGGCGCCGCGATGGATCGCGATCTGAAGTGTCCGACAGTTTTCAAAGCTACGATCCGCTGCGTGATCCTGAGATGCGCCCGACGCCGTTCCAGGCTTTCGTCCGCATTATGATTGGTTGCGACAAGTTCTGCACGTACTGCGTTGTACCAGTCACGCGCGGACCGGAACAGAGTCGTCCACCAGCTCACATCCTGAAGGAAACGCGGGTTCTGGCCGATCAGGGCGTGAAGGAAATCACACTGCTGGGTCAGACGGTGAACAGTTACAAATACACCGACGACGGACGTCTGGTGCGCATGTCCGACCTGCTGGCACAACTGCACGACGTTGAAGGCATCGAACGCATTCGTTTTATCACAAATTTTCCCCGCGATATGACCGACGATCTGCTGCAAGCTGTCCGCGACCTGCCAAAGGTAATGAAATATCTGCATGTCCCGCTTCAATCAGGCTGCGACGAAGTGCTCAAACGCATGAAGCGCGGTTACACGGTGAATGAGTACCGTGAAATGTCGCACCGCATCCGCGAACAGATTCCGGGGTGTGCGATTTCCAGCGACTTCATTGTCGGCTTCTGCGGCGAAACCGAGGAAGCGTTTCAGAAGAGCATGGATACGGTTCAGGAATTTCGTTTCAAAAACAGCTTCATTTTCAAGTACAGCAAGCGCGAAGGCACTAAAGCGTTTGAGATGTTTGAAGATGACATCCCGGATGACGTCAAACGTCGCCGTAACAACGAAATGCTCGACTTACAGAATCGTATCAGCGAAGAAGACAACGCGGAGTTTATCGGCCGCCGTGTTTCTGTGCTGGTGGAAGGTCCCAGCAAATCGGCGGCAAAACGTGCAGCCCGCGAAGGTCAGCCGATGGATCACGGCGGGTTACTGCCGATTGTTCAGGAGCATCACCACGAGCATCATGGGCATGATCACGATCATCACCATGACGAAGAACCGCAGACGCTGCAGCATGCGTCGCCAGAAGCCGCGCGACTGGCATTGCAACTGACGGGGCGATCGGAATGCGATCGCATTGTTGTGTTCGATGGCAATCCTCGTCTGATCGGCACGACCGCCGAAATTGAAGTACACGACTGCACGAGCACCACGCTGATGGGTTCGATTGTCACCCGAGAACTTCAGCACGGCACGGGCCTGCTGCTGCCAATTTTGTCGTAGCGTCCATAGACTCACTGTTCGCCGTGAAATGTTGAATCACAATCCAATCGCATAAAGATGACTAAACGTGCGACAAAACAGACGACCATCCGCCGCCGACGGTGACGCTCGCATGCCTTCAGCTAGGTGGTTTTTCGACACAAGTTCGTACTTGTCCGTAGCTTTCACAACGTAGCAATCGCCAGCTTCATTGCAGAAGTAGATCAGTCCGTTGGCTGTGATCGGAGACGCAGTGAACGTGCCCTCAACGCGGTCTTTCCAGACTTCTTCACCGGTCCGCGCATCCACGCAGACGATGACACCGTTATTGAGGATGCTGAAGATACGGTCACCGATCAGCAGCGGAGCGCTCAGGTCGGAATTGCCTTTATCACGATTCCAGACTACATGCGATTCAGTAACATCGCCACGAGTGGAATCATCCAGACGCACACTGAGCAAATTTGCCCCGCGCGTGCCCGTATTGATGATCGCGTGATTCTCAAGAAACATCGGCGGTGACGAGGCATTGAAGTCATCGTGACGAATGGTCCACAATTCTTCACCCGTCAGAACATCATATGCAAACGCGGCGCGTGAACTAACGGAGACAACCTGTGCTCGCCCGTTGACTTCGACGACGTTCGGCGTGCTGAAGCCTTTCCGCAGATCGCCATCCCGAGTCGGCTTGCCGTTTTCGTCCAGATCGCCGTAGTCAGTCGATCGATTCGTCCGCCACAAGGTCTCTCCCGTGTGCTTATTCAATGCCGTTACGTACTGTGTGTCAATGCCGTCGAACGTCAGAATCAGGATGTCATTCCAGAGGATTGGTGAAGACCCCGGACCTCGAAAATGTCGGCAATTGATGTCACGCCGCTGCCAGACGATTTCTGTAGTTTCAGGATTCAGTCGCGCCGTTCCGTAGGTTCCAAAATGAACGTACACTGCGTCGTCTTCCAGTACACACGATGGGGACGCATAAGTGTTCACTTCGTTCCCCAGCGGTTCCGGTTCCGAGTTCTCGAAGAGCAAAGTGTGATGCAGAATCTTTCCGGTGGCCTGATCGATGCAGTAGACAAACTGCTGCTTGCCGTCCTTCGGAGCCGATGTCAACCAGATCCGTCCATGCCCGATGACCGGCACGGAATGGCCAAAGCCTTCCAGTTCCAGTTTCCAGGCGATGTTCGATGACGGCGCTTCTGACCAAACCGTCGGCAGTCCTTCCGCATCAGCGTCCGCCACATGACCGTTGAGTGCCGGACCTGTCCGCATGGGCCAGTTCAATCGATCGGATGCAGTACAATTGCTTGCCGTTACTGCAACAATCGCCAGCACCGCAAGGCACCATGTGAGACGCTCAGACAACGATCGTGACCACTGATCGCAAAAGTTGAACACAGAAACGATCGTGGAAAAATGCAGGTCGGTGGACGTCATCGCAGGGTTACTCAGAGGGTCGAAGTCTATTCCGGGGAAAGATCGAACGAGGCCCGACAGTTTAGCGGCGGATCCTGCAACTGTCTTCCGATTGTCAAGTTGCGCTGGTTTTGCACGAACGTTACCCGGAATGCGAGTCGGCGCAGCGACATCGACTGCGAAGCGACGGTCTACTCCGCTGGTACTGGTCTCGTCATGCGATCGTCGTAGAACACTCCTGTCAATCTGGGCGAGAAGCTTTGCAACTTCCAGACATGGTGTTGCGTTTGTCTGAACGTGACTTTGCTGGTTTTGCCTGGTACGACCAGCCCCGTGGCGGCGTCATTGTCCGAGTTTTGCGAGGCTGCGGTCTTCACTGGTTTTGTCGGTGGCAGTTCTGCTTCGCCGTGGAGTCGAATGGTCCATTCCACGGATTCAAATTCAGGTCGCTGCTCAGTCGGTTCGTCCCCATCCGGTGAAGCAACATGAATTTGACCGGTTCCGGAGAGTTCGTCGATCTCAACGCGGGCCTGGGAAAGAAAAGGAAACGCTGCGGCGTCTGCATCCGGAAGCACTAACGGTCGAAATCGCGCTTCACCGGAGATCGCCACTTTCGCGATGCTGTTCTCAATATCACCAGAGCGAAAACTCAGATCCAGTTGCAGCGATCCGAGTGTTCCCAAAGACACGTCGTGACTGCGTTCCCAGACGTCCTTATTCTCTTCATCCTCTTCAGGCCGAAGCATCCAGAACGGAACGCTGAACCAGGATGAAATCGATTCATCGGTCAGACACATCTTCAAAACCTGAGCGCTTTGCGGATCGCCATTGGAAAGATTCATCACCAGTGTGTCCCGGCTTTCCGAGTTCAAAGTGCTGACTGTGCCGTCGGGCTGGATGTTGAGTAAGATCGGGGAGACTTTGAGCCGAGAGAGAATCGGAGTCTGCGGCTGGTGATCCAACTTGTGAATAAATACTTTGACGACCAAATTGCCGGCACGTTCAAGACTGACAACACGATACTGGATCCGGATTGATTCGGACGTCTCTGTAGTCACTTCAGGCTGGCCATCGACAGCGATGGCCGTACGGCGTGAACTGGCCATCAGCACGGTGATTTCATTTCCCGCCCTCAGCCCCCGGAAAACTGGCGGCTCACGCAGCGGCTGAGCTGCGACAGGCGGCATCGCAAGTGCAATCAGCACCACAGCCAAGAGCACGACGCAGAAACAACGCATTCGTGCCACAGAACATCGAATGTCGAATGAGCAGCTTCGAACGCAGCCGGAACGCTCCGTAGACTTAGACATTCGAAATTCCTTGTTCGATATTCTGCGGTTTATGTTGTTCGATATTCTGCGGTTTAAATGGTCACTCTCCATCTGGAGACAGCTAGCATTCAACCCACTTCCGCCAGTACCTTTTCGGCCACATAAATCGGAAGTGTGGGTGAATAATGCACGGCCATCGCAATCGCGTCACTTGGTCGGCAATCGATGTCATGCACTGTGTCGCCGATGCGAACTTTGAGCACGGCAAAATACGTGTGTTCTTTCATCTCCGTAATCATGACCTCCTCGATCGCCCCACCCAGCGCTGCGACAACGTTTTTGAGCAACTGATGCGTCATAGGTCGGAACGGCTCTTCTTCCAGCAACTGCCGATTGATCGACTGGGCTTCGAACTGACCAATCAGAATCGGAAACGTCCGCGTCCCGCCGACCTCGCGCAGATACATCGCCTGCTGATCATTCAGATCAGACACAATCACTCGACTCAATTCCATCAATACCGGCACCGACATCACTCCTCATAGCGCAGGCTTCGCCCGCATCCCAATGTGCCCCGACACTCCGTGGCGGGAATTCTCACCATGGAGTCCGAAACCTGATCACTCAGACAACTACGGCAGGCGGCGTACCTTCAGGTTGCGGAAGTAAACTTTACTTTCAGGATCATGTGCCTGCAGCGCGAAAGTGCCTTCGCCTAGGCGACGTTCGAATTCTGCGGAGAAAGCCTCTTTGCCGTCAGGTTCGGTATAGTCAACCGTTACCGTGTCGTTGACTTTTAT
This sequence comes from Planctomycetaceae bacterium, assembly GCA_947476295.1. Taxonomy (GTDB): domain Bacteria; phylum Planctomycetota; class Planctomycetia; order Planctomycetales; family Planctomycetaceae; genus SXXK01. The sequence continues at coordinate 9,755 of CANJQC010000101.1, read as the reverse complement.
GACAACACGCTTGCCTTCGACTTTGATGTAAGTCTTGTACCATTCGTTGTCCTTGAGCGGTGGATTACCGACATCGACAACACCGTACAGACTGCCGGACTTCTTTGGGTCGCCGTGAGAGACGTTGACCTGACACTCCTGACCATATCGTGGCCAGCCGGTGTCCTGGAATTTTGTGTGGAAGTAAATCCCGGCGTTGCTGCCAGGCGTCGTCATGCACTCACATTCAAACTCAAAATTCTTATATGGCTTGTCGTCGCCCACATAAAACAAGTGGCTGCGTTTGCCGTGGCAGACGATCGTTCCGTCCTCAATGGACCATGAATCCTTGTGTTCACTCATCTTCCAGCCTTCGAAGGTCTTCCCATCGAAAAGTTCCTTCCATGTGCCCGCTTTGTCTTCCGCGAAAGCAAGTGCGGACAGCAGGCAGATTGTGGCCAGCGCCATGAAACTGCGACGCAACATTGAATTGACTCCGATCAGTGGGTATTCCGAATTCGCCAACAGGGCACAGATTTCGGATTGTACGCAAACGAACAAACGGATTCCAACGAGGTCAGAGGCGAGCCAAGTTGCTCTGATAACGCCTCGGCAAACGAAGAAGGCCGGCGCTTTGCAGCATCGGCCTTAAGGGGAGCGTGATTCGTTTTGAGCTAGTAAACTACTTGCCCGCTTTTTCCTTCTTCAGTTCTTTCAGATACATCAACATTTCTTTTTTTCCTTCGTCACTGGAATCATCCGAGTTTTCGATCGCCTGCGTCTCCAGATCGATCGCGAGGTCAAGCTTACCTTGGTAATGTACAAGGTGGGCCAGAGTGTCAAGGATCATGCCACTCTTTGGTGAAGCGGCCAGAGCTTTTTCCGTCGCAGTTGCTGCGGCATCGACGAGCGCCTTCGAAAATTTCGCATCGTCTTTTGCAGCTTCGTAGATTTGCCATGTGAGCTGGTTGATTGAATCCGCATCGATATTCTTGTCGGCGGCGACGACCAAGAGAGCCTTTGAGGCTGCATCATATTCTTCTGATTCCACGAGCAGCTTGAACTTAATCATGTTCAACTCAGACTTTTGTCCGGGAGTTGCCGTGTTGATGATTTCATCCAGCTCAGCAATGCCTTCCTTCACGTCGCCTTCTTCAATTTTGGCAAAGATCGGCGTGACTCGTACCTGAAACGCCAGCGTCTCCAGCATCTTGACAGTGGCGGCATCGCCTTCAGCAGATTTTTTTGCCTCCGCAATAATCGCAAGTGCCCCTTTGGTGTCACCCTTGCGCATTTTTGCGCCAAGTTTTGACATCAGCGAGTCGTGGTCCTGCTCCTTCTTAAACTTGACAAGAAACGCAGCACGATCCCATTTGTCGGCAACGATTTGTTCCAGCGGTTCATCAAGATCTGTCGGGTGTCCGATCCATTCCACCTGCCCGGTTTTGCCGACGATGAACGAAGTCGGAATTCCGTTCTGAGCGGATGCTTCCATATAGTCTATACTCACGGAAGCGTCCGGGTCGGTTGTCAGACAGTAAGCACTCGTGAGCTGTGCATAGGTTTGTTTTTTTGCCGTCTCTGCCTTTGCCACTTCCTTTGCGCCCTTTTCTCCTCCTTCTTTGTCGGCGTTGTCTGATTTGGAACTCCGTACGTTAGTTTCCAGAAAGCCTTGGACGGTTTCCAGATCCTCATCGCTGATGCTGATAATCTGGACGCCCTTATCGATGTATTTAGCCTGAGTTTTCGCAAGAGTCGGCATGCTGGCGATACACGGACCGCACCACGTTGCCCAGAATTCGACGACATACACTTTGCCCGGTGCAAATTTCGTCACAGGCTTGAATTTTCCGTTCCCATTGCTGATCCAGTGCTCAATATCGAGTGGCGGTGCTTTCGAACCGATTGTGAGCAGTTTCGGTTCCTCTGCGGCCGCTTTTTCAGGAGCCGTTTTTTCTGCGGCCGTCCTGCCCTGAGCTGGCTTGCCCTGCGGCGACTTTGCCTGTGCTGCGGCAGACGGACACGATCCAAAGGAAAATACCGCCATCGTCACCAATCCGAGCGTCCATGTTCCGAATCGTTTCGACATGAGAGATCACACCTTACCTCAAAGAACTGTGTCTGCGAGCCGCCAATCAGACTACGGAAACCACTGTTGCCCCGAGCGAGCGTCTCTGCGAAAACGGGATGATAACACAGAAACCGGGGTTTATGGCTAGATCAGAGTCTTGCTCTGTTTTGTGGGCGCAACGTGCTCGCATTATTGTGCCGGGATGCTCTGCATCGCGAATTCCCGATGCGGAGCAACAAGGCACGTTCGGTTGAATCAGCCCGGCAAGCCTCTACGCTTTACGGTTTTATCACATTGTTTTTTGCGCAGACGCCCGCGATCTGCGGTGGAGTAATACTGATGGACGCTACGATTGTTTTGCTTCCGGGTGACGGTATTGGTCCGGAGATTGTTTCCCAGGCTCGGCGAGTTCTGGACCTTGTTGCTCAACGATTCGGGCACTCATTCGAAATGCCGGAACATGCGATCGGCGGTAATGCTATCGACAAGTTTGGTGATCCGCTTCCCGAAGCAACTCTGACAGCGTGCCGAAATTCGCAGGCCGTGCTGCTGGGTGCCGTGGGCGGACCGAAGTGGGATGACCCAAACGCAAAGACTCGTCCGGAAGCTGGCCTGCTGCGTATCCGCAAGGAACTGGGACTTTTTGCGAATCTTCGCCCGACGAAGACATGGGACGAGTTGTTGGATGCATCGCCGCTTAAGCGCGAGATTGTCGCCGGTACGGACATCCTGTTTGTGCGGGAACTCACCGGTGGTATTTACTTTGGAGAATCGGGTCGACGACCTCATGCTTCCGGTGAAGAAGCGTGGAACACGATGATCTACTCTACAGGGGAGATCGAACGTGTTGTGCGAGTTGCGGCTGAGGCGGCTCGAAAGCGTCGCGGTAAATTGACAATGGTCGATAAGGCAAATGTTCTGGAGTCGTCGCGCCTGTGGCGGCAGGTTTCTGAGCGGCTTATTAAGACCGAGTATCCGGATCTGGCCTACAACGTTGTACTGGTCGATGCGATGGCCATGCACCTGATTTCCAAACCTCGCGAATTTGATGTGGTTGTCACCGAAAATCTGTTCGGTGATATTCTTACGGATGAGGCATCGATGCTCCCCGGTTCACTGGGCCTACTGCCGTCAGCGTCAATTGGATCCAGCGGGCCGGGTTTGTTTGAACCCATTCACGGTTCCGCACCGGATATTGCTGGTCAGAACGTGGCGAATCCATTGGCGACGATTCTGGCCGTGGCTATGTTGCTGCGTTATTCGATGAGCATGAATGCTGAGTCGGATGCAATCGAAGATGCAGTCAGCCGCGTATTGAAATCCGGCCTTCGAACAAAAGATATTGCTGGCAGCGGGGCCTCCGTGAGCACAACGGAGATGGGTGACGCGGTTGTGAAGACTCTGATCGGATGACTTGCTTTCGCTGATTATGTCAAAGAACATAAATGAATCTTCAGGCCATTCGCTTATCCTTCCAGAAGAGGCTCTTCGATGTCACAGACGCCGACAATTGATGACACGTTTGCGGAAGCATTTCCAATGTCGGCGACGCGTGTCATCATCACAGCGCTGGATGCCGAACTGGTGTCGGCTGCGGCGCAGGAATTTTGCGGTAATGCTTCGAGCGTGATCGGGTGTGATACGGAAGCCGGCGTTGAACGAATTCTGAATGCCGACGAAACGCCCGATGGACGCCCGGGCGTTTCCATCCTTGCGTTTGGGTTTAAGTCGAAGTCATTGCAGTCGGCAGTCGTCAGCCGCATCGGCCAGAATGTCCTCACATGCCCCACGACGGCGTGCTACTGCGGGTTATTTGCGGAGTCAAAGGATCAGCAAATTCGCATTGGTGGACAGTTGCGATACTTTGGCGATGGATTTCAGATTAGTAAGAAACTCGGCAGTCGACGATTCTGGCGATTGCCGGTAATGGATGGTGAATTCCTGTGCGAAGATTTCTTCGGGACGGTCAAAGGAATCGGGGGTGGCAATTTGATTCTTTGTGGCGTTTCACAACTTGCAACATTGAACGCCGCACGTACTGCCGTCGCCGCGATCCGACAGATTCCCAATGTGATTATGCCGTTTCCCGCAGGAATTGTACGGAGCGGTTCCAAAGTCGGATCGAAGTATCCTCAACTGAAGGCCAGCACGAACGACAAATTCTGCCCGACACTGGCGGGTCAGACAGAGACATCATTAGATTCCTCTGAGAACGCTGTTTACGAAATCGTGATCGATGGTTTGTCGGCCACTGCCGTCGCAAAAGCCATGCAGGCTGGCCTCGCTGCTGCGGCAGCAAGTCCTGGCATGATCCGAATCACAGCCGGGAACTACGGTGGAAAACTCGGACCGCATCACTTTCATCTGCATCGATTGCAAGACATGATGACGTAAATCGTAGTCATTCGACTTATTAGTCTCAGATTTCAGATCTGAAATAACGCTATCCTTCAAAGATCAAGAGCTATGCAAACCACACCCGTCCGCATGGAACAGTTTCGTTCTTCTGTCCTAGCCGTCCCGCCACTTGCTCGCGAAGATGGTGATCGCATTTCCCGCAAGGAAAACGAACGACTCATTCGGCACATTGAACTCGGCGGTGTTTCGATGCTGCTGTACGGCGGCAACGCGAATCTGTATCACGTCCGCCCCTCCGAATATGCCAGCTTGCTGGAGATACTGGAAGCGGCCGCCGGGAAGGACACACTCGTGATTCCGTCGGTCGGGCCGTCTTATGGTCTGATGATGGATCAGGCAGACATTTTGAAAAGTACTCGCTTTCCGACAGCGATGGTGCTGCCTACCAAAGCTGTAATGACAGAAGCGGGACTGATGAATGGCTTCCGGAAGTTTGTCGAAGCCTTCGGTCGCCCGGCTGTGCTGTATATTAAAGAAGAAGGCTACATCAGCCCGGAAGGCGCATCGGAACTTGTGCGGGACGGATTGGTCTCGTTCATTAAGTATGCGATCGTCCGCAAAGATCCCGCGGACGATGAATTTCTTGACCGCCTGGTTTCGTTAGTCGATACGCCGTTAATCTGCAGCGGAATTGGGGAACAGCCAGCACTGGTTCACATGACGAAGTTTCGGCTAAACGGGTATACGTCCGGCTGCGTGTGCGTCAATCCGGCATTGTCACAGCAGATGCTCAGGGCGATCACATCAAAGGACTATGATCTGGCGGAAAAAATTCGCAAAATCTTCCTGCCGCTGGAAGACCTGCGGAATGAGATCAACCCGATCCGCGTACTGCACGAGGCCGTCGCACTCTGTGACATCGCGAAAACCGGTCGGCATTTCCCGTTGCTCTCCGGCATCACAGAATCCGCTGCTGACCGAGTTCGTCGTGTGGCAACGGAGCTGCTGGCAGTGGGGTAGGCGTTCAGACAAACTTCGGTGCATCGTCACCGTATACTTCGCACGGCCAGAAATAAGTCCGGCGAGCGAAGCGGCGTGAGTCCAATGGCGCACGATGGGAACAGTATCCTATGAATGAACCATCTCCGCTTGAAGACAAACGCCTCAACGCCATTCTGGCCGAATGCCTGAAACGCAAAGATGCCGGGCAACCTTTGAATGAAGAAGGACTGCTTAAGGCATACCCCGACCTTGCCGACGGACTACGGTCCTATTTTCAGGGTGAGGCCCTGATTGGAAATGCTGTGCCAAAGCCGTTGTCGGAGACTATTCAGCCAAAATCCAATCGCGAGGCCATTTCCGGTAACGCTCGAGAAACCCTGAGACCCAGAACCAATCAATCAGATACAGGGTCGGAGTTTCAGAATCGATCGTTTGGACGTTACACGATTCTTCGGCAACTCGGTGAAGGGGCAATGGGAAATGTGTATCTCGCCCATGACACCGCACTTGACCGTCAAATCGCACTGAAGGTCCCGAAAGCGCCTGTTGGAGGAAACGAAGACTTCATGGCTCGCTTTACACGCGAGGCAAAAGCTGCTGCCGGGTTGAAGCATCCCAATATCTGCAGTGTTTATGACGCGGACCAGTACAATGGAGTCCCATATATCACAATGGACTTCATTGATGGTGTACCGCTCTCGCGATTCATCGGGGCGAAACAATTACAGTCCGTTGACAGCGTGCTCCAAATGATTTCAACGATCGCTGAAGCAGTGGATCATGCACACAGCAAGGGCGTCATTCATCGCGACCTCAAGCCCGGAAACATTCTGGTCGATGCGAAATTCCGACCATACATTACCGACTTTGGGCTGGCGCGTCGTGTCGGACAAATCGATGCAGCAAAGACGACGCACGACGGTCTGCTCTTGGGGACACCGGCCTATATGGCTCCAGAGCAGGTCAAAGGCGAGCAGGCTAAGGTCGGGCCGCAAAGTGATATTTATTCACTTGGGGTGATATTGTTTGAATTGTTGACATCCCGGTTACCGTTTGAAGGCAGCGTGCCTGAGATCCTGGCTCAGGTGTTGCGGGATACTCCGCCGTTACCCAGTCGAATTCGCAAAGATCTCACAGAGGACATTGATGATCTATGCCTGAAGATGCTGCGGAAAGATCCCAACAAACGTTATCTCTCTATGGCCGAAGTTGTCAGTGCCATTCAGCGTCTGCGGCAGAAAACTGAAAAGGCACATGTATCGCCGGTAGATGTGAAAACACCGCAATCTCCCTTTGACGTCCGCAAGACTCACATCGAAGTATTGCTCAAGAAGGGGCAGTATACGGCTGCAATTCGTGGGCTTGAAAAACTCGCGCAGGATAGAACGCCAGCAGCCAGAAAAGTTGTCGAATGGGCTCAAAAACAACTGCCGCGTGTCCGTGCGGAGGAGAAGTCACTGAATCCGGCAGGTATTGAGGCATTCCTGAAAACTGCGACGCAACTCGATGCGAAATACGATTACGCGGGATGCATTCAGTTGCTGGCCGACATTCCCACATTACGCCGCTCCGAGAACATGGAAGACCTTCTCAGGAATGCTACGCAAAAGGAGTTGGAGTCTGAAAAGCTTCTGTCCGACATTAAAGATGCGGAACGTAGCAAAGCGGTGGACGACATTGAGCCATTGGTGAAAAGGCTGCTGGAACTGAAACCCTCAAACAGATACGCCCAGCGGTTCTGGGAGACCATGCAAAGCTATCGCAGCACTTCGGCATCGCGCCGTATGTATCGATTCAAAAATGGGCGGCTGCAGCCCAACGCCGAGATGGGACTTCTGCGGCAATGGTATGTGATCCCGATTCTTGGTGGAGTGCTGGCTCTTCTGCTGGGTTATTTCTACAGCTACCTCAACCGTGAGCCGCTGTTCCTTACGGTGCATTTCGACGATGATTGGCTGAGGACTAAAGGAGATAAGATCACACTGGTGATTGATGGCAAGAGCCACACAATCACGGACCAAATGCTCCGTAACGATTTTTCAGTGACCGTCACTCCGGGGAGCCATATCTTTTCGGTGTTGAGCGGTGACGCATTTGTTCACGATTCCCGACCGATTGAAGTTCCGACGGATGGGCCACATCTGCTGCAGATCAATGCCAGGAACTTAATCCTTGTGTCAGGGATTTCCAGCCCAACGGGTGAACCATTGGACGTGCCTCCCGATTCCGATCCATTGATGGAGACTGCAGAGTCGCCAGTCGAGTTCGTGAATACGGTCGTCAACATCGGCACGGAGTTCCAGATCGAGAAGCCATCTGCACTGGAGGAAATCACAAACAGTATCGGCATGAAGCTGAAGTTGATCCCGGCGGGTGAGTTCATGATGGGTTCACCGGAGTCTGAACCTGGCAGGCGACCGGACGAGAGTCTACACAAGGTAACGCTGCTCCAGCCATTTCAGATGGGTATCTACGAGGTAACGCAGGCTGAATTCTCGGCGGTGATGGGTGCTAACCCGAGCAAGTCCAAGGGAGCAACCAAGCCGGTTGAGCAAGTCCTTTGGGACGAGGCGGTAGCGTTTTGCGCAAAGGTCTCTGCCCTTCCGGCCGAGCGAGCAGCGGGTCGCGTGTATCGCTTACCGACAGAAGAGGAATGGGAATACGCATGCCGCGCAGGTACGACGACTGCCTACAGTTTTGGCGATTCGGACCCAGATTTGTCCAGATACGGCTGGTTTAAAGATAATAGCGGAGCGGCAACGCATGTCGTCGGTGAGAAGCTGCCAAATTCGTGGGGTCTATACGATATGCACGGAGATGTGTCGGAATGGTGTGAAGACTTGTCTGACACAGGCAGCTCGTCCCGAGTGGTCCGGGGCGGCTGTTGGGACAGCTCAGCCGAGGAATGCCGCTCGGCATTCCGTGACGAGCATGACCTGCCGGTCCGCTACCTTTATTCGGGCTTCCGAGTAGTCCTGAGTCCTACGGTAACCGAGAAAGAATCCCCTGTGCCTACACCTCAGATTTCGTCTGAGCCGGATGTGATCACGAACGGTATCGGCATGAAGCTGAAGTTGATCCCGGCGGGTGAGTTCATGATGGGTTCACCGGAGATTGAGGCGGACCGTTCCAACGACGAAGGCCCGCAGCATCGCGTGCGGATCACGAAGCCGTTCTATCTGGGTATTCACGAGGTGACAAAGGGTCATTTTGGAGTGTTCGTGAAGGATACCGGTTACCAGACGGAAGCAGAAAAGGATGGCATAGGCGGTGAGGGATACAATTCGACGACGCAAGTCGGCGAGCAAAAGCCCGAATACAACTGGAAAGAAACAGGATTTCCACAGACAGACAGTCATCCAGTGGTCAACGTCACATGGCCAGACGCGGTGGCATTCTGTGCCTGGCTGAGCCAGAAAGAGGGGAAGGTATATCGCCTGCCAACAGAGGCGGAGTGGGAATACGCTTGCAGAGCACGAACATATACGCGATTTTTCACAGGAGACAACCCCGGCAGTTTGCAGGGTTTTGCGAATGTGCAGGACGCAAGCATTGAGGGAAAAATTCCGAAGCCAGCTCTTACGAAGTACCCCAATTTCAAGTTTGATGACGGCTGGCCGTTTACGAGTCCAGTGGGACAGTTTAAGTCAAATGATTTCGGTCTGTACGACATGCAAGGTAATGTTTGGGAATGGTGCTGGGACTTGTATGGGAATAATTATTACGAGTCGTCGCCGCTTCAAGATCCGCAGGGCGCTTCCCTTAGCGCGTTCCGGGTGTACCGGGGCGGCAGTTGTTTCGACTCAGCCTGGAGTTGCCGGTCGGCGTTCCGTTACTTCGAAAACCCTTCGGTCCGCAGCTACGACCTCGGCTTCCGTGTAGTCCTGAGTCCACCTGTCGAGTTGTAGGCGGCAGTATTCCACTGTTCATGTCGGGACACTAACAAGCCGTAGTCAGGGAGAGACAGACATTTTTTGTGCCTTTCAATTGAACTCGGAACGAGGCCGCACATGTTTCTGCTCACAATCGACAAGCTGGGTGAACCTCCTATCGTTTTGCCGGGGGATTTGGCAGTCCTGATCGGACGGGGGGATTCGTGTGACGTTCAGCTCCAGGACCCAACGCTGTCGCGAGTGCATTGTCGCGTCGTCGCTCACAGTGGTCGAGTGACTCTCTATGACGCAGGCAGTCGTTGGGGAACCTTCGTGAATGATCAGCGAGTCACGGAATGTGATCTGCGTCCCGGTGACAAAGTTCGAATCGGCGAAACGACGCTTCAGTTGGAACTGGAACCTGGAGTAAATCACACGACGCTAGCTCCGCTATCCGAACTTCTGCGATCCGG
>CANJQC010000100.1 GCA_947476295.1 Planctomycetaceae bacterium | reverse complement strand
TAGTCTGCGCGAAGCCCACTTTCGTTTCGATCAATCCGTCGCAGGCAACTACTGACTGGAAAGCCGTATGCGGGAAAACCGCCCGTACGGTTTGGAGGGAGGGGAGACCGGATTAAACGGTCTTCCCTACCCCTATGCCAATTCTCTCACTCATGACCGCGTGGAGTATACCTTTCGGGATGCTTGACGACGTCTATGCCGAGAAACTCACTAGGGTCCCGGAACCATTTCATGATTCATCCCCAGGCACGGGGCCTTCGCCGGGCAACGGTTGACCGACCGTCTCATGGGGGAAAAACTCGATTCTTCCAGTAACGACGTCGTACATCGCGCCGAGCATCTCGATACGGCCTTCCTGCACGAGGCGGTTGATCGTGCGACTTTGCTGCATGATGAGCGCGACGCTGTGGATGACATTGCGGCGGGCGACCATGTTGACGAAGTCTGTTTTTTCATCCGCCGTCAAATGCTCAAGACGAGAGGCAGATTGCGGGTCGATCACATGTTGAATCTCGTGAATGATCGGCTCCAGATGCTGGCAGCCGGTCGCCTGTTCTACGTTCTCCTGTGAGCTGGCGAGGTTGACGGCAGCCGTCACCGCACCACACTGCGTATGCCCGATAATGACAATCAGCTTCGCACCGGCGACGACGCAGCCGTATTCCATGCTGCCGAGCACTTTCGGGCTGGTGATGTTGCCTGCAATCCGGATACTGAAGATGTCCCCCAGTCCCAGATCGAAGATCAACTCGGTCGGAGTGCGGGAGTCGATGCAACTCAGCACCACGGCAAGCGGATGCTGTCCCAATGCGGTCGCCTGCAGTTGTCGTCCCAGATCCCGCGTCAATCGCTGCCCCGACCGGAATCGCTCGTTGCCGTCTTTCAGAATCTGCAGCACCTGGGCCGGAGTGAGCAGCCCCTGAAGATCGCGAGTCGAATACTCCACATACTGCAACTCGTTGCGGAGTTTGAATTTGTCCCGAAATCCGCGCAGGCTCACTTGCACGCCTCGCACCGGGGCCACCTTCTGCTGGAACTCGCGAATCATGCTGAGAATGTCCGGGTCGATGTAGACGGTGTTCTGAGCGTCAAGCAGGATATGATCGCCGCGGGCAATCGAGTTGAAGACCTGGTCCAGTGCCGCACGGTTCAGAAAACTCACTTGATTGGCCAGTTCCACGTGCAGGACTTTGCCGCCTAGGTGCTGTTCCACGATGCACCGCTGCGGTCGTCGCAGATTGCTGCTCAGGACAAACGCCAGACTGATGGCAATGCCGATGCCAACTCCGATCAACAGATCGGTCAGGACAATGGACACCACCGTCAATACAAACGGCGCAAACTGATAGCGTCCCTCGCTCCACATTTGACGCACGAGCGCGGGACTGACAAGTTTGAAGCCCGTGACCAGAAGAATCGCGGCCAGACAGGATAGTGGAATCAGGTTCAACCAGACCGGCAGAAACATCACGGACACCAGCAACAGTAGACCATGCACGATTGTCACCAGCTTTGTCTGACCACCCGCGTTGATACTCACTGAACCCCGGACGATTACGGATGTCACCGGAATACCGCCGATCAACCCGACCAGCACATTGCCGATTCCCTGAGCCAGCAATTCGCGACTGGGCGGCGAGGGGCGGAGTCTTGGGTCGAGTTTATCGATGGCTTCCAGATTCACCAGTGTCTCCAGGGAAGCCACAACGGCGATTGTGAATCCGGCGGTGTACACAGCCGGATTAGACCATTGAGAAAAATCTGGCAGCCGCAGGAACCCCACGAACTCGCCCAAATTTTTCGAAACGGGAACCTAGACCAGATGGCTGGCTTCAATCATCCAGTGTCCGCCCCAGTGCTGGAGCAGCCGGTTCAGACCTAGGCCCAGCAGCACCACGACCAGCGGGCCGGGCACAACGGAATTCTTCAGCGAAGGAAACTTGTCCCAGACCATCAGGATTACGATCGACAGCAGACCGATCAGAGCTGCCCCCGGATGCAAGTCTCCCATCATCGCAGCGATCTCGGACAGTGTGTTTTCGTGATCCGGCTGCAAGAATGACATCTCTCCTTCGGGATCGGTGTCGTGTCCCAGAAGATGCGGAATCTGTTTGAGAATCAAAATGATGCCGATCGCCGCCAGCAATCCTTTGACTACACTGCTGGGGAAAAATGCAGAGAGGTAGCCGGCGCGTGCCAACCCTAAACCAATCTGGATGACGCCCCCGACGATCACGGCCAGCAGGAACGCCTCGAACGATCCTAGGGCCGCTATTTGTGCCGCCACAATTGCGGAGAGACCGGCAGCTGGCCCACTGACACTGGTATGCGACTGGCTGATTGTTCCAACGAGAATCCCGCCCACAATGCCCGCCAGCAATCCCGAAAATAATGGCGTGTTTGACGCCAGCGCAATCCCTAAACACAGCGGCACCGCCACTAGGAACACAACGAGGCCCGCCATCAGATCACGCGGCAGACTGGTCATTGAAAAGATTCTGGTTGTGGGCATTACGAATCTCCGTTAACGGCTTCGGGAGCCGAAGTCAAATTACGGTGGTCAGTGCAGTACTTGCCTTGCTGCTTTTGTGTCAGCTTAATCACGTGTCGGCAAGCCTCGAAAACTCGCCCGTTCCCTTGCCAAATGCTGCATGTCCGGGTGTGAATCGTGTTCGCCGACAATCGGCTGTCCTAACAGGTATTCAAGAACATCCTCCAGTGTGGCCACGCCAACGACGCATCCTCCTGCATCAGTGACAACGGCCAGATGCTGTCGCTCCGCCATCAGACGGTCCAGCAACTGATGCCCACCCCAGTCCTCCGACACAAACAACGCTGGACGCATCAACTCACGAAGTGTCACCTGGCAATCATCTCGGACAATGTGGTCAAATATGGTACGCCGCTGGACCACGCCTACCACTCGATCAAGATCATTGCCTTCGGTGACAGGAATTCGGCTATGGACCAGCCGCTTTTCGTGAGCCCCCTGAGAGTCCAGTCGATGCTCTGCGGGCAGTGAGAACACGACGTGCCGTGGAGTCATTAGATGGTGCACGGTCACATTGTTTAATAACAGGACATTCTTCACCCACCGCAGTTCGTCCGGCAGAATCGTCCCCCCTTGCGCGGCAAGATCCGCCATGATCAGCACCTCTTCTTCCGTAGGTTGCTGGCCGGGTGCATGACGATTGATCGTGCGAGACAGCCAGCCACACAGAATCGCCAGCGGATAAACGATCCACACCATAATCTGAATCAGCCAGGCAAGGCGAGGTGCCAGAATTCCGGCCCATGCGAGGCCAACACTTTTCGGAACGATTTCCGCCAGCAAGAGCATTGTCATTGCAAAGACTGCCGAAACCGCACCCAGCCATGCATTGCCGTACAACTCACCCACAAGTGCACCGACCCAGGCTGCACCGACTGTCTGAGCCAGCGAGTTAAATGCGGCGATGCCCGCGACTGGCTCGTCGATTCGCCGTCGGAGCTTCGCGAGGCGATCGCTCCCTGCAATGCGTCCCCTGCGAAGCACTTCGACTTGGGTCGGCGTGATACCGTACAACGATGCTTCGCACAACGAACACAGGAATGAACCCGCGAGACTCGCCGAAACAACCGCTACAATCAGTGACATGGGGAGCTCCTCACTGGCACGCGCAGCGACATCGGGACACTGATACTGATGCCCGCGCAGTTCAACATCTCATTTCTCCCTGCCAAAAGAATCACCCGCATTGTCGTTTGTTCTTCGGAACCGGGTACAATGAAAAAGAGGCGACTCCATCATCGCAGCAGAACCGCCAGACGATTGGTCGCCACGCGGCGTCCATGCGTGCCGAACACATCTGGTGAACATTGCCGTTATCGAAAACAATCAATCCGTGAGTAAATCACTGCCCATGTCTGAAGCACTGCACGAATCAACTACACGCAGCAGTCGGCAGTTACCACGATCCGTCTGGATCCTCAGCATTGTCTCGTTTCTGGCTGACGTGTCGAGCGAAATGGTTTATCCGCTGTTGCCGCTGTTTCTCGTCAGCGTCATGGGTTCATCCAAAATGCAGTTGGGCGCGATGGAGGGCGGTGCGGCTTTGATCGTGGCGCTGATGTCTGCGTTTGCCGGAATCAGAAGCGCCGGAAGAGAACAGGAGGCGGGCGTGTCGTGTGGATTCGCTGGGGATACGGATTGCCGGTCATCGGTAAGTCTTTGATTGCGTTGGCAACAATGTGGCCTCTGGTGACTTGGTGGACGGCTACTCGACAGATTCGGCAAAGGTCTGCGTGGGGCACCGCGGGATGCACTGATTGCCAACGCTGTCACTGCAGGTCAGCGCGGTCGAGCTTTTGGATTGCATCGTGCGTTCGACACGGCAGGTGCGCTGATCGGCGTGTTGCTTTCCGCTTTGCTGCTGTGGTGGCTGACCGGGACGCCGCAGCAGACCGCAGGCGTGCCTGAAAATCTGCTGGAAACTCCCGGATGGGTCTATCGAGTGATCTTTGGAATCGGAGCGGTCCGGGGACTGGGATCTTTCTTCCTCACATTTTTTGTGCGGGAGTCTGATTCGAGCGACGTGAAGACACCGGCAGCTCGGACAGGCTTATTCACCCTCCCGGGTTCCTACTGGTCGGTTCTGGGAGTGTTGGTCTTGTTTTCGCTCGCAAACAGCATCAATACGTTCCTGCTGCTCCGTCGTCTGGTGTGAGCCAGGGTTTTTCGTCAGAACGCGGCGACCGACAAAGCTCAATTCCATCACCAGAAATGCGATATCGGCCACAATATCGATTTGTCGCAGACTCGGACTAAATTCGATTCCGTCGAGGATTACAATGTCGTTCGGAATCGCTTGCTCTGGAAACAGAAAGACGTGCTCGAGCCGTAAGTCGCCATGCACATCGCGAATCTTGCCCTCTGCTACTCGTTGGACCAACGACCCTTCGTGATGTTGCATCCACTCGTCGGACAAGGTCTGTAACCGTTCCAGCACTTGAGGCTCAATGACGTCCTCGCTCAGTTTACGAGCGAACTGTCATGGGAGGAAGAGAAACCAGCCCAATTCACCGAAGCCATGGCATACGTCGCTGAAAGAGCTTTGAAGGAACTACTGATGACGAATCCGTGATGGCTCGATAGCTGGGCATGTGGCTTGCATGTTTAATGTCACAGCAGTCTTTAACTTGCCGGCGGCGAGCAGGGATTTGACATGTCATTGTCAAATCACATCGGCGACCTTCGTGTGCAGAAACCGGACTTCACCGGTCGAATTGTTCGGAACCTCTGCAACCCCTGCCCAGCCGTCCGGTGAGGCCCAGCAGCGATTCGAACTCTTCATTCGATTCCATGTAAAGGTCCGCAATCCTGCAGGGAGGCGGGCTGCCATCCGGCGTCGCTGTGACTTTGCCAAAGATCCACTTTTTGAGGCCCTTATCTTTCTTTGCAATTGGGATGTGAACTTCACAATAGTGCCGATCAATCGCTTCGGGATCTGTTGCGTGTCCGTGCAAGAGAAGCAATCTGATCATGCGCTTGCACCTTTTGGCAAAGGACGATCGTGGCACAATTCGTGGCCACCGTTACGAGAACATTTTCACGACCGTGCCATGCATACGACCTCATGCACCGGGTTCGTTAGCCTGTTGGCCCTTGGCATAAGTTGTGTAGAGATAAATAGGAATTGGCAGATCACCCAGGTACTGCGCGATTAATGGACGAACGTCGGACCATTCCATACCTCCCACGCCTGTGGACAATTTCGGCATTGCGAGACTCTTCACTTCTCCCGACTCAAGTGCGTGTCGCAGTCGGCGGAGGCAATGGCCGACGTTAGCCAGCGTCGCTCGGCCTGGTCTGGTTCCGTGGCCGTGCTCCCCCTCCTGCGTGAGCAGATTGAAAATTCGAATTCCGCCAACGCCACTCCACACCCAAATTTCTCCTGGCTTGGGATGCGTCTGATGAGCGTAGTGGCGAAAGTCTTTGGCCATCGCCGGCCATTGTTCGCGCAGCGCCATAGCCAGTCCACTGTCGAAGTGGTCGTTTGGAGCCACACCGTGCGCAACGGCCTGTGCTTTGGTCAGTAGAATGTCGCCATTAACTTCGTGAATCATAATAGATCTTGCCTTGACAGAGCATGTTGGAGAAACGTCTAAATCGGTATTGTACAAATCACTCGCGGGGACCTGACATTGAATGTGCGATTCCCGCAGACCCAGCCGCAATGGCGAGAAATATCCATTGAATATGTTCTGAGAGAAAGCCTGTAGTAAGCCCCACAATGGGAATTGCTGCCGCAAGCAGAAAATTTGCTATGGCCAATTTTTGCCAGCCGCGGTACCACAAACCCGCCCCCGGCAGGACGAAGCTCAATAGCGAGGCTTTTGTTGATCGCTTCATGGCAACTCCAGAGCATTTTTCGAGCTACGGGCACAGCCGAGTGTAACCCTTTCGATTCAAAGCAATTCCAGTGCCACAGGAGAAACAGACTTCCTTTATTTGTCCCTTTCGGTCATTACGCATTTCTGTTCTGCAGTTTTCCGAAACGTGAAATGTTCGCCTACATCAGGCAAGGGCAGGCACTGGCGGATGGAATCTGTCTGATGCCAAGCCTGCCGCGTGGTCCGGAAACTCGCAAAAATGATCCGGATGGACGGACTTTGGGGTCAGGAAGCTGAGAACGAAGCCTTGAGTCGCTTTGCAAATTCCTTTGCTCGATCAAGGTCTTTGGTATTTGGATGTCTGCGATTAATTCCGCCCATCAGCCATAACGGGCCGACGGTATCCCAGCCTTGGCAGCAAAACTCAGCGACAACCTGGCAGCGTTTTCTAGAAACGCACCTTCGCAGTGACGCATGCTGAAACCATCGCAGAAAGGGCAAACCAGCGGTTGAGAAGAGAAAAACGAAATGCTGCTGATGCCAGGAATTTACCAGCGACCGCAGAGATTCATGGTGCCGTCCGAAGTAGACCCCCGAGCCAAGTCCGATCAGATCGTACTGTTCGGCGCGAATCGCCTTCGCTTCGTCAACAGAAAACAGATCGGCTGAAAGTTCTGCGGCCAGTGTTTCCGCGAGCTTGCGAGTATTGCCGTGATGTACTGATGCGTAGATGATGGCAATCGCCGGTTTGGCTGTCATGTGATAATCTTCCAATTTCGTGTGCGACTCGTCCCTGGACATAGATCGGCAAAAAAGATGTGATCAAATTTCGTACCACACGCAGCTGTGCGTGTCGGTAGCTTGGTTGAGCTGCGCTAACTTCAGCACACATGTGCGAATTGTCTCACATTTCTGTAAGCTTAATCCACCCTTGATTTCCGACGGGGCAGCTCGGGTCAAAGATGGATGCTGCTGCCCAAAAGAGTGAGACGGGTCAGTTCAGTTAGGAACCAAAGTTGCATCGTGGTCGAAGCAGTCCGAGCAGTCCGAAATCGAAACAGGGAACACCAAGTGCGGGCTTCACTGAACGAATTTGTTTCCGCCGATGATGCGGTGAGCAGGCTGCAGTCTGGGATGAATGTATTCGTTCATGGTGCCGCTGCCACTCCAACACCGTTGTTGGAGGCCATGTGCCGCCGGTCCGATCTGGCAGGAATTCGTCTTTATCACATGCATACAGAGGGGCCGGCGCCGTTCGTTGAACTAGGATACCGAGGTCGTTTTACTTCCATTTCTTTGTTTACCGGGCAACCCGCACGGAAGGCGGTTCAGGACGGATATGCCGACTTTATTCCGGTGTTCCTGTCAGACATTCCTTCGTTGTTTCGCGATGGGAACATCCGCTTGGACGCTGCCTTGCTGCAGGTCTCGCATCCGGATCGCCATGGGTTTTGTTCGCTGGGAACATCCGTCGATGCGGCTCGAGCTGCCGCAGACAGCGCTCCGCTGCTGATCGCGGAAATCAATCGACAGATGCCACGGACTCACGGCCACAGCATAGTTCCCATGAGTTCGTTTGCGGCCTGCATCGAAACAGACCGGCCACTCTATGAACATGCTGCGGTCGCGGAAACGTCCGTCGAAGCCGCGATCGGCGAACAAATTGCCCAGCTAATTGAACACGGATCAACTCTGCAGACAGGCATCGGCGCGATTCCAGCTGCGGTTCTTTCAAGGCTGACAAACAAGATCGATCTGGGCGTTCATACAGAGATGTTTTCTGATGGTGTTGTGGATTTGGTGCATGCCGGTGTCATAACGAATCGCCGAAAATACATTTATCCCGGTCAGATTGTCACGAGCTTCGTGGTCGGCAGCCGAAGGTTGTTTGATTTTGTCGATGATAATCCTCAGGTGGCTTTTCTTCCCTGCGATATCACGAACAACACCAACCTCCTGCGCAAGATCGATCGGTTAGTTGCGGTCAATTCGGCCCTGCAGATAGATCTGACCGGTCAGGTATGTGCAGATTCCCTGGGGCATCAGATTTATTCCGGGATCGGTGGTCAGATGGACTTTATGCGAGGCGCTGCGATTTCTCAGGGCGGCCTTCCGATTATCGCCTTACCATCCACCGCAGGCGGCGGGAAATTTTCCCGGATCGTCGCGGAGTTGACGCCGGGATCGGGCGTTGTCACAACACGAGGACATGTGCATTGGATTGTGACGGAATACGGAGCCGTCAATCTGCACGGATTGTCGCTCCGTCAGCGCGGCGAACAATTGATTTCAATTGCTCATCCGGATTTTCGCGGGGAACTGCGAAAGCAATTCTCAAACATCCGACACTATTCTTTGGGATGACACCGATGAATACTGATCAGCCCGATCTGTTGAAGCAACTCTCCGCAACGCGATTTGTGGAAGGCATATCGACCGATCATCTGCAGTGTCTCTGCCGTGCGTCACGCCTCCTCAAATTGCCAGCCGGTGCGAAGCTGTTTCAGGAAGGTTCCATCGAGGACGAGGTTTTCGTCATTTCCTCGGGGCACATCAGACTGTCCATGAACGTGCCCGGACGTGGTGATGTGCCATTTCTGACGACTGGGCCGGGCGAACTGGTGGGCTGGTCCGGCTTGATCGGAGACGGACGAATGACGGCAACGGCCACAGCAATCGAAGACACGATTTTGATTGCCATGTCCGGAAAGCGACTTCAGGAGCTTTGTGACTGCGAGAAGGAACTGGGGTACGTGCTGTTGCAGCGAGTTGCTCAGGTCCTGTCGCAACGACTGTTGTCCACGCGGTTGCAGTTGATGGATCTGTTCTCAGGGGAAAAAGGATACACATGACTGTCGCGACAGAATCAAACCGGACCGTTCTGTTTCTTGCCCGGAGCCAGCTGAATCAACTGATCCGAACATTGGCAGATGATGGCTATCAGGTCGTCGGCCCCACGATTGATCAGGAAGCAATCGTGTACGGCGACATTGCGTCGGCTGACGACTTGCCGATCGGTTGGACCGACGTTCAGGAACCCGGCAAGTATCGACTGCAGCGCCGGGACGATGAGGCGTGCTTCGGCTATGTGGTCGGACCACATTCGTGGAAGAAGTATCTGTTCCCCCCGGTGACTCTGGTCGCCACTGCAGATCGAACCGGAACGGGCTGGCAGTTGAGTACTCCGGAGACGGAGCCTCCCCGATATGCATTCCTCGGTGTTCGCGCCTGTGAACTGGCGGCGATGAAAATTCAGGACAAGGTCTTCCTGGGCGGGCCTTTTGTGGATCCCACGTATCAGAAGCGTCGAGCCGCCGCGTTTGTCGTGGCCGTCAACTGCACTCAGGCCGCGCCGACATGCTTTTGTACGTCGATGAATACCGGGCCGCGCTGTAGTAGTGGATTTGATCTGGCGTTGACGGAAGTGGCGGACGGCTTCCTGATGGAGATCGGCTCTGAGCCCGGCAATGCCGTGGCAGCTCGGTTAGCCGTGATGCCCGCGACCTCCGAACAGCTTGAGAGAGGGAATTCTGCCAGACAACAGGCCGTTGATCAGATCTCCAAAAAGCTTGATACAACAGATATTCGTGATCTGTTGATGAACAATCTGCGCCATCCGCAATGGGAAGAAGTCGCCAAACGATGCCTGTCATGTACCAACTGCACGATGGTTTGTCCTACATGTTTCTGCTCTTCAGTGAACGAAGTACCTGATCTGACCGGTGATCACGTCGATCGCGAACGGAGCTGGGACTCGTGCTTCAACATCGACTTCAGCTACATGAACGGAAATCCCACGCGCAATAGTATTCAAAGCCGATATCGGCAGTGGATGACGCACAAGCTCGCGACCTGGCACGACCAGTTTGGCTCGTCCGGCTGTGTCGGCTGCGGACGCTGTATTACCTGGTGTCCGGTCGGCATCGACCTGACTCAGGAAGTTGCGTCAATTCGTGCTTCCCAAAACGACTCCTCCGTGGGATCTGCAGTCAGCAGCTCGCACGATGAAAAGGGCAATTCATGAAGCCTGCCGCGACAGCTCACCCTCACAATCCCTGGTTGGCGCACGCGGTGCGGATCGCCCACACGGAGACGGCAGCACCCGGCGTCTTCACTTGCGATCTGGTATTTGAAGATCCATTAACGGCGGCAGAATATTCATTTAGTCCAGGCCAGTTCAATATGTTGTACCTGCCTGGGCTGGGAGAGATTGCGATTTCCATCAGCAGCGATCCCGACCAGCGAGACTCCATTTCGCATACCATCCGCGAAGCGGGCAATGTCACTCGCGCACTGGCGCAACTCCCGGTAGGCACTTCGCTTGGTCTGCGCGGGCCATTCGGGTCGAGCTGGCCAACAGAGGATTGCGTCGGACGTGATGTGGTTCTCGTGGCTGGAGGCATTGGTCTGGCTCCGCTGCGGCCCGCGGTTTGCCACTTGCTGGCAAATCGCGAGCGTTACGGCGAACTGAATCTGATCATCGGTGCGCGCGAGCCTTTCGGGTTGTTGTATCCGCTCGAATATGATGCGTGGCGTGCTCATGGTCTCAATGTTCATGTGACCGTTGATCGTGCGAATAGTGACTGGCATGGGGCAATTGGCATGGTGACCAATGTGCTCGATCGATTGTGGCTGCGTCACGCGGAGAACACACTGCTGATGACGTGCGGACCTGAAGTGATGATGTGGTACTCGGTGCAAATGGCGATCAGTCGGGGCCTCAATCCGAAGTCTCTCTACGTTTCGCTCGAACGCAACATGAACTGTGCGATTGGCCTTTGTGGGCATTGCCAGTTTGGTCCTCAGTTCCTTTGCAAGGATGGACCAATTTTCCGCTACGATCGCGTGGCCTCCATTTTGAAGGTGGATGACCTGTGACTGATCCCACGTCTCTACAGATTACGTCTGCTGCGGAAAACACTGCGGTCGCCGTACGACCGCGTCCTAGACTTGCCGTGTTTAAGTTTGCGTCCTGCGATGGATGTCAGTTGTCGTTGCTGGACTGCGAGGATGAGTTACTCGCCGTCGCAAGTGCCGTGGAGATCGCGTACTTTCCGGAGGCCAGCAGTCGCATGGAACCCGGCCCGTATGACGTCGCGTTGGTTGAAGGATCCATCACAACACCGCACGATGCGCAACGGATTCAGGATGTGAGGCGGATTGCTCGTACCGTCGTGACGATTGGAGCCTGTGCCACGGCCGGTGGAATTCAATCACTGAAAAACTGGGCAAATCACGAAGACTACCTGCGATGTGTCTACGCCAGCCCCGAATACATTTCAACGCTCGCCACATCCACGCCGATCGCAGATCACATCAAGGTCGATTTTGAACTGAGGGGATGTCCGATCAGCCGACACCAGCTTCTCGAAGTCATCGGTGCACTTGTCAATGACCGACGGCCGCGACTGCCTGCCCATTCCGTTTGTCTCGACTGCAAACGAAAAGGTACGGTGTGTGTCGAAGTGGCGCAGGGGATTCCATGCCTCGGGCCCGTGACACATTCGGGCTGTGGTGCGATTTGTCCGAGCTACGACCGAGGCTGCTACGGGTGTTTTGGTCCTGTGGCACAGTCCAATTGTCACAGTCTTACAAATCAGTTTCTTGACTCAGGCAATGCAGCTGAGACACTGCTGCCGTTGCTGCGAAACTTTAATGCCTCCGCGCCGGAATTCCGCGAGGCATCCAATCGAGTTGCCGAAATTTCAATTGAGCGGAATGGCGCCAGCCACCGGTGATTGTTCTGGAAAACACTCTGAACTACCGGCGGCTAGCGGTCTGTTGGTTTATTCGTTTAACGGCTAGCCGAAGGCGTCGGCGTTCATAAAAACAGTCGCCTGCGGCTTGCCGTTAAACGAAAACTTGATCCGAGTGACTAATTCAACACCAGGCTAGCGCCATGCCGCTCACAAATACAAATCCCAAAGTCGATTGCCGGAACAACAAGGATACTGGTCACTACCAATGGCACAAACTCGAACGATCAAGGTCGAAGCGTTGACACGCGTCGAAGGTGAAGGAGGCCTTCATGTTCGGCTCAACGGCAACGCCATCGAAGAAGTGCAGCTTTCGATCTATGAACCTCCGCGGTTCTTTGAAGGCTTTCTGCGAGGTCGTCCGCTGGAAGAGGTTCCGGACATCACCGCCAGAATCTGTGGCATCTGCCCGGTTGCCTACCAAATGAGTGCAGTCCATGCGCTGGAGCTGGCTTTAGGAGTCTCGATCAGCCCCGAGATTCGTCGGCTGCGGCGGCTGCTGTACTGCGGTGAATGGATTGAAAGCCACGGACTGCACATGCACCTGTTGCAGGCTCCGGACTTTTTCAACGTCGCCAGCGGAATCGAACTGGCGGCCCGCTTCCCTCACGAAGTCACGCGGGGCCTGAAACTCAAAAAACAGGGGAACGAACTGCTGGAGGTACTTGGAGGACGTGCCATCCATCCGATCAACGTTGCCGTCGGTGGCTTCTATCGCGCTCCGCAGAAAGACGAAATGCAGAAGCTGATTCCCGCGTTCGAGTGGGGACTGCAAGCCGCGATCGATGCCACTCGCTGGGTCGCTGGTTTCGAGTTTCCGGACTTTGAACGACACTACGAAATGATTTCCGTCTGTCATCCGGATGAGTATCCGATGAACGAAGGCCGTATCGTGTCCACATCCGGCCTGTCGATTGACGTTTCAGAGTATGAAGAGACGTTTGCCGAGCACCATGTTGCGCACAGCACCGCTTTGCATTCACTGCGGACCTCAGATCAGTCGAGCTATCATGTCGGTCCCCTAGCGCGGGTGAATCTGAATCGCGAGAAACTGTGCGAGACATCGCGTCGTGTGGCGGATGAGGTGGGTTTCATAACTCCATGCTTCAATCCTTTCAAAGCAATCATTGCTCGAGGCCTAGAAGTCATTCATGCATTTGATGAAGCTCTGACGATCCTGCGTGACTATAAGCCATTTAAGCCCTCACGCATTCCCTACGAACACCGCGCGGGCGAAGGTTGTGCCGCAACTGAGGCTCCCAGAGGCCTGATCTATCACCGTTATCAAGTGGACGATCAGGGCAAAGTTGTGCTGGCGAAGATCGTGCCTCCCACGTCGCAGAACCAGCGGCAGATCGAATTGGATCTGGTTGACTGGCTGCCTCGAGTGTTATGCGACGACGATCAGCGCACGGCAGATGAATGTGAACGTCTGATTCGCAGTTATGATCCGTGCATCAGTTGTTCAACCCACTTCCTGAAACTGACTGTGGATCGTGGCGGATCCAGCGACGGAGAACCGCGATGAGTCACTCCGGGAAAGTGCTTGTCGCCGGCCTCGGAAGTCCCCACGGCGATGATCAGGCTGGCTGGCTGGTCGCTGAGCTTCTGTTGAAAAAGGCGTCTGGAACTTTGGGGGTATCTGAAGCACAAGATGAAAATCTGATGCCGGAAAGTTCCAGACACCTTTTTCAAGACGTTGTTGTACGTCGCGCATTGATTCCACTGGACGTGCTCGACTGGCTTGAGGGTGTTGATGTTCTGCACATTTGCGATGCATGTGAATCAACACCGGGGTACTGGAAGCTGCACCGGTCTACATTTGAGGCTGATAGGTTCGTCAATCCCAACGCAACAGGTGATGTAGCGTTGCACTCAACTTTGAATTCGCTCCGATGTCGCGGCTCTCACAATTTTGAATTGCCGGACGTCCTCCGGCTCGCAGCAACGACTCGGCTGTTGCCAAAGCGAGTTATTGTCTGGGCCATCGAAGGAACATGTTTTCATCCGGAAGACGTGTTGAGTGATATGACCAGAAACGCGGCTTTGCAGGCGGCAGATGAGATCCTGAAAGAGTTGAGATTGTCTCATGCATGAAGAATCTCTCATTCGATCACTGCTGCGGCAGGTGGAGGAATTGGCTCAACAGCATCATGCGCGTGCGGTTGACGAGATCGAAGTGGAAGTCGGCCCGCTGAGCGGAGTCGAACCGTTATTACTGCAGGATGCGTTCGAGCGACTCAAGGACGAGTTTTCCTGGCCCCGTGCAGAACTCTCTGTGCTCCAGGTGGGACTTGATGTTTTGTGCCAGAGCTGTCAAAGCGAATCACAGCTAAAGGACTTTCGATTCGTGTGTCATCAATGCGGCTCTACATCGCTCAAGATAATTCGCGGAGATGCATTTCGACTGCTGAATGTCAGCATGCAGGTTGATGACTCGTTTAACGGCAAGCCGCAGGCGACAGCGACTCAACACTCTACTGACGCCTGTGGCTTGCCGTTAAACGAACAAACATCTCATCCATAGCCGCGTCAAGTATCACAGGACAACCAGAATGCCAACCACAACGATCGCCGTCAATCAGGATGTGCTCGCTGCCAAAAAGCAGCGGGCTAAGGAACAGCGTCAGCTGTTTACAACGCAGGGAACTTTTGTGATCAACCTTGTGTCTTCACCCGGTGCTGGCAAGACCAGTCTGCTGCAGGCGACGGCGAGGTACTGGCAGAATCGGTTCCGCGTGGGAGTCCTTGTGGGAGATCTGGCCACGGATCGGGATGCCGGACGCCTGCGGCCGTACGTTCCGGTGGAACAGTTGACGACTGGTGGGGCATGTCATCTGGAACTTTCGCTGGTGCAGCAGGGGTTGAGCCGTCTTCCTCAGCAGCAGTACGATTTTCTGTTCATCGAAAACATCGGAAACCTTGTCTGCCCGGCATCGCATGACCTGGGCGAGCATGTGCGAGTCGTCGTCCTGAGCACGACAGAAGGCGACGACAAGCCCGGTAAATATCCGAAGATGTTCCGCACGAGTCAGGCGATGGTGATCAGCAAAAGCGACCTGCTGCCTTATGTACCATTCTCGGTGGAAGCTGCGATTCAGGATGCGCGATTGATTCAGCCGGATCTTGTTACGATTCTGACCAGTTCTACGCGAGATGAAGGACTGCAGGATTGGTGTCAGTTTCTGGAGGACGCTCGGAAGGAGATGCTGGCTTCCCGAGATGCTGATGCGGCCGAGCAACTGACGGCATCAGAGAAGAGTGTGGCATGAACGCGGTCAAGCCCCCTCATCCAGCCTTAGGCCACCTTCTCCCCCGATCTCGAGGGAGAAGGGACATTGGTATGAATGCGACTGAAGCGGTGATTGCGAGGCAGATCCTGCTGCAGGGGCGAGTTCAGGGGTTGGGCGTTCGTCCGGCGATCGCGAAACTCGCACACCGTCTGAAGTTGAATGGCACAGTGACGAACAGTTCGGAGGGTGTCCTGATTCATCTGGAGGGACTGGATTCTGAAATTGCTCGTTTTCAGACACTGCTGGCCGATGCTATGCCTCCGCTGGCGGATTTTCACGTTGGCCGAATCTCAGATCTGCATGTGGCGGGGTGTTCGGAGTTCGCAATTCTGGCCGGATCGGATTCCGCCACAGCTGCTGCCGTTGACGTGCCTACGGACATGGCTATGTGTCCGGAATGCGCACGTGAATTGACAGATCGAACTGATCGCCGCTTTGGCTACGCATTCTCCAGCTGTACGCGGTGCGGACCTCGATACAGCATCATTCGCGCGATGCCCTATGAACGACGCGACACGTCAATGGCATCGTATCGATTGTGCTCATCCTGCGAGGAAGAATTTATCCAGAGTGAGGACCGTCGATTTCATGCCCAAACGGTCGCCTGTTCAGACTGCGGGCCGCAGCTTTGGTTCGAAGCGGAAAACTTGTCAAATCACTGCACCGGAACGGAAGCGATCTTTGCCGCAGCGAAGGTTCTGCGGGTGGGCGGAATTCTCGCGTTGAAAGGACTCGGCGGATATCAATTGATCTGCGACGCCACGAATGAAGCCGCCGTGCAGCGGCTGCGTGAAAGAAAGCGGCGACTCACGAAACCATTTGCTGTGATGATTTCTGCGTGCGAAATCAGGCAGCTGCAAAAAGATGGCAGGAGCGTGAATACCGTAGGGTGGGACCAGCGGCTGGAAAGCCGCGCCGGCCCACCATTGCCGGGCAGCGCACTTGGTGGGCCGGCGCTCGCGTTGCTCGCTGGTCCCACCCTACGAACAAAAGTCGATTCTCCAGACAAGTGTTGTTTGGATTCCGGCTCGCTCTCCATTGCCGAGTTTGCGGCTCTCACTTCGCCGGCAAACCCAATCGTCATTCTTGAAAACGTCAGCCTGCCCTCACTGGCGTCCAACGTGAGGCTAGGAATAAACTCACTGGGAGTCCTGTTGCCCACGACACCGTTGCATGCGCTATTGCTCAATGAGATGAAACTGCCGATCGTGGTCACGAGTGCCAACCAGGATTCGGATCCGCTGGCATTTGAAGAGGCCGCAGCCAGATTGAGCCTTCGCGCAGTTGCGGACGGCTGGCTGCATCATGACCGACCAATTGAGAGGCCAATCGATGACAGTGTCGTCCGGATGATTGCCGGGCGAGCCGTGACAATCCGCGCCGCCAGGGGAATTGCCCCGTTGCGGCTACCCTTGCAGGCACGTCACATAATTCTTGCCGTCGGCGGCGAACAGAAAGTGGCCTGTGCTTTGTCGAATGGATGGCAAGTGGTTCTCGGACCGCATATCGGTGACATGGCATCACTGGAAGTTCGGCGACGGTTTGTGGAACACACGAAGTCTCTGCAACAGCTCTATGGTGCAGAGCCGGCCGTGATCGTTCATGACCTGCATCCGGATTATTTCACGACGCGCTGGGCTGCCGATCAGGGCGTGCGAACCATCGGCGTGCAGCACCATCATGCTCATATCGTTTCCGGGATGTTGCAGCATGGATTGCTGAACCAGGAGGTTCTGGGCGTCGCCTTTGACGGAACAGGTTACGGCACAGACGGCACAATCTGGGGCGGCGAGTTCCTGCTGACGACGAAAACGGAATTTCGCCGCGTCGCATCTCTGATGCCGTTCGTACTACCAGGTGGTGAAGCAGCGATTCGCGAACCATGGCGCGTCGCCGTGTCTCTGCTGACGGTCGCGATTCCGGAAATCACAGCCGAACAAGTGGCCGAATTCCTGACTGGAAATGGCCTGCCGACGCTCATTCAGATTCGTCAGGTTCAGCACCTTGTCAACTCCGGAATCGGCACGCTGACCAGCAGCATGGGGCGGGTTTTCGATGGCGTAGCTTCGATGGTTTTCGGCATCGGCACAGCCGGATTTGAGGGTGAGCTAGCCATGCGGCTGGAGGCCGCTTGCGATGACATCAATTCTGATCTGTCGCGGCCGATGACAGATTGCACGCTTTCATCAACTGAGGCCAGGATTCGTGTTGATTGGCGGCCGATCGTGAGGCAAGTCTTCACGGACCTTCAATCGGGGCAATCTGCATCGTTGATCGCAATGCGATTTCACCGCGCCATAGCGAACGCCGTGGGAATGGTGGCGGAGAGATTTCCGAGTTGCCCGGTGGTTCTGTCAGGTGGCTGTTTTCAGAATCGCATCCTGACCGAACTTACTGTCGAAGAACTCAAACAACAGTCTAGAATGGTCGCATCACCAGGCATAATAACGCCCAACGACGGAGGACTGGCCGCTGGTCAGATCGCCATCGCCGCTGCACAACTTGAAGCAGAAGAACAGCAGGAGAATTCAGCATGTGCTTAGGTGTTCCTGGCAAAGTCGTCGAATGGATTGATCGCGACCCGGTATTTGGACGTGCTCTGGTGGAATTTGGCGGGATTCGACGTGAATGTCACATGGCCTGCGTGCCGGACGCGGAAGTCGGAGACTATGTCATCGTGCATGCTGGAATTGCCATCACGCGTGTGAATGAGCAGGAGGCACAACGCACACTTCAGGATTTTGCGGCCATCGCTGAAGGACTTTCTGAGTTGGACGAGTTCAACCCTGCGGAGACCGTGTGATGAAGTTCATCGACGAATTCCGCGATCCCGTTCTGGCGACCGAACTCGTGCGGCGGATCAGGGCCACAGCGAAGCAGCCATGGGTATTGATGGAAGTCTGTGGCGGGCAGACACATAGTCTTCTGAGGCACGGCATTGATGTCGAACTCCAGGGCGCCGTTGAATTGATTCACGGCCCCGGCTGCCCGGTTTGTGTGACGGACATTTCCGCCATTGATCTGGCACAGCAGCTCGCGTCTCTTCCCGGCGTGGTGTTGGCCAGTTTTGGTGACATGCTGCGCGTCCCTGGTTCACAGGGGTCATTGCTGACAGCCCGAGCGACTGGTGGTGACGTGATGATGGTCTATTCGCCGGTGGATGCGGTTCGCCATGCCCAAAGTCACCCCGACCAGCAGGTTGTTTTCTTTGCAGTCGGGTTTGAGACGACGGCACCGGCGACAGCCCTCGCAGTACTTCAGGCACATCAACTTGGACTGACAAATTTTTCGGTTCTTGTGTCGCACGTCCGTGTTCAGCCGGCGATGGAAGCTCTGATGCAGGCACCGGACAATCGAGTCGAGGGGTTTCTTGCGGCGGGCCATGTCTGCAGCATCACCGGCTACGATTCGTATGACAGTTTTGCTAAACGACATCGTGTGCCGGTTATTGTCACAGGATTTGAGCCGGTGGATCTGCTGCAGGGAATTTTGGAATGCGTGACTCAACTGGAAACCGGGACAGCCGAAGTCCGGAACTCCTATGGTCGCTCGGTCGAACGTCTCGGCAACCCGGCAGCACAGCGCGTGGTCGATACGGTGTACGAAATCGATGATCGCGCGTGGCGCGGATTTGGCGTGATTCCAGCGGGTGGATACCGATTGCGCGAGGAATACGCGACATTTGATGCTCAGCGACGATTTGGTCTGACACGCTCTGCAGAAAAGAATGACCCTACGGACACAAAACGTTGCAGAGCCGGAGATGTCCTGTCGGGACGGCTCAAGCCCTGCGACTGTCCGGAGTTTGGAAAGGCCTGCACACCGGATTCGCCGCTTGGTGCACCGATGGTGTCGTCGGAAGGAGCCTGTGCGGCCTACTTTCGGTATCATCGTGGGAGCCTGACGTGAACAATTCCATGCAGTGGAGCCGAAATTGTCCAATTCCGATTTCTTCCGACGCGCTGCGGATCTCGCTGGCACATGGTGAAGGTGCTCGGCTCAGTCGTCGCTTGATCTCTGAAATCATTCTGCCTCGATTTGCAACAGCCACGAGTCGAGGATTCGCCGACGCGGCCACTGTCACGACGATCGGTTGTCGGCTGGCGATCTGCACGGACAGCCACACGGTCTCCCCGATGTTCTTTCCAGGCGGCGACCTGGGCTCCTTGTCTGTGTATGGAACTGTGAATGATCTCGCCGTCGCGGGAGCCTATCCTCGGTGGCTGACGATGTCCCTGATCATCGAAGAAGGCCTGCCGATTGTAATCCTCGAAAGAATCCTCGACAGCGCTGCCCATGCAGCAGGAGAATGCAAAGTGACGATTGTTGCAGGCGATACCAAAGTGGTGCCGCGGGGCGCTGCGGATGGCCTGTTTATTAACACGAGCGGCGTGGGCGAATTGATGGATCCCGTTCCGCCGGGGCCGGAGTCAATTCAGGTGGGCGACAAAGTGCTCGTCTCCGGGCCGATCGGTCGACATGGAATCGCAGTCATGAGTACACGGGAAAGTTTTGCGTTTGAGCCATCCCCGTTGAGTGATTCAGGATCGGTGATTCACGCTGTGGCCTCGCTCCGAAATTCCGTGGGTGAACATCTTCGCACGATTCGCGACGCGACGCGTGGAGGAGTTTCAGCAGTCCTTCACGAATGGGCAATGGAATGTGGTCACACGTTTGCGTTGACGGAATCCTGCATTCCCGTCACCGATGAAGTTCGCGGTGCCTGCGAATTGCTGGGACTGGACCCGCTCTATGTCGCGAACGAGGGAACGATCGTCATCGCCGTTGATCCACTCTTCGCCGAAATCGCCTTGAATGCGGTGCGCCAAGTTCCGGGATGCGGGCAGGCCGCGATCATCGGCGAGGTTCAGCCAAAACGCATCACTCCTGTCACTATCCGTCGAAACTTCGGTTCGCCACAGCCAGTCGATGAACCCTCCGGAGCACCACTTCCAAGGATTTGCTGAGGTTTTTCAGAGAGTTGCCGTTTCTTACATGTAAGCGTCCGGCAAACCCATCCTGTCTGTCAGCGTTCAGTTGCGAGCACCTTTCGCGGCGCGGAGATCAGCGGCCGCGATTTTTTCGCGGCGTTTTTCCCGATTGTCGCGTTTGCGGTTGGCCACTTGGCGTGCCTCTTCAATCCGATGCACGAGCACGTGTTGCGGATGAGCCGCAGCCCAGACGTCCGGCAGCATCGCAGTCAGCGTCGCGACCGGAAGTTGACTGGCAAGCGACATTCCAAGGTCGCGGAACTCCTGCGGTGAGAGTTCTGCTGCTTCCGTGAAGTCCGGCACATCGACTTCAAATTCCGCACAGACAGATCGCATTCTGAAAAGCAGATCATGCACATACGCAAACGGTTCAAGATGATGCCGCTTTGCGTTCGCCATGATCGTGAACAACACGGCCATGCGAAATACGGGAAATACAGTGATACAGGCCTGAAGGGCCGACAGAGTCGCCAGTGTGCCGGCCCTTCAGGCCTCAGATTTTTGATTCTCGTTTACCGGTGGCTCACGCCACCGGCATTGGATATGTCGGCCCTCCGGGCCTGAAATGCGCAACTTCAAAAGCCGCAGGGGAGGCTGCTTTCAATGGACTCCTCGCCTGCGGCTTCGGGTTAAACTTTTCCACAGCCAGTGGCCTGCTAAGTAAGGGTGCGTTGTGTTTTGGATGTCGATGTTCGCTGGTATTGACCGGGTAATTGCCTGTCAATGTTTCGGGAACGCCCGACAGCTCAGATTCAGAAACTCAAGGACGAGAACGAGCGACTCAAGTCGCAACTCGAGCAACAGGAGCGGCTTGCCGCAGAACAACAAAAGCAAATCGATTCGATGAAGCAGCTCTGTGATGAGCTTGGACAACAAT
>CANJQC010000099.1 GCA_947476295.1 Planctomycetaceae bacterium | reverse complement strand
ATGGATCTGGGAAGAACAGTTGAATCATCTGCCTGCC
Organism: Planctomycetaceae bacterium; assembly: GCA_947476295.1. GTDB lineage: Bacteria > Planctomycetota > Planctomycetia > Planctomycetales > Planctomycetaceae > SXXK01. The sequence goes on along the minus strand of CANJQC010000099.1, from coordinate 21,596 downwards.
GCCGAAGGCATGCTGGATATTTTTCATGCATTGGAGCACGTCGCAGAATCAGCTCGTGCTGTGTTCGGTGAAGGCACTGCAGAAGCGAAGCAGTGGCTGGATGCCGGTCGCAGTATCGTGCTTGCGAAAGGCGAGCCCGGAGTGCAGCGTGAGATCGCCGAAACGATGAAACAAGTTCGATCTCCCAAAAAGCGTACGAGCCTTGCGTCACTTTCCGCCTACTTCGCGAATCACAGCCATCATATGCACTATGCGGTTCGCCTTTTGGAAGGTCGCTCCATCGGGAGTGGCCAGATCGAAGGTGCCTGCAAAAACCTGATCGGTCGCCGCCTGAAACAAACAGGTGCCCGCTGGAAAGTCCGCCGAGTCAACCGCATGGCGGGGCTCTGCTCCATCATGTACAGCGATCTCTGGAAAACCTACTGGAACGCCGCATAAGACACTTCACCGAAATCCGCGACTACACCCTCCCCGCAGTTGCCCTCGTCTCGTACTTGTTCGATCGGAGTCACAGTTGGTATGCTGCTTTCCTTAAGATCTTCGTTCTCGTACAGGGGACTGGTTTCCAGTAGTGGAAACGGCACCCCACAAGTCATACGCCATGACAGGCGTACCAAACGATGTACACCGAGCAACGGTGGTTAGGTTGCTGAAGTAGCTGAGTCTTCTCCCATTGCCGGGTGATCGTCAGCGTTCGCTGCGACAGAAATAACTGATGACTACTGTTTACGTTGAAACCACGGTGGTTGGCATCATCGCTGCCCGAGACCATTCTGACCCGGTGGTTTTCGCTCGTCAGACTGTGTCACGAGAATGGCATTCTACAGCGACAGTTCGTTACGAATTACGGGTCTCCGACTTAGTCGTTGCTGAGTGCAGCGCAGGTGATCGTTCTGCGGCAGCGGACAGACTGGCCATTATCAAAGGCGTTCCATTGCTTGCACCGAACGATGACGCGGAATCGTTAACCAGCGCCTTACTGGCCGGCAACGCTGTCCCGAAATCGGAACCACGGGATGCTGCTCATATCGCACTCGCCGCTGTTCATGGCATTGATTTCCTCGTTACATGGAATTTCAAGCATATTTTGAACCCGCATACGCAACATCTGATCGAACGGATTTGTCGTGAAAATGGCTTTCAGCCTGCTACAATTTGCACACCGGAGCAACTGATGGAGGCTGACAATGAACTCAAACCCGACTGAAGAAATCAAACAGATACGTCACGAACTGGGTCGACAAGCAGAATTCAGTGTACAACGCATTTTTGCAGACCTGCGAATTCAAAGGCAATCATCCGGTCGCAAGTACGTCGATGCGGTCTCACCTAGAACCACGGAAAACGCAGCGAAATCGGGTAAGGGCCACCATCGCTGATGGCCCTTACCACACCACCGGACATGCGGGTCCGCATCAGGCGGTTCCTCGAAGCGGAGCGAGGTCGCACCAGAGTTGTTTGAGCGAAAGAAGTCCCAGTTGCGGCAGCCACTTGTTGGGCATCGCGTAGCGCATGGCGGGTGTGCGCAAGTGGAAATTCCTGAACGCTGCTCACCTGAGCGAACAGTCCCTGAGCTTGGCTGTACCATGCAGTGCCGAGATTCAAAATGGTCTGATCGAGCAATTCGAACTTCGGATACTTTTGCAGCACCGATTCAAACGTCGCAGCAGAGGCTGGAAATTGTTTGGCCTGTAGTTGGCAGGTTCCCAGATAGTGCGTCGCTTTATCAGCACGCGAGTCTTCAGGAAATTCCTGCAGGAACGTTTTCCACTCGTCAATCGCGGATTCGTACAGTTTCTGATTCTGAAACCCGACGGCGACCGCAAACTGCCGCGTACCCTAGTCGGTTTCTTCGCAATTCACTGTAGTTGCGGGGATGGTGACAAACAGAAATGCAGTTGGTACGGAAATCCAAGCAAAATGCCGTAATCCGATCTGAAACATGACAAAGTGCCTGAAGCCATCTGGAAGTCGCCGGCAGCAATCATCTGCGAACACTGCTGGCTCCCTGCCGCGCCGCGGTGATATGAACGCTGTCGGGCAAAGTCAAATTGCGCTATCTGCAGCTAGAATCATCGCCTCGAGTTCCTCACAGAACTGCGGGGCAATTGATGCAAAAATGGCTATACTTCGTGTCATATCGGTATCAGCAAAGAAGTAAGGAACCCAACCATGACGACATCGCTTAACACTTTGACGAAATCCGGGGAATCCACGGAAGCTTCGGTCTACGATCGCTATGCCGCTGCATCAAAGCAGGTGGAACCGGCGCTGTGCTGTCCAGTGCAATATGCGGGGCAGTATCTGAAAGTCGTGCCACAGGAAATCATCGAAAAAGACTACGGCTGTGGAGATCCCAGTGCGTGGGTCAACGAAGGCGACACAGTCTTGGACCTTGGTTCCGGTGCTGGCAAACTGTGCTACATCATGTCGCAGGTTGTCGGACCGCAGGGGAATGTGATTGGCGTCGATTGCAACGCCGAAATGCTGAAACTGTCTCGGAAGTATCGCGATGAAGTCGCCGGTAAGATTGGCTACAGCAACGTTGATTTTCGATACGGCCTGATTCAGGACCTGCAGCTGGATCTTGATCTGCTCAGCGCGCGCCTTGCCAAAAATCCCGTTCAAAGTTCATCCGACTGGATCGCAGGAAGACGACTGGAAGAACAGCTTCGAAAAGAGCGGCCACTGATCGCGGACAATACCATTGACTGCGTTGTGTCCAACTGCGTGCTGAATCTGGTGTGTCAAAAGGATCGCCTTCAACTGTTCGCCGAGATCTTTCGCGTGCTGAAACGCGGAGGGCGAGCGGTCATCAGTGATATCGTGAGCGATGAAACCGTGCCCGATCACATGCAGCAGGATGGAAATCTGTGGTCCGGATGTCTCTCAGGCGCTTTTCGCGAAGACCTGTTTCTGGAAGCGTTTGCCGATGCCGGATTTCACGGCATCATGATTGCAAAACGCCAGGCAGAGCCCTGGCAGACGATTGAAGGAATTGAGTTCCGATCGATGACTGTGATTGCATGGAAGGGTAAAGACGGTCCGTGTCTGGAACGCCATCAGGCGGTGGTTTACAAAGGTCCGTTTCGCCGCGTCGAAGATGATGACGGACATATGTTCGTTCGTGGTCAGCGCATGGCGGTTTGCGATAAGCTGACTCGATTGATTCAGCTGCCGCCTTACGTCGGTATGTTCGAAACGATCGAGCCACATCAGGAAATTCCGCTGAATGTCGCTGAATCATATGACTGCCAACGTTTGAAGGTTCGTGATCCAAGAGAAACCAAGGGGCCGGGTTACGATGTGACAATTGCGGCGAGTGGTGCGTGCTGTGATGCCGATGAACCATGTTGCTGAAGTCGCCATGACTCGGAGAGTCAGTGAGTACAAAGGAATTAACATGCCAGTCTTATCACTTCTGCGTCAGGGAAATCCACTCGCCAACGCCGAGCGTCAGCGGGAGGTGCTTGAACGCGATGATCGGTCATCCATTCCGTCGTTCCAGTCTACACTGACCGACAATGGATTTGTGCCGCTGAAGAGCGGACAGTTGAAGTCGTTGCAGGTCAATGTTGGAAAACTCTGCAACCAAACGTGTCGACATTGTCATGTTGATGCCGGTCCGGATCGGCGCGAGCTGATGACGAAGGACAATTTTCTGCACTGCCTGCGGTTGCTGACGGAATCGACGATCGAAACTGTTGATATCACGGGCGGTGCCCCGGAGATGAATCCGCTGTTTGAATGGTTCGTGAGGGAAGTGCGTCGGCTTGGTCGCCACGTCATAGATCGCTGCAACTTGACGATTTTGACGGCTCCTGGGTTCACGCATCTGCCACAGTTTCTGGCCGATCAGCAAGTCGAAGTTATTGCATCTCTGCCGTGTTATCTTGAAGAAAATTGCGACGCACAGCGAGGTGACGGTGTATTTCAGAAATCCATTGATGCCTTAAAATTGCTGAACGGGCTCGGTTATGGACGGAAGAATTCGGAACTGAAGCTGTCGCTGATCTACAACCCCGCCGGCCCGTCTCTGCCACCCAATCAGCAGAAGCTGGAACAGAGTTATCGAGATCAATTGCGGCAGCGATTCGAGATTGAGTTCAATCACTTGTACACAATCACCAATATGCCGATCAGTCGGTTTCTGGACGATCTGCTGCAGACCGGACGGTACGACGAATACATGGCACTTTTGGTGAATTCGTTTAACCGCGATTCCTTGGATGGCCTGATGTGCCGCTCCACACTCTCAATCGACTGGCAGGGCAATCTCTTTGACTGTGACTTCAATCAGATGCTCAATCTGCCGCTGATAGATTGTCTTCCCCGCCACATCAGTAACGTCGGGATCGCCGACCTTGAAAATCGTCGTGTCGCCGTCGGTCGGCATTGCTACGGCTGCACGGCCGGTGCCGGTTCCAGTTGCACCGGATCACTGGTGGCAGATTAGCCGCACCGTGCGTTGTTGTCAGCGATACTGCTCGAGCAGCCTGTCCCGAGGATCTGAATCGTTGCCATTGTGTTGTTCCTTTTTCTCAAAGGCCCAATTCCCCGGCGATCGCGTGATTGAGAGCTGCTCGTCCAACCGGCGGTTCGATCTGCCATGAAATTAGTGCCGTTCGAATCGCCTGCTGAGACACAACCTCGTTGATGTAACGAGCTTCATTCCGCTGGCGTTCGATGAGCAGTGGATCCGTCACTTTCAAGGGTGATAGGCTCTGGTTTATGACCCACGCATATGGCTCAATCTCTGCGCGACGCAGGTCGCGCTGCAACTGGGCTGCTTCATGGACCGGTGTCGCTTCCGGCAATGTCACGATTAATACACGAGTGAAATCGGAATCACGCAGGCGAGGCAGAAGATTCTGCACCGCTTCCGGCATACCGCTCGTCTGTCGAGTGACCTCGCGATGATAGGCCAGAGCAGAATCCAGCAACAGAACCGTGTGGCCGGTGGGAGCGGTGTCCAGCACAACAAATCGATTCGTGCCCTCGGCGACTGCGTCGGCGAACGCGCGGAAGACAGCAATCTCTTCCGTGCATGGCGAACGCAGGTCTTCAGCCAGCAGAGCCTTTCCGGATTCATCGAGACCCGCACCGGCGTTTTGCATGACTTCGTTGGAATAGCGTGCGGTTTCGGCCACAGGATCAATGCGGCTGACGGTCAGGTTAGCCAATGTCTGACCAGCGACGGCAGCGGCGATATGAGCAGCTGGATCCGTGGTTGACAGATGCACCTCGAAGCCGCGATCCGCCAGGGCGACGGCAACTGCGGCGGCCACCGTAGTCTTACCAACTCCGCCTTTGCCCATCGCCAGAATCACGCCATGTCCCGGTGCAGCGAGATCATCAATCATCGCGGCCAAAGATGAAGGTAACTCGTTTCGCTGCATCCCGGGAGGGCGAAGCTCCTGCTGAGCTGCTGCGGGTTGAGCACTTGCCTTAGACGTGCGACCGAAATCTCTCAACGCCGCGACACCGAGCACACCCCCGGCTGTCAACGGAATCAAAGTTCTCGCAAGATCCTTCAACACGTCCGGGATCTCCGCAATCGCTTTTTCACCACGACGCTGCATAGCCACTGCAAACGGATCACTCATGTCTGTTGCCTGAAACACGGCATTGATCACCAGATGCTGATTATCGACGCCCAGAGCCTTCAACTCACCACTGGTGCGAGCGGCTTCACGAAACGCTGTGGCTTCAGCTCGGGTCACCATCACCAGCGTTGTGATCTTTGGGTCACTGAGCGCATGGACGGTGTCCTGATATAAGGCCTGCTGAGTTTGCAGACCTGCCAGCGGCCCAAGGCACGAAGTTCCGGTCGTATTGGATTCCATAAACCCCGACCATGCCGATGGCAGCGTTAGGAGCCGCAGTGTGTGGCCCGTCGGGGCGGTGTCAAAGATGACATGATCAAACTGCGATGTTGCAGTTGCATCGCCCAACAGGTGAGAAAACTCATCGAACGCCGCGATTTCCAGCGTGCAGGATCCGGAGAACTGTTCTTCCATGCTGGCGACCGCAGCGGCAGGCAAAAGTGTTCGGTACGGCCCCACCATACGTTCACGGTATTCCGCCGCTGATTTTTCCGGATCGAGATTCATTGCAAACAGGTTTGGAATAGATGGAACCGGCGTTGGATGATGTTCGAGCGGCGTGCCAAGGACTTCATCCAGATTCGACGCTGGGTCCGTCGAAACCAGCAACACTCGTTTGCCAGCATCTGCGAGTCGGACGGCGGTGGCACAGGCCACGGATGTCTTTCCGACTCCACCCTTGCCGGTAAAGAAAAGATTGCGAGTCGCATGTTCCAGAAATTCCATGAACCAGTTCCTTTTTGCACGAGCGGCAGGGCGGCAGCCCTCCGAGCGTTTCACCAAATTCGAATGCGAGGTGCTGTATAGAGACATGAATGCGAGCAGGGAGTCCTCGGAGGGCTGACGCCCTGACGCTCGCTTTTTCGATTCCGGTTATGGGAGGTTCAGCAACAGTCTGTTACGCCGCTACAGCAGCCCTGATCAGCAACTGGCAATGAAACCGCCTTCGCCACCGCGCCACCGGTCCACATATCGAGCATCTCTCGAGACGGATAAATTCCGCGACTCATCACATGACCATTCACCATCACGACCGGAAGTACCTCCGTGCCCTTCGCGGAAAGTAGCGCATGGATCTCAGTGTTCTGAATGAAGGCCTGTGGCTGCTGCGACAGGTTGTAACGCTCGACGGTGTGACCCGCGTTTTTGAGAGCATTCAAATCGGCTGCGAATCGAGGCAGAACCGGATCCACTTGCGGACCGCAAATCCCGGTGGAACAGCACATAGGCTTGTCGTAAATCTGAATTGTCTTCATGTCCGAAACTTTCTGTTGGGCAGCCAAAGAAACAACATCGCCTGAGCTGTTTGTGTGCCAAGATGACACACTGTGCGAACCCACGGTCGCATAAACTCGCACACTGGCGGCGTAAGCGTACGCATTAAAATCACGCAATACCTGTGCCAAGCCATCGTGAACCGGCACCTCTTTACTGCTGGCCGTCGCAACACTGCCCTCGGCATTGCAGCAAATGGACGCTGGTCCGCCAGGCAACATTCAGCGGATCCGATACTTATTGCGGACAGTTTCTGTGATTGATGTCATGCTGTCCTCCACCATCTCTAAACAACGCTATCGTGAATCGCCGAACGACGATATGAATCGTGTAAGAAACGTCTACAGAGACGCCACCAGTGATTTTAACGCTGCGAGCTTTTCCGGGTTGATGCAATATCAGACCTTGGGACCATCGACCTCGCCCGGCACAAGTCCTGATTCCTTCAGGATCTTCAGATGCTGAGATACTAATTCGGCAGCAAAAGTCGTCCCTCGATAGGGATAAACCGAGTTGCGGCCTGAATCAAACTTGCTGCTGTCAGCTTCCTTGCACCATACACCTCGACCTCCACGCCGTAGGTTTCGCGGAGCTTTCTCACGACAAGGTCGAAGTCACCATCGCCCGACGCCAGCACCGCAACATCGACCTCCCGTGCAAGTTCGATCATGTCGAGAGTGATGCCCACGTCCCAGTCACCCTTCGCGGAACCATCGCTTCGCTGAATGAATCGTTTGAGCTTCACTTCAAAGCCGATCGATCTGAGGACTTGCTGAAACTGCATCTGCTTCGGGTCACCTCGATCGATCGCGTAAGCGAATGCATGCACGACATTCCTTCCCGTGGTTACGGCCTTCCAGAATGCCGAATAATCGAAATGACATCCATAGCTGTCCTTCACCGTGTGGAAGACGTTCTGCACGTCTACAAAGACTGCGACACTATCCATGACATCTTCTGCCTGTATACATCAAGTAAACAGTCGCCGGATTGGATCGCCCGTGGCGATCCGATGAGGTCGACCGGTCGTGTCTCGAACCTCGGTCGCCGGATCGATGCCGAATCTCCAGAAAATCGTGGCGGCCAGATCTGCAGGCGTCACGGGGTCTGTTTCCGGATACGCACCGATGCGATCACTGGAGCCAAAAACCTGCCCTCCACTGATACCGCCGCCAGCGAGTACTACGGAATAGCAATCGGGCCAGTGATCTCGGCCAGCCGAGGCGTTGATGGTTGGCGTGCGGCCAAATTCACCTGTAGCGACGACAAGAGTACTCTCCAGAAGTCCTCGCTCGGCCAGATCTTCAATCAATGCCGCCAGAGCGCGGTCAGCCTGCGGCAGCAGGTACTTTCGATGCTGCCCGAAATTGTCGGCATGGGCGTCCCAGTTCTGCCCCTGCTGGCGAAAATCATTCACATTGACGAACGGAACGCCCGCCTCGACCAGTCGCCTTGCGAGCAGCAGATTCTGACCTCGCAAATCGCGGCCAGGGGCGAGAGCAGACGCCACATCACCAGGCTGAGCAACGGGCGCAGTCAGACCGTAGCGTTCACGAGTCGCGGCGCTTTCCTGAGAAATATCCAATGCGGTGTGCAGCGTGGTGGAATCCAGGAGCTCAACCGCACGACGGCTGTATTCGTTGAGCCGGATGGCCTGAGGATTGGAAACAGTGGTGTGGATAACATCAAGTCGGTCCAGCAATTCCCGTCGATGCTGCATGCGATCTGGTGAAAGTTGATCGAGTCGACGAAGCATTTCCACCTGATACCGCAATGAAGGAAGGTCGGCATTGATTTCAAATGGATCGAACTGCTGGCCCAGAAATCCTCCGCCCTGACACGGCGTTGTCACAACATTATGGATGAGCCACGGAAGTGCCGCATGCGAAACCGGTCCAGGTCCGGGATTTCCAGGCGATGACCGTCGCAGGTGATTGACGACAGAACCATGTGATGGAAAGAATTGAGGGATTGGAGCGAACTCTTCCCGGTCTCCCTGCATACTCTGCCGGCCCGTAAAGACTTCCGTCGAGGCCGAATCATGGAGTCGGTTTGAATGATGCATACTGCGGACGATCGCGCAGTGATGCATGACGCGAGCCATCTGCGGCAAATGTTCGGAAATCTGAATTCCGGGGACAGTTGTGTCAATCGGATTGAACTCACCCCGCACCGTCGAAGGTGCCGATGGCTTGAGATCGTATGTATCCAGATGACTTGGGCCACCATAATAAAAGACAAAGATACACGACCGAATTTTCTGAGTCTCATTCGATCCGGCCACAGATTCAGCCCGCAGAAGTCCGGGCAGTCTCAGCGAAAGCCCGCTGGCCATAGACCTGGCAAGCATTCGCCTGCGGCTCGCGGTGGCTTGTTCACTCATAACTTAGTTGCCTTTGCGGGTTCAGTCGATTTCCACGACATTGCCATCGTTGAGCTGGATCAGGTTTCGCAGTGTGTCGTCATTGATGCTGGATTTCAGGAACCTGACGGAACCATCACACATCAACACAAGGAATTGCTCGCCAAGTGTTCCAAGCATTTTTTTGGGATCGTCCGGGTTGAATTCCAGGCCGCCTGGTTTTGTCCAGACTTCGGCAGATTCTGGTCCTGCGACGACTGCCAGCAAGGTATTTGATGTACCGTCTGTGACCTCTCCAATACTCGTGCCGCCGTCGGTGCCCATCGCCGTATCGTCGCCCGTAAACACATGCACGGACGTGTAGCCAGGTTTATCAACGCCATCGACCTTAAAGACTTCCGGCATTTGCTCGATCAGAGCCTCATTGTGCGGACTGTCCCAGTCTTCGTCCAGGTTGAACTGGTTATAAAGCTGTGCCTGGTCAATAAAAGGCAAGAGATAGACTCGCCAGCTAAGCCCGGTTTTTCCGCGCTCACCGTTGCCGTCGGCAGCGGGGAAATGATTGAACGTGTCGTGATAGTTGTGAAATGCCAGACCTATCTGTTTCATGTTGTTCTGGCGTGACATCGCAGCTCCCCACTTGCGAGATTCACGAATGGCTTCAAACATTGCGACGAAGCCTGGCTTCAGTGTTTCGACGAAAGAATCCATATTTTCAGGCTTCGGCATGACGTACGACACGCTTGAATCATTCGTCGTGATCTTCACGGTGTCGTAAAGTCCGGCAAGTGTCTCTGCCGTTTCAGGACTCAACGGTGACTCCGGCGCACTCGCCATCGACAACATCTGAGCCTTCTGCATCTGCAGCATTCCCTGTGCCAGTGCGGACAATTGCATGGCAGAATTCTTGTTTGCGGTGCGAACTTCGACCTGTGACAAAAACTTTCCAGCGCCCGCAAGATCGGCGGTTAACATCGCACCCTGAAGACCCTCAATCAATCCGGGCATCGGCGTGTTTTGTGCCATCTGTGCCTTGAGGTCCTTCAGGGGCTCAAGATCGATCATGCCAGCGATATCATTGGCTGGAAAGCTGTCGTAGAGTTGCTGCTGAACCGTATTGATTGCTTTATCACCCGCAGCCTTGTCGGCGACCCAGCGTCGAGTCAGCATCTTCTTCAACAGCGGCTCCGGCCCGACCAGCAGTGTGCGATCATCAGGCATCGCGACCATGCAGCTTTCAAACACTGTCACCTCCTGCGATTCGATTTTCCCTGGTTCGCCCTCTCCCAGTCCGACCAGCGAGACTCTGAAGATGGCATCTCGATCCAGTGGTGTCGTGGTCCGCAGAATGATGCCCGGCATCGCCTGTACACGGGACGGGCGGTTGCCCTCCAGATCGACGTCCATCGTCACCTCGCCGCCCGCCTGAGTAATGAAACCTGCAAGCGATGTGGGATTGATATCAGCCGGAACCGTACGAACCGAGCCATCCATGAAACCAACGAGAAATCGTTCGTCGATTTTTCCGAGTGCCTCAATCGGATTCTCGGGATCAAAGTCCAGTCCGCCGGGTTTTGTCCAGATGTCGGCTTTATCCGGACCAGCCAGCACCGTCATGATCGTATTGCCGGTTCCGTCTGTGATGTTCTGAAACCTGGGACCTTCGTCGCCCGCGAACGGAGCTCCTTCACCTGTAAAGACATGAACCGACGTCTTGCCCTTTTCGGTCACGCCCGGTGATTCGAAAACTGTCGGCATCTTTTCAATCAGCGTCTTGTTGTGTTCGCTGTCCCACGGTTCATCCAGATGAAATTCATCGAACAGCGGAGCCTGATCCAGATACGGCAGCATCCAAACGCGCCAGCTCAGGTTGCCCTTGTTATCATCGTCCAGTCCATCGTTATCCGGAAAGCGTCCGTAAACACTCTCCATATTGTGCATTGCCAATCCGCACTGCTTCAGGTTATTCTGCAGGCGAGCCGTGCTGCCTGCTGACACTCCCATTGGATTGAGTGTGCGATCGATGGTTTCGCGGTCAAACAGGATCGCCGCTTCCTGAATCGTGCGAAGGTCGATGCCCAGTTCTTTGGTCATGGTGGCCATCATTTCATCAACTTCCTGCTGACCAGACGCCGCTTCGATCATCATCTGAAGATATTTCGATTCCAACATCCGCGACGGCTGAATCGCAATAACGCCGACAACATCTTCGGGCGTATAACGCAGCACTGCCGCCGTTTCCGCAGCTTTCAAATTCTGCCCGGCCGTTTGTGGTCGCTTTTGCTGTCCGTCGCTGACCTGACTCATCAGGACGGCTGAGATTATCCCCACTGTTAACGAGAGACGCATCGTTGATCCTTTCGGAGTGTTGCTCTGTTCTTCGAGACTGTCGTATACCACCGAGCGTTCTCGATCACAAACTTGTCTGCCTATTTTCTGAGCGAAATGGCACCAGCACCGGTTTCTGTTCTTCTTGTCCGAGCACAAAAACCGGCCAGCAGACGCCGTGTCGCTCATACGCCGCTGCCATCCAACTAAGGTTTTGCCGGGTGCTCACATCCCAGCCTGACAGCCTGCTCGAACGCGGCCTGGCCACCGACGATCGGCAGCGTGATCGTCGTGGCGTCGAGATCGATGGTGAGTTCGGTTCCGGGGTCCGGCCACAGTGTAAAGTCGCGGTCACTGGAAAAGATCATGAGTCCTATTTTTTCGCCCTTGGATATCACCTGATCATCCGGCTGGAGATCAAACGTCAGATCATAAAACTGCCCCGGCACCAGCGGTTCGCTCTCCGTCAATGAACGATGATTCTGCGGATCAGCCCAACCTCGTGTGATGACGTCGTCCGTGATACGTTTGCTGTCAGTCCAGGGCAGTGAGACGAGCCAGACCGAAAGATTAGCTGCCGGTTTGTTGCTGGCCAGTCGAATGGACACCTTCGGAGTGCCAGAGAGATGCACGGACTCCGTCAGCACAGGCGTGGCGTATAACAGTCGGTGATCAGTCCATTCAGCTTTCGCCAGCACCGCGCCGCTGAAGGAAAAATTGTCGATGATTTTTCCGTTGCCCTGGCCAGGAATGGCGTCCACCTGGAGGCGACCCATTTGCGATCCGCACGCGATCGGATGCAGTGTCACACCGACAGCTTGCGGATGCGGATAGTCCGCATAAGAGGTCCCGTCTTTGCCCTCGATGTCTTCGCGTACGATCCATGCCTTTGGACTTTTCTCAACACCATTTTCAACATCGTACAGGTATCGGGTAAACCAGCGATTCATCTGCTTCAGCGGTGGAGGCCCGCCATGGCCGCCCTGGTGCATGTAGATCTGCACGGGAAGTCCCTTCGCCTTAGCGGCCTGGTAAATTCGCACACTATGTTCAGGCATGACATTCCAGTCATTGAACGCATGTGACATCAACAGTGCAGCTTTCATTGGACCAAGATCATTCAGATAATCGCGTCCGGCCCAGAAGGAATTGTAGTCGCCCGACACGCGATCGAACCCTTCCGCCATTTCCTTATCGCGCACATTGCAGTCACAGAACTTGCGTAATTTCGGGTCTCCGCTGTTGACGAAGTTGTAGAGCACATCAATGTCTTCGCCAAGGTACCCACCTGGATGGCGTATCAGCCCATGGGATCGATAGTAATGGTAGTATGATGTGTTCGGGGCCACCGGAATGATGGCTTCAAGGCCGTCCACGCCGGTCGTTGCAGCGGCGAGCGGAATGGTTCCGTTGTACGACGTACCTGTCATGCCGACCTTGCCAGTACACCAGAACGCGGCAACTCGCTCAACGCCGTCAGGAGTCGTGTACCCATTTGTGCGCCCGTTGAGCCAGTCGATGACGGCTTTCGGCGCGAGTGATTCATTGTCGCCACCGATCGTCGGACAGCCCTGCGATAACCCAGTGCCGGGCGATGACGAATGCACGACCGCAAATCCGCGAGGAACCCAGTCGCCAACATGCGATTCTGAAATTGTGGGTCGCAGGTTTTGCTGTTCAATCGCTGCAGGTGTCACATGCTGAGGAGGCTGGGCACCCACCTCATGTCGCGGACTCCAGAAATACTGCGAGTCAGTGGTGCCGGTGCCGGCATAATACGGACTGGATTCGTAAACGACAGGAACTTTCAGCCCTTCTGTGTCGGTTTGTTTCTGACGTGTCACATCGACGTGCATCCGATCGAGTTTGCCGTTTCCGTCGGAATCAAATTCCGTTTCGACCCACAGATCGTGTCGAATCCAGCCCTTGTTAAACGCCGGGACGACCTGTGCCTCACCGTCGTTGAAGACGGGCGTCGCAGGGGATGATGGTTCATCGGCCAGTGTCGATGCGGGGATGCAGGAAGCAATGCAGAGAATAAGTATTCGGCTGGACATTGTTCGCTTTCTTATGGCGAGCGGCTGGGCGTCAGCCCTCCGTGCCAGGTATTCCGTCACAACAGATTTTGAATTCACTGGCTGGTCCACGGAGGGCTGACGCCCTGCCGCTCGCCTCTGAGTTTATTCCAAATGTCGCCCTTGTCGCGCAGGAACTGTTTGAGTTGTCGAATCGCGTGCAGGCGGCGCGTCCAACTCAAATCGTTTCAGGAACGCAGGTCGATCGCGGCGACCTCCGCGAGTGTAATCACTCCAGAGTGTTTCCGCGACGATCTGATCCGGATGCTGAAGTTTCAACGTCAAAAATTCAAACAAACGCTCGAATAATCGAATGAGTGATATCCCGTGCCGCCGCTGTTCCTGTTCGTACAACCAATCCGACAACTGCAGTATGCGATCGAATGCGGATGTTTGATCATCGATCATAAGTCGCAATGTCGCCGGGAAATTACCGCTGTTGCCAATCAGATCCCAGTACCTTGCAAACCGTCGCAGTCGATGGAGCGTCTCGAAACTTAGCAATCGATTGCTGAGGATTTCGAAGGGCGGAGACGGACTGTAGACCATCTGCCATTCGTCATCGTGCCGCACAATCGGCGTTCCCTTCAGGCGTTTCAGAATGCCGACCTGAATTTCCTGTGGCCGGAGCGCAAAGAGTCGATCAAAACCGTGGCCAAAGCTTTCCAGAGTTTCACCAGGCAGGCCAACAATCAAATCCGCATGAATGTGAACGCCGGAATGGTCACGCAGAAAGCGGAAATTGTCTTCCAGCTTTGCGTTGTCCTGAGGTCGGCTGATGAGCAGGCTCACATCATCGTTGAACGATTGCACGCCAATCTCAAACTGCAGCACACCCGGCGGAAACTTCACGATGAGTTCACGCAATGATTCCGGCAGCCGATCCGGAATCATCTCGAAGTGCAGAAACAAACCCGGTTCACACCGATCGAGAAAGAACTGCAGGATCAATCGGCTGACACGCAGATTCAAATTGAACGTGCGATCCACGAACTTGAACTGCCTTGCACCGCGATCGAACAATGTCTGCATCGCTGCCAGAAACTGATCAAGGTCAAACAGCCGAACGGGGATCTCTAGGGCGGAAAGACAAAATTCGCACGTAAACGGGCAGCCACGGGACGCTTCGACGTAGATGACCCGATTCGCAATATCTGCATCCGAATACAGATCATACGGCAACAGAATCCGGTCCAGTTGCGGTACGGGAGCATGGACGATTTTAGGAATGGCCAAGACATTCAATGCCGCTGCATTTTGCGCCACAAGGGACGACCGCAAAAGTTGCTCGCACAATTCTCGAAACGCAAGATCGCCTTCACCCGTGATCACATAGTCAGCGAGTGCGACAATGGCTTGGTCGTGGATGTCATAACTAACTTCCGGCCCCCCCAGCACGACAACCGTTTCGGGCCGGATGCGTTTGAGATCAGCGATAAGTCTCGTTGTCTGTTCGACATTCCAGATATAGATCCCGAAGCCAACAATTCGCGGCGAATGCTCCAAGACCGCCGACAGCATATCGATGGTATTGTCATTGATCGTGAATTCCAGCAGCGTCGTTTGAGGCCGTAACGCACCCATGTTGGCCAGCAGGTATCTCAGACCAAACGAGCTGTGGCTGTACCGGGCGTTCAGGGTTGAAAGAACAATTTCAGCCAAGGAAAGAGACTTTCAAAGAATGCTGCGGGAGCCTCTGCTCTGCACGAGATCGTAACAGCTCCGGCCAGCGATTTTCGCCTGCGGCTTCAGACCATCGGACGCACTGCGATGCCGGTGAACTTCCAGCCGACGATAAACCATCCCGTGCCATACTGATCGCACCAGCGAACTTCGGATTTCAGCATCACCGGCTCGCCCCGGATGCTGTGTATTTCCAGCGTTGCTAGGGAACCGACAGCGATGGACACACTGCAGATAACCCCGATACCCTGAGTCGAAATGTCTTTAGAAAAGGCCAACAGGCTCGGGCTGTGCGGGAAATGAATCAGCACAGGCCGCACAAACGGATGGCGTGGCTCCGTCCGTCGCTCAGACAATCGCGAACGCTGAATTTCGGACAGCAGTCTATCAATTTCTTCCCGCATTGATAGTCCCTTTCTCAGTTCTATGGGTTCAGTCACGAATGCAAATATGACTGCGCTGCGATTCCAGAGTTTCGGGGTAGTCCGATCGCGCATGAACGCCACGGCTTTCGCGCCGTTCCAAAGCTGCTGCCGCCATCGACCGTGCAACCAGCATCATATTCTGAAGTTCCCAGCCGGCAGGGTCAACAAGATCACGACGACAAACATAACTGGCCCAAAAATCCAGTTGCTGCCGAGCCGCCACAAGATCCTGCTCATTCCGACTAATACCAACACTGCGCCAAATCAGACTGCGCAATGAATTGCGGATGTCAGTCAGGTCAAGCGGATCGTCCACCCGTGACTTTGATGTCATCGAAGGCGATTCCAGTCGCGGTGCCGTGAAATTGTCCGGCTGGCTCAATGCCACCTGCGACGCATTCTGACCACAGCGCAGCCCAAACACGACACCTTCCAGCAAACTATTGCTGGCCAGTCGATTGGCTCCATGCAGGCCGGTCGATGTCACTTCCCCCGCAGCCCACAGGCCCGGCAACGTTGTGCGTCCGTCGGCATCGGTGGTGACACCGCCGATCATATAATGGGCTCCCGGACGAACGGGAATCTTGTCCGTAGTCATATCCAGTCCAAAGTCGGCACAGACCTGACCGATGTGCGGAAATCGACGTCGCACATGGTCTGCCGGAATCGAAGATAGATCCAGATAGACGCAGGGATGTGAAGTTTTCGCCATCTGCTGCGTGATCGCCTGACTCACAACATCGCGCGGAGCCAGTTCCGCAGCGGGAGTGTAGTCGAGCATAAAACGATGGCCGTTACAGTCCACCAATTGCGCACCTTCGCCACGGACGGCTTCCGAAATGAGGTAACGTGAACTGCCCGCGATGTACAGCACCGTCGGGTGGAACTGCATGAACTCCATGTCCCGCAGTTCGCAACCCGCACGCAGAGCAACGGCGTGACCATCGGCTGTTGCGATCTGCGGATTTGTCGTTTCGCGATACAGCGCCCCCGCGCCACCGGTGCAGAGAATTGTCTGCTTGGCCCACACAAATGTTCGGCCATGATTCGGATTCCACACCAAGGCGCCACGACAGTTACCCTCGTGAGTCAGCAGATCGATTGTAAATGTCTTCGGCCAGATATCAATGTGCTCCGCCTCACTGGCTCGACGATTCATCGCTCGCATGACTTCCTGACCGGTGGCGTCACCGAGTGCGTGAGCCACACGCGGATGACTGTGACCGCCTTCCAGCGTAAGTGCCAGTTCGCCATCGACTTTGTCGAATTCTGCGCCATAGGTAATCAAATCACGAATGCGCAGCGGAGCTTCGCGAATGACCAGTTCCACGATTTCCTGATGACACAGTCCTTTTCCTGCAGCAATTGTATCTGCGACATGGTTTGAAAAATCATCGAGAGGATCGAGGACACCAGCGATACCTCCCTGAGCATACGCACTGTTGGATTGCTGCAATGAATCTTTCGTGATCACGACCGTCCGCAACGATCGATCCATCGCCAATGCCGCTCGAATTCCAGCGATCCCGCCACCAATAATGAGGACGTCGGTATACAAATGCGGCACGCGTTTTGGATCAAACGGTACCAGATAGCGTCGCAGTGTCGGGACATGAATCGTTCGCGGCTGCATGATGCTTCGACTGGAATTCAGAATGGAGCGAATAGATGGTTGGGAGAACGTCGGCAGTATATTACAAAGTGTGTGGCGATTAGTGAGTGAATTGGCCCATAAGGCACAAAGTTAGTGCGTGATCCAGGACCAGATCGATCAGCCAAGCATCGCGATGCTCAAATGCTCAATCTGTGACACGACTTCTGCCGCCGTATCACCCACGACCTCGATTTCTTTGTTTTTCTGATGCATTGGCTGCGAAGCCGTGATCATTTTTCCCTGCCGCACAATGATGCGGGCAAACGAATCGGGCGCAATCACTGACGCTGAATCTGCCGGATGCCACTCTATGTGGTCGCTCGCGATATCTCGCACCTGATTCAGAATCTCTTTAAGAAACCGCGACGCCGTCGATGATCCCGTGCCGCATATCTCCAGCCGCAATGGATGACATATCAAACGATTGTGCATCCCCGCCACGGATTCATTCCGGATCGGATGAACCATGTCTGCCGCCACTTCGACCGCGGGTTCGAGTACAAAGCGTCGATACCACATCGCCGGATGAGGAACCGCAAGCTGCGGAATGTTAGACGTAAATTCGCCGTACAGAATCAGATCAAGATCCAGCGTGCGAGGCCCCCAGTGACGAGTGCGAACGCGGCAGAACATTGCTTCAATCTCGTGCAGCGTCCGCAACAGTTCTTCGGGGCTCTGATCTGTTTGCAGCACAGCCGCTGCATTGAGAAATGCATTACCCGCTTCAGCACCGACCGGGCGGGTTTTCAACACGCGACTCATTTCGACGTCGCTGCAACCTCGAAGTTGAAGCTGCGCGAGTGCGTCGTTGAAGACCTGTCTGGATATTTGCAGATTACCGCCAAGGGCGATCAGACATTCCTGCATTGCCACAACTCCGAATCAAACTGGACGGCCTTAGAGCGGGCATCGCCCGTACCGTGCGTGGATTCGACAGAGTCAGACTCCGAATGTTGCCACGAACACCATCTGAAACGGTACTGAATGATTGTAAGGTGACTTTCGAGAAATCAACGCACGAATCTCGGTGGCATGCAGAATGACGCCGACTTCGAGAAACTCACGAGGTGTCGATTCAAATCAATAGCTGTCAATTTTTGTCTTGATGTCTGTCCACCACGTCCCAACGCCACCACCAGCTGTCGTCACTCCGATGATCACGGCAACCAAGATCATGGCGAGCAGAACAGCGTATTCAACTGCTGTTGTGGCGTCGTCAGAGTGGAAAAATTTTTTGATCGTTGAGAGGGCTCTCATGGAACTGGATCTAGGAGGGATATCGGAAACGTTTGACAACACAACCCTAGATCGAATTTGAAACCGTGTCCCGGAATTCATGGATTTTGAACAGCCGTCTTGCCATTCCTTTCACACAATTCCCCTTACAATCCACAGAACCTGCGAAATCAACACAGAAACCAAACACCCATGTCCGACTACTCCACACGACTCAACACTCGTATCAGAACTCTGAAAACACCCGCGCTGGTGGGCATCGATCCCCGCTGGGAATTGATGCCCTCGTCAATCAAAGCTGTCGCAGAATCGAAGTCTGCAAATCGTTGTGAACGCGATGCTTGGGCGTTTGAAGCGTATTCGAAACAATTGATCGACATCGTGGCTCCGCTTGTTCCAGCTATCAAACCTCAGGTCGCATTCTTCGAACAGCTTGGTGTCCCGGGATTTCGGGCACTGGATGCGGTGATGCGATACGCGCGTCAGGCAGGACTGATCGTGATTGCCGATGCGAAACGCGGCGATATCGGGTCCACTGCGGAAGCATACGCCGACGCCTGGCTGGCCGGTGAGGATCCGAATGCTGCCGCATGGCCCGCTGATGCGCTGACGATCAACCCGTATCTGGGAAGTGATTCGCTGCAGCCATTCGTCGATCTTGCTCACCGCCGCAGAGCAGGACTTTACGTTCTTGTCCGCACGAGCAACCCCGGCGCAGCAGAGTTTCAGGACCGAATGTCGGATGGACAACAACTCTTTGAAATCGTGGCCCGAACTGTTCAGCGGCTCAGCGAAACCACGCGCGCGGCCGATCGCGTCTTCGGATGTATCGGTGCAGTCGTCGGTGCCACATGGCCAACCCAGCTTCAACAGCTTCGCAGCGAAATGCCCGCCGTCCCGCTGCTGATTCCAGGCTACGGAGCCCAGGGCGGAACATCATCAGACACAGCCGGTGCCTTCTATCCAGACGGACTCGGTGCAGTCGTCAACAGCTCGCGTGGAATCAACTTTGCCTGGCAGCGCAAACCTTATTCAGGACAATTCGGCGATGCCCGCTGGCAAGACGCCATCGCCGCCGCAACACGCGACATGATCGCTGACCTTGCTCAGCACACGCCAGCGGGCAGACTCTAAACTTCTCGCAGATTGACGCAGAGGCTAAACGGGGCGAAGCGGTCCGATGCACGACGTACCTTCCATTGATCCCGTTTGTGGCGTTTCTCATGGGAGCCAGCATGCTCCTGCACTGGAGAATGGGAATCTGGTTGGCGCAGGAGTTCACGGGTGATGGTTTCGTCGTGTTTTCGATCTTCAAAATCCGTTTGTAGAACTGCTTCTGGGAATCGGCTATCTGATGTGGGTTCAGTCGTTTGCCGTCAACCATATCACCCAGATACTGATGGTGACTGGGATGATCGGTGTTGTTCGATCCTTAAGAACCAGCCTCCTCGTGCATCCCACTTGTCCCGGAACCGTCTTTAATCGGCCAATGTCAGTGGTCACGATGATCAAAGACGCAGGAATGGCCGTGATAGCCCTCGCAAGTCTCCTTGCGGTGCGGTTCTGACGCTCGATTCTCAATTTCAATTTCTCAAGGGCGCAGCCATTCATGTCGCGTGATTTTTATACGCTGGACGAACTTGTGCAGCAACTTGGCAGAGATCGTCGCCAAGTGGAAAAACTGGTCAACCGAGGCATCATTCCCGGGCGACGAGTCAGTGGCGAATGGCGATTTAACGAAATTGAGATTACACACTGGCTGGAGCAGGATCTTCGAGGACTCGACGATCAGGGACTGGCCCAACTGGAGCAGTCGCAACAAATCGGGGAACAAAAAAAACAGAGTCCAATTGCAGGGCTAATGCATCCGGAAACCTGCGAAGTTCCACTCGATGCGGGAACTCGACCGGCCGTTCTGCAGGCACTTATCGAAGTCGCCGGTCGTACATGGCAGGTCTGGGATCCGGCTTCAATTCTCAAAACAGTCAAAGAACGCGAAGACGTAATGTCCACTGGGTTTGAAAACGGCATCGCCATCCCGCACCCAAGAAATCCGCTGCCGGATGCAATCGGCCAATCGATCATAGCCTTTGGGAAGACCTTGTCCGGTATACCGTTCGGCGCACCGGGCCGACAACTCACTGACCTGTTCTTTCTAGTTCTAGCGCGAGATGCATCCACCCATCTCCAGATCCTCGCCCGTCTGGGTCGCTTACTTCAGAGAGAGGGATTCGTGGATCACCTTCGCCAGACCGCATCGGGACTTGAAGCGTATGATCTAATCATCCAGACAGACGAGCAGATCGTAACATGACCTTCGTTTGGAGCGCGCGGAGCGGACAGGTCTCTATCTCGCAAACAGCGTATACAACAACCAGTGACCGGCAGCCTGCGTCAGCTTACCGACACGGTACACCTCCGGAATTCTGCAACGAAGAACGCGGATAAAGAGGCCGTCAACAAAACTGCACGCACGCGGAAAGGCGGCAAAATTGTGGGCAACCAGCGGTTTAGTGCCGCGAGCGATAAAACTGGCCAACCGAAAAACATGGATAGAACAGCACTGCGGGCGCGCAAAAAAAAGCGGCCACCGATTTCTCAGCGACCGCTTTCATTATAAACAGATTGAGTTTGTGAGTGGAATTCTCTCCGATGAATCGTTTCAATAGTTTATCAACGAATCAGATTCGTCAATGGATATCCTTAGAAAGGAGGTGATCCAGCCGCAGGTTCCCCTACGGCTACCTTGTTACGACTTAGTCCCAATCACGAAGTTCGCCCTAGGCACCTGCCTCCTTACGGTTAGCACAGCGACTTTAGGCGCCCCCCGCTTTCGTGGCTTGACGGGCGGTGTGTACAAGGCTCAGGAACATATTCACCGCAGCATAGCTGATCTGCGATTACTAGCGATTCCAGCTTCATGCAGGCGAGTTGCAGCCTGCAATCCGAACT